>JANYBN010000056.1 GCA_025360785.1 Geobacter sp.
CGGAACATTTCCACGCCGGTGACGGTCGTTTTTGCGGTTGCCTTCATGCCGACGATCTCGACTTCCTCGCCAACCTTGACAATCCCTCTCTCGACGCGGCCGGTTGCGACGGTGCCGCGGCCGGAGATCGAGAAGACGTCCTCGACAGGCATCAGGAACGGCTTGTCGATGGCGCGGACCGGATCAGGGATGTAGGAGTCGACAGCGTCCATCAGTGCGAAGATGCAATCTTCGCCCAGGGGACCCTTTTCGCCTTCCAGCGCCTTGAGAGCGGAACCCTTGATGATCGGGATATCGTCGCCGGGGAAGTCGTAGGAAGAGAGCAGTTCGCGCACTTCCATCTCGACCAGCTCCATGAGCTCCTCGTCGTCCACCATGTCGGCCTTGTTCAGGAACACGACGATGTAGGGGACGCCGACCTGACGAGCCAAGAGGATGTGCTCGCGGGTCTGGGGCATCGGGCCGTCAGCTGCGGAAACCACCAGGATCGCGCCGTCCATCTGCGCCGCTCCGGTGATCATGTTCTTGATGTAGTCGGCGTGGCCCGGGCAGTCGACGTGCGCGTAGTGGCGCTTGTCGGTCTCGTACTCCACGTGGGCGGTCGCGATGGTGATGCCGCGCTCGCGCTCTTCCGGGGCGTTGTCGATCTGGTCGAACGCCTTGTATACAGCCTGGCCCTTGCCAGCCAAAACCTTGGTGATGGCAGCGGTCAGGGTGGTTTTGCCGTGGTCGACGTGACCGATGGTCCCGACGTTCACGTGAGTTTTGTTTCTTTCAAATTTAGCTTTTGCCATTAGGAATCCTCCCGAATTACTCATTGAGTTCAGAGAACAGCCTTCTCTTTTTTGATATACCGTTGAAATGGAGCCCACATCCGGACTCGAACCGGAGACCTCTTCCTTACCAAGGAAGTGCTCTACCTCCTGAGCTATGTGGGCACAAATACTGGAGCGGGAAACGGGACTCGAACCCGCGACCCTCAGCTTGGAAGGCTGACGCTCTAGCCAACTGAGCTATTCCCGCACTACCAGACGAAGAAATTTGAAAAACGTGATGTCATCACTTGCCAGTTCAAGCGACTATAAGTCTCCTGGGATCGTTATGTGCAACCGTTTTTCGATGATATGTGGTGGAGGGAGGAGGATTCGAACCTCCGAAGTCGATGACGACAGATTTACAGTCTGTTCCCTTTGGCCGCTCGGGAATCCCTCCAAGGATGAATGATACATTATATCAATATGCTGCTTGTTTTAATGTGGAGCCCCGTATCCGAATCGAACGGATCACCTGCTGATTACAAGTCAGCTGCTCTACCAGTATGAGCTAACGGGGCAAAGCTTTTTCTAGGTAGAAAGAAAATGAACTTGTTTATTTAAAGAAAATAGCAGCTAAAGTCAAGTACTATTTGTAAATAAAAAAAATACGTTTATTTTGAGTGCGATTTGATAGAAGGTTTAGTTGAACACTTATTAGTGCTAGGCCGCTAATATGGGGATGAGAGCTTGTTTTGTTTTCTTCAAAGCTCCTTCTTCTATTTGTCGGACACGCTCACGAGATATTGAAAAATGGCTTGCGATCTCCTGCAGGGTCATAGGCTCATCAGCTGTAACTCGCCTCTCGATGATGAAGCGCTCTTTTTCGTTAAGACGACTTACGACTTCGGCAACCTTTTGTTGAAGGTGCTGGCTTTCCTGCAAATCGGCAAGTAGCTCTTCCTGATTAAGGCGGTTGTCAGCGAGAGATTCCAGGGCCGTTACCCCATCGCTGCCTGGTATTTCTGCGTTGAGAGAACAGTCGCCTTGCATGCGCTGCTCCATCTCAGAAAAATCCTGCTCTGAGACGCTCAATGATTGTGCGGCACTCATGACATTTTCTCTGTCTTCACCCATTCCGATAAGAGCATTTTTTGCTTGGCGAAGTTTAAAGAAAAGCTTTCGCTGTGCTTGTGTTGTTCCAATCTTGAGAAGGCTCCAAGATGATATGATATGGTTCTGGATGTAGGCTTTAATCCACCAAACCGCATACGATATGAGGCGGACTCCCTTATATGGATTAAACTTTCTGACTGCCATCATCAGTCCTATATTGCCCTCTTGGATAATGTCGAGCATTTTCAGTCCATAGTGGCGAAATTCGTAAGCGACCTTCACTACGAATCTCAGATTGGAGGTGATAAGGCTATGGGCTGCTGTAAGATGTTTGTCTTCAAAAAACGAAACGGCATAGCGATGTTCTTCTTCCTCACTCAAAAGCGGGAATTTGCGAATTTCGTTCATATAAAGCCGAAGGCTATCAGCCACTACAGGTAATTGAGCTACCACAAAGCTTACCCCTTTATTATAGACTTTAGCACTCTGCGCAAGTGACTGCTAAAATATAGCAAGTGATCTTTTAAAAATCAAGCGGTTGTTTAAACTATAATGTGTATACAATGTTCTTTTGGTGGCGCTATCTATTCATTTGCAACTAAAAGGGCGTAGGCCGATTGTTCGATGCAGGAATATCTGGAACTTGAATTAGTGGTGGTTGAGGCACTGGAGAGTAATGTCTAAAAGGAATCAAGCATATCTACAGGATCAAGCCTTTATTTTACGGATAGAATAAAGTACGGAATTGTTTCGTAGGATAAACTTAAGTAGTATTTAAAGTTTTGACAGGCATCAGAAACTGAAGCGATTCACCATTCTGGTCAGTTTTTCGACCTGTTGTTCCAGATTCATGGCGGCTTCCATTGATTCAGCGGCTCCCTCAGCATTCTTGTCCGTAACAATACTGATCTCGGCTGCCGTCTTGCTGATTTGTTCCAAGCCGGTAGTCTGCTCATGTATGCTGGCAGAGATGTCCTCTGCAAACGCGCTCAGAGCATGAGCTCCCTGTACCGCATCTTCCAGTTGCTGATCAATCTCTTGCGAAAGCTGTACTCCGCTTTTGGAAAGAGATGCGGATGATTTTGTGAGAGTGCTGGTCTTGTTGGCGGCATCAGCCGAACGAACTGCCAAACCGTGAATCTCGTCGGTCATGACTTTGAATTCGTTGCCTGCTCCCTCGACATGAGCCGCTTCAATGGCAGCATTGACCCCCAACAGGTTGGAAAAACGAGCGATGCTCATCAGATTAGCAATCAATTCTCCGAACTCATCCTGCTGATCTTTGCCCATCTTTTTTTCAAATTCCTTCATGGCGCATGCGGTTTCAGAACATTGTCGCGAAAGTTTTCTTATCTCCTGGGCAACAACACCGAACCCGCCGGCTGATATGCGCATTCTGGCCGCCTTTTCAACTGCTCCGCCGGCAAGGGTTCCGGTTTCCTTGGCAATGCCGTCAATTTCGTTTGCTATAGACGTTGTGTTATCGGCAGCGCCACTAATATCTCTCATAGAGGCAACCATGCGGTTCATGGACTCCTTGGTTTTCAGGATGGCGTCTGTCGCCAGTTTGGCATTGTCATGTGCCTTGGTTGTGCTTAAGGCACTATGATTGGCGCTCTCTGAAAGTGTGACCAGGCTCATGGATGTTTCATTCAGCTGTACGCTCTGCTCCTCGGCTCCTTTTGTTACAATTGAGCTGACGCGAGTGATCTGTCTGCCTATATCCGAGACAAGTCCGACTGTCTCAGATACCTGAGAAATGGATTCATGCAGCGACTCCGCAGTTGCATTCATCGCCTTTCTGATGGCCGCATGCTCTCCACGGTATTTGCCGTTCATTCGGGCTTTAAGGTCATAGCGGGCAAGCCTGTCAAGCACTGCACCCGCTTCATTGATAGGTGCGATAACGGCGTCCAGAGTTGTGTTCATCCCACCGATCAATTCTTTCCAGATACCCTCATAATCCCAGTCATTGCCGCGAGTTTTCAGTTTGCCCTGGCTGACACTGCTGATAAGATATTCGGTCTCACCATGCATGCCGTAAAGGATTGCCAGCAGAGTATTGATGTTCTGCTTGATATTGTTAAATTCCCCTTGGTACTCATCAATCACGAACGGAGGCAGCTTGCCGTGGGCGATCTCGTCAAGGGCATTTCCGGCAAGTCGCATCGGCGAAACCAGGGCGTCAATCATACTATTGATAAGCTGGATGGTTTCGGCATCTTTGCCGCTCAATGTAGTGGTATCACCTCTGGAATCAAGCTGTCCCAAAACCATAGCGTCAGACAGCCGTTTTACAACTTCGTGAACAGATGTGCTCATTTATTGCCCCCTTGCAACAGTAGCAACTGTTACTATTTGCTAGTAGCTCCATTTATATTAGTTCTCTTATCGTATTTACTGCTGTGCAAATTGCATCCTGGACGTCACCAGTCATGTATTCTCTGGTGCGATTAAAGCAGCGCCCTTCGATACCTACCAAGGTAATATGCTCCGGCATAACCTGTGGGTATAATAGATTTCCAATCTCAATTGTCTCCCGCAAGCCCAGCCCATGTGCTGATATCGCATTACTACCACCAGGCAGCAAGTTCCATGGAATAACATGAATTGTCCCCGGCGCTGCGCCAAGTTGAACAGCATCAACAACAATCAAGTCCGTTTCGCCTTCAAGCAACGGCAGCATATCGATGCCACCAACACCGCAATATTCAAGGCGTGCATTGCAGCCGGCAAGCTGGTGGTATATTTCAAAACCAACCGCATCATCTGCAATTAGTTCGTTGCCGATGCAGATGATTATTGTACGGCGGTTTGAAGTTGGCATTCATTACCTGTGGAGATGATCGTAGATTTGACCGGTCGGCACAACAGCCCGTTAACAATGCCGTCAAAATATGAGTGGAACAAACGGCAAAGCGCCCCACCTGTCTCGATCTTACGTACCAAGCACATGTCTCTGATAATACAGGATTTAAATGTCACCGCGTTACCGTCAAGAGTGAAGTCGAACCCTGCATGCATCTGCTCGCTTAGCACCTTGATGATATCTTGCAGCGATGGATCCGTAAAGTCGACCGGAAGTTTGCTGGCGGTATCACGACCTGCTATCCTGCCGACCGGAGCTGTATTGCCGCCCATAATGTTGTCAATAGTACTGGCAAAGGCATCCAGCAGAAAGGCAACTTCAACAGTAGCCTTTTGGTAGTCTTCCGGCGAGAGGTCGAGAACATATTTAGAGTCTGTCGTGTTCATAGAAACTTACCCATCCTTTGGCAGAATTCGGCATCGCGATAGAAGTTTTTTACAGCATGATAATCTGTGTGGGTGATTGCGTTTGATGGGCAGATGTAGGCGCACGAAAGGCAAGCGATACAATCCTCGGCATGCTTAACCACACAGAGGCGCTTTTCAGTATCCAGCTCAAAAACTTTTGTCGGGCAGATGTCGATACACAACTCGCATCCACGGCATGATTGCTCATGAATATCGATTTCAAGTGACATGGCGCTTACCTCCTGATAGTCTTGACGGTTTCGCCGCCACGGGTGATGGCAATTTCTAACGGCATTCTGCCGACAGCATGGGTAGCGCAGGAAAGGCATGGGTCGTAACAGCGAATGCTGAACTCAACTGCGTTCAATAGGGTCGCATCATCTGTTTTGCCGATAACATGCGACTGGGCAGCCTGCTCGATGGATCTGTTGATGATGGCGTAATTCTGCTGGGTGGCGACAATCAGGTTGGCGGCACGAATGATGCCCCTGTCGTCGATTTCATAGTCATGAATCAGCGTCCCGCGTGGCGCCTCCACATGCCCAACCCCTCTGCCACCCTTAAATGTTACCGGCACACGGGTTTCGCCCCAGACCGCTGCGTTATTGATGATCTCGTCGGCCCGCTCAATCGCCCAGATAGTCTCAACCAGCTTGGCATATGTCTGGAATACCGTAAGGTGGCAGGGGCTGCCGCCGAGTTTGACAAACTCAGCATATTCGGTATCGGCCATTTCCGTGCCGAAACGCCGCATAGCGTTCATACGTGCCATGGGGCCGACGCGGTATTCATGCATGCCATTCATGTTAAAATGGACCTTTTTCATGTACGACCATTCAACCACCGACTCAACCAGATACTTGTCGTAATCTTCCACCCCAAATTCGATTCTTGTTGCGCCGGTCTCGTCAATTGCCCGCAGTTTCCCTTCTATCAGGGAAACCCGGTCATCCAGCACCGTCCCCAACCCCCATGAAGGTGCGACCCAGTCATGGAGCATGGCGGGATGTTTATCCAATGCATTCAGCAGCAACCCTTTGACGGCAGGTACGACAGCAGGCAGCATCGCACGAGCTTCATCAATCCATTCCTGGATGATCTTCTTCTTTTCCTGATCAAGTACAAAGGTGATGCCACCGGCAACAGAGGTGACAGGATGGGTTCCCCGTCCACCTACCATCTCGTTGATCTTCTGCCCGATCGTCCGCAGACGCAGGGCAATCCTGGCAAGCTCCGGGTTAGCTTGAACAATGCCGACCACGTTCCTGACCGCCGGATCTGCGTCAAGACCCATTACCAGATCCGGCCCCTGCAGGACAAAGATTGAGAGACTGTGGGAATGAATAATATGTCCCATATACATCAGTTCGCGCAGCAGCATGGCGGCTGGAGGAGCTTTGACTCCTGCGGCATTGTCAAGGGCGTTGGACGCGGCAATATGATGGGCGGTTGGACAGACACCGCAGATTCGGGCAGTGATATGCGGCATACGGTCGGCTTCCATGCCGATCAGGATCTTTTCAAATCCGCGCAACTCGTTGACAACAAGTCCGGCGTTTTCAAGTGTGCCGTCGTCATTAAGATTAATGAATACTTTGGCGTGCCCTTCTATTCTGGTAACCGGGTCGATTCGGATGGTCTTTTTCATGCTTGTACTCCTGCTTCGAAATCGGCGTTTTCTTCATCAATCCATTTCTTGATGTGGAAGGTGGGTTTGCTGTTGATCATAGATGTGGCCATAGTGTAGGAATAGTGGGACTTTGAAGCCTTCTCCAGCGATGTGACAATGCTGTCACGGTCGATCTTGGTCAGGCGCGACATGCGATCGGCGATTTCCGTTCTTATATCACGGTTTGGTTCGGTGAGGATCTGCATGGTCGCCCCGGCGCATCCGGTACAGGGTACCCCGTTTGCCGGGCAGGGGGCAAGGCAGCGGTCGATCGTAACCGAGCCCATGCAGGTGTAGCCCTGGCTTAAAAAACATTGTTCGGCATTCGGGAAACCTTCTGAATTCGATTTTATCTCGCTGACATCGGTTTTTTCCATATGTCTCTTGCATTTTGCACAAACCGAGCACCTGTTTACCTCCGGCTGACGTCCTTCGACCAGAGCAGTCAGCGATTCAAAGATAAAGGCTGGATGCGGCGGGCACCCCGGCAGATACAGATCGACATCAATCACCGAGTCAATGGGCGTAACAACGGATTCAAGCGGAGATACTTCCCTGGAAGGGGGGGGGGCCGGTGTGGTGGTTTTGTTCTCAAGATAAACAGCCTTGACGATTTCCGCAGGGGTATGGATATTGCCGGCTCCGGCCGGCCCTCCGAAAACAGCGCACGAACCCCAGGCGATGACGATGTCGCAGGATTTGCGCATCTCAAGCGCGGCATGACGGTCATGCTCGTTACGGATGGCACCTGACACAAGTCCGACCGTAGCGTGAGGATAATCCTTAATGTCGGTCAGGACCGGGCATCGCTGGATCTTGACCGCCTGCAGGACGTTGAGGATTTTTTCGTGCAGATCGACAATTGCGATCTGACAGCCGGAGCAGTCGCTCAGCCACTCAATATTTATGGTGACTTCGCTCATGGCGTCCTCCTGACGATCAGCTTTTTGTAACAGGCATTTTCACCGGCATGGACGATTTCCAGTGACGATTCCTGCCCCATGATGTTCTGCAGGGCACCGGCAAAAAAACCGTACATCATGTTGCAGAGCGACCCCTTCTGGGTGTGGCCGAAACGAAACAGCGACTGACGGATCATGCAGTCTCTGAACACCAGCATGACTTGTATGCTGTTTTCATCTTCCTGGACTATGGTTTCCTGATCATGGGTTTTGAAAGGCTCAAAAAGCCAGAGATAGTCATTTTTCTTCAAGACCTCCCTGGTAGAGTCAAGTGCCTGCAGGATGTCTTTGGTATTTGTTACTCCTTCGGACAGCCTTTTGCCAAGGTTAACGCCGGCCAGATAGGATATGCTGTTGGCTGATTCACCGATCGCCTGTTCAGTGCCGGATGCAATCGCTCCCAGAAACACCATTGCGTCTTGTAGCGCGAGTCTTTGTTTGTTTGTCTCCATTGACAGCTCCTAGCTCTCTTAAACGGGATAGTACGTTAGCTCGTAAGTTTCTAACAGAAAAGCGCAGAAAACCAATATGTAACTACAATCTATACAAGATGTTCAAGATTTAGAAATATCACCAGTCTCTGATTGATATCGAGGATGCCTTCAATCCATGGCTGTGCAGCTGTTTCGATTGGGGGCGGTTGAATATCGCTTGGCTTGACCCGGACGACGTCTGAAATTCCGTCAATGACGAATCCGGTCAGTTCACCCTTGAAATCCATCACCGCAATACAACTCATGCTGTCATCAGCAACATCGGGAAACCCGAAACGGTTGCGCAGTGATATGATGGGAACGATGGTGCCACGAAGGTTTATGACCCCCCTTACGTATTGCGGGGAATTGGCTGTCTTTGTAATGTCGGCCATGCTGCTTATTTCCCTGACCCGCATGACATCGATGCCATACTCTTCACCGTTCAGATGGAAGGTAACCAACTGTATGTCCGCGTTAGTTGAAAAGGCTACCAAAAGACTCCTCCCTTGATGAAAATGAAGCATTTTTGTGAAATAAAGATTAACTATCATATCGTATACATGTTTCAGTATTCAACTACTATTTTATTATGGCTAGTAGTTGTATGATGTATCTCTAAAGTTGAAATTAATTTTGGGAGAGGGTGGGTGAACTACCTGATTGCACTTCTTGACCAGGAATCTGAACTATGGAGTTGCAAGTGCTTAGAGGAATAATGCGATACCAGGGTTTGGCCGAGGGGGCTACAGTTAAAGAGGTTTTGCGCTTGTGCAATGTCATCCAGGTCGTACGAACAAATAGTCAACGCTTGATCTTCTGCTCCAGTTCAAGGTCAAGACTTTTTAAACGTTCCATACTCTGACGCATCTCACGGTTATCCCGGCTGAGCGACAGATTGAGTTCTTTCAGTATCTTGACTTCTCGCCGCTGTTCACGGAGAGTCTTGACGCCAGCTAAGTATAAGCCCAGCGGTGCCGCTTGGTGGGCCCAAGGACTTATGGGGAATTCTTTTTTCAGCCGATCCAATAGCTCCATTGCCCGAACAGTTCCCTTTCCTCCATCATCTCTAAGATACAGCACCGACAGACGAAAAAGTGCTTCATCGGTAACTCCGTTGATTGGAGGGCCTTCAACAACCCGCTCGAGCAGGTCACGAGTCGCCTGTTCATTACCCGATCGTAAAAACTCCATAGCTCCTGCAAAACGTCGTTCCTGATCAGCAATTGTAGTAGAAACGGAATCCCCTTGGTTCCCAGACACTCTCCAACCCAATTGACTGCAACCACAAAGCAACGGCAAGAAAAACAATACTGCTATGGAAATAATCCGTTTATATGTCACTGACTCCCGCCTCCCTTACAATTATGTAGTTACTGCCCGATGCTTCCTTTACACGATCCTTCACCGAAGCCGCCGCAGTGGCTATCTCCGCCGCAGTGGCATAATTGCCTGGTTGACAGGTCAGTGCGGCAATCGATATTGATAATAGCGGAAAAACGCGTGGGACACCATAGCGATCAACACCTTTTATGGCGCCGCTTGCCCGGTCCTCTTCCGAATAATATGAAGGGATCATTGCGTCAAAACGGGCTATGATATCCTGACAGGCGGCTTTTGCGAGTTTGGCATCAATGATAACTACGAAATCGTCACCGCCGATATGTCCGACGAAGGCGTCGGGATCATTTAGACGTTTGACTGATTCATAAATGACTTCACCTGTTTTTTTAAGAATTTCACTGGCCTTGATATACCCGTAACGATCATTATATGACTTGAAATTGTCCAGATCCAGGTAACACATGGCAAAGGACACTTTTTCGCGCAGACGTCGGTTGATGGAGCGCTCGATAGCGATATTTCCAGGGAGCCGTGTCAGGGGGCTGGCGTCAAGACTAAGTTGCTCGAGCTCCTTGAGCCGCACAGCCATCCGCATGAAATCCTGGGACAAAGCCCCTATTTCATCCCCGTCCGGAATATGCGGGTCATGATCGAAATCACCGGCCGCGATACGGTGGGTGGCCTTTTGAAGCTTACCGATAGAGGAGGAAAAAGAATACACCAGGATAGTAGCCACAAGTAACGCGAGCGTAACACCACTCAAAGCCAGCGCAATCGCCCAAGTGGCAGTACGTTCTTCTCGTTCACTGGCAGCGACTAGTTTGTTGTCGAGGCTAATCTTATGTTCTCCGCGCACCACCTCGATAGCTTTTTCCACCCGTTCGGCAGCACGTTTCATAACAAGATCACTAACCACGTCGCCGCTGAACATCCGTTCGACCAGAGTGGAATAGACGTTAAAAGCGCTTATTAGCGAGCTCAAGTCAGCTCCGCCGGATTGCTGCTGAAGCCTGGTTAGGGTCTTTTGGAAGGTTTCGGCCTGCCGTCGATGTATTTCTCTGAATTCCGGCTGTTTCAAAATTTGAAATCTGCCAGCAGCACGCTGCAGTGTCAGCATGGCATCCCGTAGCGTAATTGTTGCGGTAGCTGCGGAAAGATCGTTTCGGGCAATGTCGTCGACCATTCGATGCATGGTACCCAATCCAATGATAGCATAAACCAAGGCAGTTATCAGGAAAACACCGATGAGAGCAAAACTGACAATCAGTTTTTTAACGAGGGAGAGTCGAAATATTCCGGAACGTAACATATGAGTAGTACCTGCTGGTTTGATATTTATACTGCAAGGCGACGGCCTTTACATCGTAGTACAGCGAAATATTAAATGCAACGTATTGAATGTTTTGAAAAATTTATAATCGGCAGCTTGAGGCCCACCACATTTTGATCCAAATAATAGCAAACCCCGCCCGTAAGAGCGAGGTTTGCTATTGTCTTAGACCCCCGACAACCGGAATCCCTTTTGATGGCCTGATACTCTCTTAGATAAGGATGAACCGGCCTGTCGGTCGTGTTACCACGATCTGGTCCCGTGGCAGGAATTAGAACAGCTTCCCGATGTAGCACTCCATCCTATCGTGCTTGCCACATTCCTGATGCCGTTATTGTGCGTAGCCGAGTTTACCGTAGTGCTGCTGTAGCCGGCGCCATGGCAGGTCGCGCAGCTTAAACCTGCACTGACATGAAACGCATGCTGACCGTCTGCAGGAGGAATGGCGTGGCAGGAACCACATGCAAGCGGCGGAGCGACATTAGTGGCTGCGCTGGCCTGTGCGGAAGCGGCACCTTCACCGGCGCTGTTTGCTGCCGTGACGACATAGTAGTACGTAGTACCGACGGCAAGGCCGGTTTGCACATAGGGATTAGCGGCATTTGTAATCTTTGCTCCGCTGGTTTTAGTCACGCCGGAGGTGGTCGCGTAATAGATGTTGTAGGAAGTGGCACCGGAAACTGCCGACCAGGAGAGGCTCACCTGGTTAGTGCCTCCGGTAGAGCTTACGCCGACCGGAGCAGTTGGAAGCGTCACGATCGGTGCGTTGGTGGTCGCCGTGATCTGTGCCGACGCGACACTCTGGCCTGCTGCATTTACCGCAGTCACAATATAATAATAGGCGGTTGAAGCGGCAAGCCCGGTTTGAGCGTAGGGGGTGGTCGCAGCAGTGATTTTTGTCCCTGAGGTGGTCACGCCGGAAGTTGTTGCCCAGTAGATATTATAGGAAGTGGCACCGGATACCGCCTGCCAGGAGAGGGTCACCTTATTAGCGCCACCAGTGGCTGTTACGCCGGTTGGAGCAGCAGGAACCGCAGGAGGTGCAGCGTTGGTGGTTGCTGTGGCCTGGGTAGAAGCGGTGCTTTCTCCGACGCCGTTGGCCGCCGTAACGATGAAGTAGTAAGTCGTTCCGGCGGCAAGGCCGGTTTTGACATAAGGGGTGCTTACACTTGCGATTTTAGTGCCGCTGGCTTTGGTTACGCCTGCTGCCGTAGACCAGTAAAGGTTATATGAGGCCGCTCCTGGAACTGCAGTCCAGGATATCGTCGCCTGGTTGGTGCCGCCAGCGGCTGTAACGCCGGTTGGAGCCGCTGGAGCGGTCGGGCTTGGGACTGCGGCAAGAGTGGTTGCCGCAACCTGGATAGAAGCTGCGCCTTCTCCTGTGCTGTTTACGGCTGTAACGATATAGTAGTAGGTCGTGCCTGCAATCAGTCCGGTTTGTACTGCAGGACTGGTCGTGCCGGTAATCTTGGTTCCATTAGCCTTCGTAACACCGCTTGAGGTTGCATAATATACATTGTATGACGAAGCAGTGCTGACGGCCCCCCAGGAGAGTGTTACCTGGTTAGTGCCGCCGGAGGCGATTACGTTGGCCGGTGCGGCAGGGACCGTCGGCAGCGGAGGCGTTGAAACAGTGCTTGCCGAAATTTGAACCGAATCTGCACTTTCACCCGCACTGTTAACGGCGGTCACAACGTAGAAATAGGTTGTTTCTGCTGCGAGGCCGGTCTGGGCATAGGGGGTGGTAACTGAGAAAATCTTTGTACCGCTGGTTTTAGTCACACCGGATGTAGTTGCATAATAAATATTATACGAGGTTGCATTGCTGACGGAAGTCCATGAGAGTGTTACCTGTCCTGTGCCGCCAGATGCAGTCAAGCCGACCGGAACTGCTGGAGCGGACGCTGTCGGCGGCAAAGCGCCGCCATCAAATATACCGTTGGCGATATCGCTGACTTTACCGGAGAAAATTACATCTCTGGTTTTCACATTGATAATGGAAAGTAGTCCGTTTGATACGGTGATTTTCACATTATTGAACATGTCATCGAGATGGTTGGCAATGTAACGGGTCGTGATCGGGTTAGTATTCTCCGCGCTATACTGTTTGAGGAGTGGTTCCAGCTTGGTCAGTATAATCGAGACTGTTTTGTCGATATTAATCTCAATCGTATGATTTCTGTCGGAATCCGCTTTTTCATACACATCTGAGTGATCATCGTGATCATCTGCACCGGCTACAATTGCATTGGAGAGAGGGTTGATGTTGGCGGTGCCAGCTCCGGCAGCAAAAGAGAGCAAATTATACTCTGCTCCCTCGGCACTTCCTGGCGCCTGCAGCACATAAGGTGCTGTCATGCCGGTGACGTCAATGGCGAATGAACCATCGCTGCCGATGACCGTCGATTTTTGTCGCGGAGGCGTGGATGAATCTTTGAGGCTGACCTGCCCTGACAGAGTGATTCCATCGGCTGATTTTCCGAGAGCGGTTTTGCCGACAGAGGCGGTTCCGCTCACGACCTCTGACGAAACTCCTCCTGAGCCTCCACCACAACCGGCAAGCATAAGGCCAAGCGTCATCATGGAAAGAATTGTTATGGCTGCAATAGATTTTCTCACGATATTTTTCATTATAACTCCTTTCAAAGTCATTCCGTTGAAGTTGCGGCAATCGTTCTTCGTGGTAATTTTCCTCATGCGTTCTCCTCTATCCACCGGCTGCACAAAAACGTGTCAGCAGGTCAATGTAGTTGCGATCTAATCCCATTGCCCATTATGGTATTATTCGCGGTTTGTTCACGTTGAGTAGATTTCAGTTGGTCCGGAAATGGGCGCAAAAAAGCCGGGTTGCCGAAATCTCGTGATATTTCGGCAACCCGGCTGTCTACTGGAGACCCTATAGGCTTTCCGCCCCATCCTCGCGAATGGTTTAGTATTATCGTGTACCACCATCTGATTTATACCGTATTCCGGAATGTTAGGCCGTTCGGTATAAATGTTCGTCTTAGCAGACGCTACAACCGAGTCGTGATGGGTCACCTCCTGTGTCGTATTTTGGATACAAAAAAGCCGGGGCCTCGTATCGTTTTGCGATATTTCGGCGACCCGGCTGTCTCGTTGAGACCCTTAGGTTTTCCGTCCTATCCTCGCGGATAGTTTAGTATTCTCGTGTATCTATTAACTACTGTGTTTGCTTAATATTTGGATCGACATTACGCGCGCTGAGAATAATAATCAAGCAAAAAACATTCAGTAACAAAATAAAAGTTGCATAAAATGTGTAATTACAGATGTTTACGCTAGGCTTAAGTGTGTGCGGATTGAATGACAGGAGTGCCAATGCACTTGCCCTGATGGTCAGATCCCATACTTGAAGAATATCCTTCCATGAATTGTAGAATAGTCCACAACAAATCTATCGTTTCATGCGAAGTTTCAATAATATATGATGGTTATGAATTGGCATGGTATCTGCTAAACTTGGTTAGACGTCATTATTTAACCACAAAGGAGATATTTACCAATGAAGAAACTGATCGTAGTGACAACCGCCATTCTCGCCCTATCGGCCCCGCTTGTAGTTCTTGCCATGGATCATGATCACAGCGGTCATGGGATGGAGCATAAAGCGACTGCTGCCCATGAAGAGGTCGTAGATGGTGTCAAGGCCACCTTCAATGTTCAAACCATGGCAGATGCCATGAAGAAGATGGAGATGGAAATGCCCAAAGGGGTGAAGGAAACGCACCACATTTCAGTGTCATTCCATGATGCTAAAAGCGGCAAGGCGCTGACAGAAGGTGCTGTTTCGGTCAAGGTACAGAATCCGGACAAGACCACCCAAACCAAAGAGTTAATGGGAATGCAGGGGCATTTCGGCGCTGATTTTGTACTTGCCAAGAACGGCATGTATGGCGTCATGTGCAAGTTTCAGCTTAAAGACGGCAAGAACCGTCAGGCCAAATTCTGGTACACGGTAAAATAGCAATGAATAGCAGAACCATAAACATAGTCTTGGCGATTGTTGTCGTCATGCTGCTGGCGCTACTGTCTTTAAGGGTCAGTTTTGAACGGCGATATGATTCCGGGTGTTGCGGCAGGATAGGTAACGGTTGTGCCGTTAATACAAAATTTTAAATACAGGGGGTAGGGATGGAAGCGAATCGTACGAGGCAAATTATTGTAGCAGGTGTTCTGCTTTTGGGGTTTCTGGTTGGAGCAGTCAGTGTATTTGCATTCTCGCTGGGCAAATACGAGAAGGTGAAAGCCAGCAACGGCACGATCACACTGCCGGCCGCAAAGCTGTCCGACGGCAAGGTGCGATTCTATAAATTTGAGGATGGCGGCAAGGAGATATCTTTTTTTGCTGTCAAGGCTCCTGACGGCAGTATTCGGACCGCGTTTGATGCTTGCGATGCCTGCTATCGTTCCAAAAAGGGGTACGAGCAGCAGGGTGACAAGATGAACTGCAATAACTGCAACCAAAAATTTGCGATCAATCGTCTCGGACCCAACGCCAGCGGTGGCTGCAATCCGGGCTATCTGCCGCACCAGTTGAATGGGGCTGCTATTTCGATCAAAGCAAGTGATCTTCGAGACGGAGCAAAATACTTCTGAGGTACGACTTCTCTGAAAGGACGAATTGTTTGTAGGTAACTAAAATCTGCGATATAATAAGGCTATGAAACCATCTGTCAACCGCATTGCCCTGCTGGGCATATCTATCCTTGGCATCAGCCTGCTCCATTACCTGACTCCGCTGCATCTTCATTATCTACATGACATATTTCAGAGATTCTATTATCTCCCCATCATCCTGGCGGCCCTCTGGTTCGGATTCCGGGGCGGCCTGACCTGCTCTCTGGTGGTCAGTATCGTCTATGCCCCGCACATACTTTTTCAATGGGGCGGCCACCTGACCGTAGAGATGGAAAAGTACATGGAGATTGTGCTCTACAACATTGTCGGCAGCGTGACCGGGTTGTTGGCCCAGCGCGAGCGGGAAAAAAGTCTTGAGCTGCAGCAAACCGCTGAAGGGCTGGAGGAGTCATATAAAAAACTCCAGGCCCAGTCTGAACGGATCATAGCCATTGAAGAACAGCTGCGCCGTTCCGAAAAGCTCTCCACCCTTGGTGAGATGGCTGCCGTTCTGGCTCACGAGATCAGGAACCCGCTCGGTTCCATCCGCGGCACGGCCGAGATCCTGCGCGACGATTATCGTCCGGGAGATTCTAAATATGAATTCATCGAGATTCAGATCAAGGAGACCGAGCGCCTCAACCACGTAGTCGAAGACTTCCTGCGCATGGCACGCCAGCAACCGGTGGAATTGCGGGACTGCTCGATCCGTGAAGAACTGGAAACTATCGTCACGCTGGTGGCAAAGGACGCCCGGCAGCGCGGTGTCTCACTGAAATTTGAGCCAAACGGGGAGCAGGGGGGTATCCGTGGGGATGGCGAAAAGCTCCGGCAGGCTTTTCTGAACATCATCATCAATGCACTGCAGGCCACGCCGCAAGGCGGCCTTGTCAGTATTGTCCTTAACAAGGTCGAATCAGGGTTTGAGATTCGATTTAACGATAACGGTTCCGGAATAGCTCAGGAAAATCTGCAACGAATCTTCGAGCCGTTCTACACCACCAAGTCTGACGGGACCGGTCTGGGTCTGGCGGTGACCCGGAAAATTGTCGAGGCGCACGGCGGGAAGCTGGATATTGAAAGTGAACCGGGCAGCGGGACAACAGTGTCGGTCAGTCTGCCTTTGCAGGAGCGTACATCATGAAAGCGAAAATCCTGATCATCGACGATGACACCTCGCTACGGCGGGTACTGGAATACAACCTCCAAGAGGCCGGTTATGCCGTTGCAACAGCCCAATCCGGGGAGGAGGGGTTGGGCCTGTTCGACGAAGTAAAACCGGCTCTGGTAATCACCGACATGAAGATGCCGGGCATGGACGGCATGCAGGTTCTGAAAGCGGTCAAGGGTCGCTCACCCGAAACGCTGGTGATCATGATCACCGCTTTCGGCACGGTGGATATAGCCGTGGAGGCTATGAAGGCTGGAGCCTACGACTACATCACCAAACCCTTCAACCGCGACGAGCTGCTTCTGACCGTTTCCAAGGCGCTGCAGTTCAGCGGCTTGAACGTCGAGAACAAACGGCTGAAGGATGAACTTGCCGACCGTAGTGATTTTCGCAGCATGGTCGGCTCTTCCTCGGCAATGGAAAAAGTTTTCCAGGTGGTTGCCAAAGTGGCCGATACGGAAGCTTCGGTTCTGATCACCGGCGAATCCGGCACCGGCAAAGAGTTGGTGGCCCGTTCGATTCATGCCCTCAGCGGTCGCAAAAACGGACCCTTCGTAGCCATAAACTGCGCCGCCATTCCGCGTGATCTGCTGGAGAGTGAGCTGTTCGGCCATGTCAAGGGGGCTTTTACCGGTGCCATCAAGGACAAGACCGGCAAATTTCAGCTGGCTGATGGCGGCACACTTTTTCTGGATGAAGTGGGTGAACTGCCGCTGGAGCTGCAGCCCAAGCTGCTGCGGGCTCTTCAGGAACGGGTGATTGTAGCGGTGGGTGGCACAAAGGAGTTGCGGCTGGATGTGCGGATAGTGACCGCTACCAACCTGGATATTGAAAAGGCGATAGCCGACGGTGTTTTCCGTGAAGACCTTTATTACCGTCTCTCCGTGATCCCGATTCACCTGCCGCCGCTGCGTCAACGCCGCGACGATATTCCGCTTCTTCTGCGCCATTTCTGCATCAAGCATGGGGCCAACAGTGTGGCCTTTGACAAACAGAGCATAACCCTGCTTTCCGCATACTCCTGGCCCGGCAACGTGCGCGAACTGGAGAATCTGGTGGAACGCCTGCTGATCATGCGCAACAACGATATTATCTCCTGCATAGATCTGCCGGAAAAAATCCGTAACGGTGGAGCCGTGCAAGGATTTACGCCCGGCACAGGTTCAGTTATCAATCTGCCGGATGAAGGTTATTCCCTGGAACAACTGGAGCGGGAGGTGGTGGTAGAAGCCTTGGAGCGTAATCAATGGAACCAGGCTGCTGCTGCGCGCTTTCTGCGGATTCCGCGGCATACACTTATCTACCGTATGGAAAAGTATGATATCGCTTCGCCGCTGAAATAGGCCTGCTCCTCTTTATATAGCAATACCTGGAAATGAGTCGTGTTCACTCGACTCATTTCCAGGTACTTACTGGTGAATGATGTTAATAAGCAAGGCAAGACTGATTACAGCACAACCGTCTCGGTATGCTTCCCGAATACTCCCCTGAACACATCGGCGATCTCACCCAGCGTGGCATAGGTCTTGACCGCCGCCAGGATATGCGGCATCAGGTTGTCGGTGCTTTTGGCGGCTGCTTCCAGCTTTGCCAGTGCTGATGCCACTGCAGCGCTGTCCCGCCCGCTCTTCATATCGCCCAGGGATTTCTTCTGGGAAATCTCCACCGCTTCCTTGACCCTCAGCAGGCCGGTTGGAGGTGGTTCCTGCACGGTGAATTTGTTGACGCCGACGATGATCAGTTCGTTCTTCTCGATCGATTTCTGGTAGGCGTAGGCCGAGTCCTGTATCTCCTTCTGCTGGAAGCCGCGCGAGATCGCTTCTACAGCTCCCCCCAGTTTATCTATTTTATCAATATATTCGAGGGCGGCCTTTTCGATCTGGTCGGTCAACGATTCGACGAGGAACGAGCCGGCCAGCGGATCGATGGAGTCGGCGGCGCCGGATTCGTAGGCGATGACCTGCTGGGTGCGCAGGGCGATACGGACGGATTCTTCGGTGGGAAGTGCCAGGGCTTCGTCACGGGAGTTGGTGTGCAGGGATTGGGTGCCGCCCAGTACGGCGGAGAGGGCCTGGATGGTGACGCGCATGATGTTGTTGTCGGGCTGCTGGGCGGTTAGGGTGCAGCCGGCGGTTTGGGTGTGGAAGCGCAGCATCTGGGATTTTGGGTCTTTGGCGTGGAAGCGTTCTTTCATGATTTTGGCCCAGATGCGACGGGCGGCGCGGAATTTGGCGACTTCTTCAAAGAGGTTGTTGTGGGCGTTGAAGAAGAAGGCGAGGCGCGGGGCGAATTCGTCGACTTCGAGGCCGGCTTTGATGGCGGCGTCGACGTAGGCGATGCCGTCGGCCAGGGTGAAGGCGACTTCCTGGACGGCGCTGGAGCCGGCTTCGCGGATGTGGTAGCCGGAGATGGAGATGGTGTTCCATTTGGGGACAAAGTCTTTGCAGTAGGCGAAGATGTCGGTGATGATCCTCATTGATTCTTTGGGGGGGTAGATGTAGGTGCCACGGGCCATGTATTCTTTGAGGATGTCGTTTTGGATGGTGCCGGATATTTTGTCGGCGGGGGTGCCCTGTTTTTCTGCGACGGCGATGTACATGCAGAGCAGGATGGCGGCGGTTGAGTTGATGGTCATGGAGGTGGAGACGGTGTCCATGGGGATGCCGTCGAAGAGGATTTCCATGTCGGCGAGTGAGTCGATGGCGACGCCGACTTTGCCGACTTCGCCCTGGCTCATGGAGTGGTCTGAGTCGTAGCCCATCTGGGTGGGGAGGTCGAAGGCGACGGATAGGCCGGTCTGGCCGGCGGATAGCAGGTATTTGTAGCGTTCGTTGGATTCTTTGGCGGTGCCGAACCCGGCGTACTGGCGCATGGTCCAGAAGCGGCCGCGATACATGGTGGGCTGGACGCCGCGGGTGTAGGGATATTCACCGGGCAGGCCGAGCTGTTCGTCGTAGCCGGGGTAGTCGAAGCCGGGGGTGAAGCAGCGGTCAAGCTCTATGTTGGAGGTGGTCAAAAACTTTTCCATCCGCTCGGGGGAACGGGCGATGTTCCTGGCGACTACGGTGGCGGTCCACTTCTGCTTTTTTTCGGAAATACTCATGACTAACCCCTTTGGCGCCTTTAATATGAAGGCTTTGCAGAAATGATTTCGAATGAAATATTCGAAAAAAAGTAATTTTCAAATCGCGATTGAAATAATGCCATTACCCTAAAGAAGCATTTTTTTTA
>JANYBN010000151.1 GCA_025360785.1 Geobacter sp.
ATTTTTGCCTCGTGCCAAAATGGATATCAAACTATTTCAAGTACTTGAATGAAAGGTACCATTAAGCAGCAGAAAAAACCAGAGCAACTTTAGTTGCTTTACATAATTATTTCGATAGGTTGGCTTCACGGACAGAAACTAACTATGAGAAAATGCTTCTTTCATTAACTTTTGAACAATACCCCAAATTTAAAAATAATTGCACCATTTTTTTATTTTCCGAGCATTCTATTGCTGTTAAGCAATGATCTCTTTCAATTTAACAATCATAGTGTATACTTAAAACCAAATACAAATTTAGTAACTATACATAATTCTGGGGGCGCTTATGCCTGTTATTATCGAAGCCATTCTTGTTTCTGCTGGTATGCTGGTCATGTTCGGTCTGGCTTTTTTGGCCTTGTTTCTACTAGCGATTACTATGATGCCAATTGAGCGGGGACTGTCCAAAATGATCTGGGATGCCACTATGCCTAAAAAGACAGCTCCGCCCCCCCAAAAAGGTTCTTTTAGAGACTTCAGCACCAAACACTGACCTATTCAGTTTATTACTATATTTATCCCTACGCTAAAAGGCTACCCGGTTACGGTTAGCCTTTTTCTTGATCCGCATCAAATACTGCAAATAATATATATCTAGTCCACCTTTTAAGTTTTGGTTCACTTGCCCGTTATAGCCTTCAGCTTCCCAATAGCGAATTTAGTCAAATCCGGATATTGCTCCTTACCATGGGTAATGAATATGGTGTAGTTTGCCGCTGCTGATTTAGTGTCGCCTATTATCTCTTCTATCATCGCAAGTGTAAAATAGGCACGTCCATTCGCTCCATAAAGGCGAACTGCTTCTAGAGCATGTTTGTGTGCCAGCGGCAATTGTCCATTAAGCATTGCAGCCTGCGCAGCGGATTCCTGGGCAGGACTGGAGAGGGGACTGACTGTGGCAGCATGTTCCCAGAGGGTAAATTCATTTCGCCAGTATTGATTTTGAATGATGGTGAATGCGGCAAGCAGTGACAAGTAGATGGCTACTACATATGTCAATGATCTGAAATGAATCCTGCCAACCAGAAATGCAAAGACGACGGCAAGTCCTCCCAATGGCACGTACATATAGCGGTCAGCCATACTGTATGCGACAGGGACAATGTTTGAGACGGGAATATACAATAGCATAAAAAAATAAATGCCAAAAACCGGTACAGAGTACGATTTTCGGTACACACATACAAAAAACAGTAACGCAATTACTTCAATGATTCCGCACCAGGCCAACGGTTGCACGAAGGTGTCGGCTAGAGGAATCACATATTCTGGGGCAAGATGAATGGGATAAAGCATCTTTTGCGAATAAAGTGCAAACGCTGTAAAAGCACCCATCACATGAGGTAGCAGGTGCTCTGAAGGGGCAAAGTTATTTTTAAGGTATACGTTAGCAATGCTCTTATAAGAGAAAAAAGGGGTTAACCAGATAAGCGCTTCAGCACAGATGACAATTGAGGCGATGGCTAATACTTTTGGATACCGGAGAAGATATCTATCCTCTAAAGGTACAAAAAAATACTCGTAGGCAACCCAGGCTGCAGGAATGGTAACGATTGTTGCGTTGCCGGCCATTCCGATACAAAATAAAATCAGCGACAATAACATGAATAAATGCCGCTTTCTGTTCTGAAAATAAAAAATTTCCTGAAATGAAATCATGGAGAGTGAGGCAAAACAAAATCCCAGCAACTCTTTGCGGTGAGCAATATTAGCAACAGACTCCGACTGGAAGGGATGTACAAGAAAAAATAATGTTCCAAGTAAAGCGGGTAATCTCTTGAGTCCGATACGCACCATAAAAATGCAAAGTATTATTCCGTTTGAAATATGCAAAAGAAGCTGGAGGATGTGATATCCGGCAGGTTTTACACCAAAGACTGAGCGCTCTATGATATGAGTCAGTTCCCTTAACGGGCGGCCTGGGTTGCTGTTTTTCATAAACTCTGAAAGAGATAATGTATCCGGATTATTGACTACCACGTAGAGGTCATCGTAAGTCCACTGATTGATAAAGGTTGTTCCATAGACGGCTATGACAATCCCTACGATGACAAGATACCAGTATGTTGTGAAATATTTGGCAGGTTTCATTTCTGAATCATTATTGCGAAGCAATGTTTATTTGTAGATATCTTTTCAAAAGCACGTTGGGGACCGGCTGCCGCCACATTTGTGTGAGCGATCTTAGTTGCAATAGCAGCTTCAGTTATTTTGAATCCCGTTGTTCCGTTCAAGCCATCTCCAACCCAGCGTTTTTTTTGTGTTATTATGAATGTAGTTCGGGCAGCTCTGAATCTAACTGACACTACGCCGTAATAGCAGACCGGCGGCAATTGTCAATCATTTTATAGTAGAATACAAACATAATACTGACAAACCAATGACGCAGTGCTATAGGAATTCAATTCATAAAATCAACCTTGGCGGACTACCTAACTTTGAAGGAGGAATTCAGCATGTTGCCACTGAGAGATCCCACCCTGTTGAAGCAAAAATGTTATCTGGCAGGTGCATGGAACGACTCGGACCATAACGAAACAATTGCAGTCACCAATCCAGCCACGGGTGAGACACTCGGCACTGTTCCTAAAATGGGCACAGCCGAGACCCGCCGGGCTATAGATGCCGCCGCTTCAGCCCTCCCCGCTTGGCGTGCTCGAACAGCCAAAGATCGCTCCGGTATCCTGAGACGCTGGTTTGAGTTAATCATGGCCAACCAGGACGATCTCGCCGTCATTATGACCGCAGAGCAGGGGAAACCGCTGGCAGAAGCAAAGGGTGAAATTGCCTATGCAGCCTCATTTATCGAGTGGTTTGCCGAGGAAGGGAAGCGGGTGTACGGGGACACGATTCCCGGCCACGCAACTGATAAACGCATTATTGTCATAAAAGAGCCTATCGGGGTCTGCGCCGCAATAACCCCCTGGAATTTCCCAGCCGCCATGATTACCCGCAAGGCCGGACCAGCTCTGGCTGCCGGCTGTACTATGGTCGTTAAGCCAGCCAGCGCGACCCCTTTCTCAGCCCTGGCACTGGCTGAGCTGGGTGAACGCGCCGGGATTCCCGCAGGAGTGTTCAGTGTCATCACTGGTGCCGCTTCTGCCATTGGTGACGAAATGACCGCCAATCCGCTGGTCCGCAAGCTGACCTTTACCGGATCGACAGAAATCGGCAAGCGGCTGATGGCGCAGTGTGCCGGCACCGTAAAGAAAGTTTCATTGGAGCTGGGCGGCAATGCACCGTTCATTGTCTTTGATGATGCCGATCTGGATGCTGCCGTCGAGGGAGCTATTGCTTCCAAGTACCGCAACACAGGCCAAACCTGCGTCTGCACAAATCGACTACTGGTGCAGTCCGGTGTTCACGACCTTTTTGTTCGGAAACTGTCAGACGCCGTCGGCAAAATGCAGGTTGGCAACGGCTTGACCGGTGATGTCCAGCAGGGGCCTCTGATTAACATGGCTGCGGTGGAAAAGATTGAAGAACATATCGCCGATGCTGCCGCCAAAGGTGCCAGAATAGTCCTTGGAGGCAAGCGCCACGCTCTGGGCGGCACCTTTTTTGAGCCGACAATTATGACCGATGTCACCCCGGATATGCTGGTCGCCCGCGAAGAAACATTTGGACCGCTGGCTCCGGTGTTCAGATTTGACACTGATGCAGAAGCGATCCAGATGGCCAACAATACCGAATTCGGTCTGGCATCGTATTTCTACAGCCGCGACATAAGCCGTGTCTGGCGAACAGCCGAAGCATTGGAATACGGCATGGTCGGCATCAACACCGGTCTGATATCAACCGAAGTCGCCCCATTTGGCGGAGTCAAGGAATCAGGGATCGGACGTGAAGGATCCCGCTACGGCATTGAGGATTATTTGGTAGTTAAATACCTTTGTCTGGGCGGAATTTGATATTCTGAAAGACAAATAACTGCCAAAAATATTGTTGACACATTTACCGTGCAACTGATACTTTTAGCATATAGTTTACACACTAAACAACTCAACATACATATTCTTATCGAGAGCGACTGAGGGACTGGCCCTGTGACGTCGCGGCAACCAGCCTTCCGGCAAGGTGCCAATTCCAGCGAAACCGCTTGCGGTTTCGGGAGATAAGGAAGAGCGCCATCCAAAAGATCCTCTTCCGCACCCCGGAAGGGGATCTACTATTTTGGAGGGTATTATGAATATCAGCACACTGGCAGTTCAGATAGGTCTTGAGTGGGATACCCGTACCGGTGCGGTCACCGTGCCGATATACCAGACCGCCACCTTCAGACATCCGGGCCTCGGCCAAAGCACCGGCTATGACTACAGCCGCTCGGGCAATCCAACCCGTCAGGCACTGGAAGAAGGCATTGCCCGACTTGACGGTGCTGCTCGCGGATTTGCCTATTCATCGGGCATGGCAGCAATAGCCAATCTGCTGCTGCTGTTCAAATCGGGCGACCACATAGTCGTAACGGAAGACCTCTACGGCGGAACCTGTCGCCTGTTTGACAAGGTTTTCGGCCAGTTCGGCCTCTCGTTCAGCTATGTAGACACCAGCGATACGGTTGCGATAACGGCAGCCATCCAGCCGACAACCAGAGCGGTTTTTGTCGAAACGCTCACCAATCCGCTCCTTAAATTCGCTGATCTCCGGGCAATTGCCAGCCTCTGCAAAAGTAACAATCTTCTGTTGATCGCTGACAACACCTTTCTGACCCCCTATCTGCTCAGACCGCTCGACCTGGGCGCCGATATCGCCGTCTACAGCGCGACCAAGTATCTGGCCGGGCACAACGACACCGTGGCGGGATTGGTAACGGTCAAGGATCCCGCGCTGGCCGAGCGGGTATACTTTCATCAAAATTCGGTCGGCGCTGTACTGGGGCCTCAGGATGCATGGCTGACGACACGCGGCATCAAGACTCTGGGAGTCCGGATGGACCGCCAGCAGCAGAACGCCGGGCGGATTGCATCATGGCTCGCAGCACACCCCCGCATAAAAAAAGTATTTTATCCCGGCCTCGAAAATCACCACGATCATACCCTGATGGGTCGGGAATCACGCGGATTCGGCGCTATGATCGCTTTTGAGGTTGACAAGCACGAACTGGTCGAACAGATTCTGCTGAAGACAAACCTGATCTCGTTTGCCGAAAGCCTCGGAGGTGTTGAAAGCCTGATAACCTTCCCGGAGGTACAGACCCATGCTGACATCCCGCCGGAACTGCGGGCCAGATTGGGGATCAACGACGTACTGTTGCGGCTTTCAGTCGGTATAGAAGATTGTGATGACCTGATCGAAGATCTTAGACAGGCACTGGAGGGATAACCATGAAACTTGCAACCAAACTGATCCACGGCGGTCCGACCGTCGACCAGCAGACCGGGGCGCTCGGAGTGCCGATCTATCAGATCTCGACCTATCGCCAGACCTCGGTTGACCATTTCAGCAAATACGACTACGCCCGCGGCGACAACCCGACCCGCGAAGCGCTGCAGGATACGATTGCGGTACTGGAAGGGGGGACACACTGCCTCGCCTTCGCATCCGGCATGGCCGCAATCTCCACAACCCTGATGATTTTCTCCCCCGGCGACCATCTGGTCGTCTGCGACGATGTATACGGTGGCGCCTACCGGGTGCTCTCAACCATCTTCAGCCGGATGGGGATCACCTCAACATTTGTCGATGCCACCGATCTGGCCGCTATCGAAGCCGCCGTTCGTCCCGAAACGAAGGGAATCTATCTCGAAACGCCGTCCAACCCGCTCCTTAAGGTTACCGACCTGCGCGGTGCTGCTGAAATTGCCCGCCGTCACGGCATCATCACTATGGTTGACAACACCTTCATGACCCCCTACCTGCAGCGCCCGCTGGAACTGGGCTGTGATATCGTCCTGCACAGCGGCACCAAGTTTATAAACGGTCACAGCGATGTACTATGCGGTTTCTCAGTAGTCAAAGACAAGGAACTGGCGCAGCGTATCCGCTATATCCAGAATGCTTTCGGAACCGGACTCGGACCGCAGGACTCGTTTCTGACGCTGCGCGGTGTGAAGACCCTCAAGGTCAGAATGGATCAGAGCCAACAGAACACCCTCAAGATCGTCACCTGGCTGAAGCAGCATCCGCGCGTTACCGCAGTCCATTATCCGGGGCTTCCCGAGCATCCGGGTCACGCCGTCCATAACGCCCAGGCTGATGGGCCGGGAGCGGTCTTTTCGTTTGAACTCGATTCATACCAAACGACAAAACGGTTACTGGAAAATTCGCACCTGGCTGCTTTTGCCGTTAGCCTGGGCGGAGTTGAAAGCATCATTTCCTATCCGGCAAAAATGTCACACGCCTCGGTGCCGAAAGAAGAGCGCGAGCGCAAAGGGATCACCGACACCCTGGTACGGCTCTCGGTCGGGCTGGAAGACCCGGACGACCTGATTGCTGATCTCCAGCAGGCGATTGGGTAGACGGGTGAAGATTCGTATCAACGAAAATGACTCCGACGTTGCAGACGGCCTGACGCTTGGTGCTGTTGCGGAACTCCATAAAACAGGGTCAGATGTCCTGATCCTGAACGGCTTCCCGGCCCCGGCAGATACGGAGCTGAACTACGGAGACGAAGTTTTTTTAATCCGGCGAGGCGAAGTACCAACCGAAGAAGAGCTGGAGGCGCTGATGGCGGCCAGACACACTCCCGGCGTCCATGCCCGCCTCAAGCAGGCATCGGTCGGCATTGCCGGTGTCGGAGGTCTCGGGTCGGCGGTTGCGGTTGCTCTGGCGCGGGTCGGCGTCGGCAGACTGGTGATCGCAGACTTTGACGTAGTGGAGCCATCAAACCTCAATCGCCAGCAGTATTTTATTGACCAGATCGGTCGCTATAAAGTCGATGCGCTGGCCTGCAACCTTAAGCACATAAATCCCTACGTAACCGTTGAATCTCATTGTGTCATGTTAAATCCGGAGAATATTCCGCCGGTTTTTACCGACTGCCAGGTCGTAGTTGAAGCGTTTGACCGTGCCGACATGAAGGCGATGCTGGTCAACCGCGTACTCGAAGCGATTCCGATGAGCAGTGTTGTTGCCGCTTCCGGTCTGGCCGGATACGGGACCAATAACAGCATTACGACGCGCAAAGTGTCGCGGCGGCTTTATCTGGTCGGAGATGCCGTATCGGAAGCGGCTCCGGGCAACGGCCTGATGGCCCCCAGGGTCGGCATCGCTGCGCATCATCAGGCCAATCAGGTAATCAGAATATTATTAGGGGAAGAAGAATGAGCACAATTGCCGTGGCCATGAGCGGAGGGGTCGATTCCTCCGTCACCGCCGCTCTGTTGAAACAACAGGGACATAATGTCATCGGCATCACCATGCGCCTCTTTGCCCCGCATAGCAGCGGCGTGGGCTCGGCCGTTCATGATGCCGCTGTTGTTGCTGAGCATCTGGCTATTCCGCATCACGTTGCCGACTTTTCACCGGATTTCAGCAGACTGATAATCGGCGACTTCATCGAAGAATATCGCATCGGCCACACACCGAACCCGTGTGTTCGCTGTAACCGCTATATCAAATTCGGGCTGTTGCTGGAGAAGGCGCGGGAACTGGGGGCCGATCTGCTGGCCACCGGGCATTACGTCAGAAACACGGTAGATTCAGACGGCACCTGCCACCTGAGGGTTGCCAACTATGCCCGCAAGGATCAGTCGTATTTCCTGTACACGTTGACCCAACAACAGCTGCGGCAGGTCATCTTTCCGCTCGGTACAATTGAGAGCAAAGATGAAGTACGACGACTGGCGCGCGAGTTCGCACTTCCTGTAGCGGAAAAGAGCGACAGCCAAGAAGTCTGCTTTATACCGAATGATGATTATGTTGCCTTTCTTGAAGGGAGCGGAGCGTTAGGCGCTGCCGATGGCGACATCATCCATCTTAACGGCGAGATCCTCGGACGCCATCACGGCACCCACCGCTACACGATCGGCCAGCGCAAGGGGCTGGGGATCGCCTGGAGCGAACCTCTGTATGTGACGGCGATTGATGCCGAACGAAATATCGTATTGGTAGGGGAACAGCAGCATGTATATGCTGCCGGGTTGCAGGCGGAAAACGTCAGCTGGATTGTTACGCCGGAGGGAGAGGAATTTGTTGCGGCCTGCAAGATTCGCTACCGGCACCAGCCGGTAGCCTGCCGGGTGAGGCTGCTGGAGGGAGATCGCTGCGAAGTCAGATTTAACCAGGCGCAAAAAGCTGTGACCCCCGGCCAAGCTCTGGTTTTTTACCGGGGAGATGAAGTGTTAGGCGGCGGTCGGATAGTCAGGGCGCTCTGTTAAACCTGGATAAACTAACATATTTATTTCTTTGATGTAGTTGTATGACCTCTCAACTTATTAACAACCTACCATGACCTCAATGCCTCACTGATCGTTCCTCGTAGAGATCGTTCAAAACAGTCCTTATGTCGGCGGCAAGCTTCAAGTCTGCCGACTGCAACAGGGCTTCTTCGTACTGAAGGATCGCCTCATTTAATCTGCCCGACTTTTCAAGACTATAAGCGTATCGCAAACGGAGCTGAACGTCAAATCTATGAGGGTATTCTGTTATGATATTTCGATAAAGATCCACTGCCTCATTGAATTTATTCTGTTTTTTGTAGATGTCAGCAAGTATCATGCGGGTATGAGCAGTACTGGTACGTATAATCGTCACATTGCAGGCGATGGCCAGCATTAGTAGCAGTACAAACCCGGGCAAAATTGATTTCACGGGACCGCGAAGGCGATCAAGGGCAAAAATTACACTGTGGCCTGCATACACACATAGCAAGGGGACAATGGGAAGACGATACCTGCCATAGACCATGAATAGGGTTACGGAGAACATGTAAGAGACGACAATAGCGGCATCGCAGGCGCACTCCTTTTTCCTGGTAAGTAGCGCAATGATGAGTCCAAAGATGGCCAAGGGCGCTATCACCCCGAAAGAGACCAGCGGCAACCTGAGAAGGTGCGACCATCCTTTGATGTAATAAAAATCGATGTTGTCCGATATTTCATACCAATTCCAGAACATTGCATTTTTTTTCAGGAAAAGAATCAACGTTGAAAGAGGATAATCGCGCACATGCTTCTTGCCGCCATCGAACCAATAAGCTGAGATCTCCGAAGATTTGAGGGATCGGCCAGCAGCAGCCTCAGCGCGAACCCTTGTGTTGGACTCCTCCTTGGATATATCCGTGGTAGAAGCGGTACTAAATATCAGTGAATTAATACTGCCATCAAAGGATGTGTTGTTTGAAATAAAAAAAGCCACTCCGCCGGTATAAGTAGTTAATACAAAGTCACGTTCTACGACCCAATTTCTGACGGTCACAGGTGCTATAACCAGAGCCATCCCTACGCAAAGACAAACCAGGGAGAGAAGACGCCGCTGAACCGTTTTTGTGCCAAGCAGGGGGAACAGCATGATTGCAGGTGTCAATAATAGAGCGCCGGGCATGTTGATCACGGTCGCCCCCAGTAGAACTCCAGTCGCAAAAACCTTCCCGAAGGATTCTTTGCGGTTGCTGCTTATAATGGCAAATGAAGCGGTCAGTGTAAAAGCCGCCAGAGAGTTTTTCAGGAGTTCCGAATCCATGTAGATGGAGAATGAGTAGAAAGAAAGCATGATTGCACCGACAATCCCTGCTCTCCTGCCGAACCGCTCCTCACCCATGCGATATACCAGCACGCAGGTGACAGCACCGAGTACGACCTGAAGCAGCCGAACCAGAAATGTTGCCGATGTTTCAGAAACCACACGGAATATTGCAATGAGATAAGCGTAGAACGGAGATGCCCAATAGGCCGTGGATCCCCCTGCGAGGTCTCCTGCGGCAATTCGCTGCCCCCAGACATTATAGTAATTTGAATCAAGTATCAGCGTGGAATAGAAAGGATGGTTACTATACTCATACAGAAACCATAAGCGTGGACATAGAGCTACAATAAAAATAAGCAATGAAATGGCAAAAGCAGCCCTTTTCTCATTGCTGGATATCGCATTTACCGTCATTGAAACCCTCGCAAGCTTTAGTACCCGGCAAATCACATCCAAGATATGAGTCCTGCGAATACTCCTGCAAGACCTTTACTTAAGTCTATACTGAGAATTCAACTGTTTTCTGAAATCGCATTCCAGGTTGCCGGACTCTTGGGGTTTTTAATTTTGAATTCAAGATACTGCGCCGCCTTTTTCAAATTTTCGTTGGGTATCGACATATCCGAAAAAGTACTAAGAGCATCAAGCACCCTTTTTTCAGCATTTTGATTGGCAAAGCCCTCTCCCTCAGCAATACCTCGCAAATACTTGAGAATCGATTTTTGTTCCGCTTCACCCTGCAAACGCTTCGGATCAGCTATAAACAGCAGATACCGGGCCTTTTCCCGAACAGGCCCTCCCAGTTGTTTTTCTGCCAGAAGCGACTCGATAACCGTTGCGATGCTACCCTGTTCGGCATAATTAAGATTTTTGTTCTCAAGGTAGGAGCCAAGATATTCCATAGCCGCCAGGCGGCTTACAGAATCGCCAACCTTAAACAGCAACAGCTGTGCAGCCTGTAATTTCAGGACATCCGGCTGTTCCGGATGAAGAAAACAGCGCAGCATCATTACCAGTTTTTCACTGGCGACCGCAGTCAGGGTTGAATCCTCCAACTTGGAGCGAATTTGTTCCAGCAGTCCACGCTTGTTGGCATATTCACCGAAACGGATCAGCACTATCAGTGTCCGGATCTGCGGATCCTCGGCCACGTCCCATAATTCATCTACGCCCCGCAATATCTTACTGCAGACGGACCGGATTTTTTCTTCCTTGCCCTGCTCGTCCTGATTCCAGTAATCAGGGTAGGTATCAAGAACCGTATCGGCATCTTCAGAGTTTTTTGATTTTTCCAGCACGGCTCTAAAGTAATTCAGTATTTTGATCTGATAATTAATACCGCCCTCTTTGAGCGGCCTGAGGAGATCATCCAGAAACGTGCCGTTCAAACCGGAAGCTCCGCTGCAAAGATAGCGGTACACCCCTTCGGCCTTGTCAACCTGTTTTTCAATATATTTACGGCGAAGAGTTTCACCCAGGTCGGTAGAAATAACCTTTTTGAAAAAGACACTCAGCAGATTGGATGCGTGATGTTTGATATTATTGTCAACCTCATCCGACACAACAATATCCAGGCAGGCATCAAATATTTTCACCTGTTCCCGCTCATCGCAGGATGAATCGATATAATCCTCTACAATTGCAAGTATCTCGGACATATGAGCGCGATTTCGGCTATTGAGAAGTGTTGTGAAGGTGTCACGCAGACTGCTCGAATCAACAATACCAAACAGAAATTTAACGGCGGAGTTCCTGCTTGAAGTCCCCTTGCCATCGGCGGATTTAAGCAGCTTCAGAATACTTTCCGCCGGATCGGTGACCCAGTCAGGCACCAGGTCTTCCATAAAGCGCTCGGATTTCCTTCTTACCACAGCATCCAGATCATAAATAAAATAACGCGCCACTTCAATCCGGAAGTCACGACTGGCAGAAGATGAGGCAATTATTTCAAGAGCAGCAGCCTTGTCTTTGGCCGAAAGCCGGGCAATATCCTTCTTTGCCTTGGATGAATCATTGATTTTTATATAAAAATTGACTATGTCTTTGACCGATACTTCCGCGTCTATATCTACATCATTTTCCATGTCAGCAGCCTTTCAAAATAATTTGTGAGAGTATAACCGTAAGAGTTGTGATACGCAACAGCATCTCAAGAGCACCTTAAAAAAACCATGCCCGCCCGGAGGATACTACATGTGCTTCAAACCAGCCCTGACAATCAGGATAAGTGCATTAATCATGATATTTTTCGCCAGAAAGCTACTGAGAACAACTTCTAGCTTGCTGCCCTGCCTCTGCCTTATTATCGCTTTCCCTACCGGTTCTGCATCAGCGGAGAGTAGAATCACCTTCTACCGGGATGGCGCCCTGATCCAACAGGATGCCGGCGCAGTGAAGGGGGTGATTGATCTGCCCCTCGCGGCCGGGGTACTTGAGCAGACACTCATCGTAGTTCCGGCCCCCGGCACCTCTATCCTCGGTGTTGAAACCCGCAAAACAGAGTCCATTAGCACATATTACAAAGAGCTGGAAACGCTGGCCGAGCAGCGCCGACGGCTGGAGGATCGTTTGCTGGCACTGGAAACCCGTGAAGCTATTTTTACAGCGGCAGCCAAAGTTCAAAGCGGCAAGGCTCCGCGAAAAACCAAGGCCAATCCCGATCCGATGTTGGCAATCCGCCAAGGCACGGACTTTGCCATTGCCCAACTGGAAGCTGTCTATACTGCGCGCCGCAAGACGACTCAGGAGATTCAGAGAATCGACGCGCGCCTCTCCTCAGCAAAAAAGAACAGCCGCTCGGCTGAAAGTTGTCTACGGGTAACGGTCACCCCTCCCCGCGGCAAAGTGACACTCCGCTATGCCACTTCAGAGCGAGGCTGGCAACCGCAGTACAATCTGCACTTGAATGGAGACGGAACAGCCCTGTTACAGCTTTCCGCACAGGTAACCGCAAATGTGCGCGGAAAGCAGCTCCGCGTTTCTTCGGGATCGCTTGCTGAAAGCGTACGCGCAGAAACGTTACAGGCTTTGTCAGGCAGAGCTGTTTTGTCCAGCTACCTACTGCCGATAACACAAGAGAGCTATGCGGAAGGGATATTCAATCGTTTTTCAGGAGTTATTACAAACAGCAGTTCGCACTATCTGCCGCCGGGAGATTCAGGACTACTCAGGAATGGCACATATCTGGGTAAATTCAGATTTGAAGGGCTTTCATCGGGGCGGAGCAAGTCAATTTCACTCGGGAAATAATTCCTAACCCGGCGGCAAAAGTTCTTTCACCTTGGCCATCAACGCATCAACCGTAAAAGGTTTCTGCAGGAAAGTCAATCCGTCATCCAATTCACCTGCGGTAACGATGATATTGTTCGTGTAGCCGGACATATAAAGCACCTTGTCTATTTCCGGGTGATCTGCCTTGATCCGCTCAAAGAGCTGCTGACCATCCATGCCCGGCATCACGACGTCGGTAATGACCAGATCAATCTTCTCCGTGATTTCCTTCAGCAACGCCAACGCACGCTCGGGATGTTCGGCGCTGTAAACGGTATAGCCGAACCCTTCCAGCAGTTCGCTCGACATAGTACGCACCATTTCATTATCCTCTACGAGCAGAATGACCGCGCTGCCGGAAGGATCCGGATCGACCGGTTCTTTTTCCACATTAAGGATCTGCGGTTTTTCATCACAGACCGGCAGGTAGATTTTGAAGGTTGTTCCTGCACCAACCGTGCTTACTGCCATGACATATCCGTTATGCTGTTTAACGATGCCATACACGTTTGCCAGACCTAGACCGGTACCATGGCCTACCTCCTTGGTCGAAAAAAACGGTTCAAAAATCCGCGCCATTGTTTCAGAATTCATACCACAGCCGTTATCGGTGCAAGACAGCAGCACAAATCGCCCCGAGCTCATGCCGGGATGACGATGTGCAAACTCATCATCAATCAGCACCTGCCCCGTTTCAATGGAGATGCTGCCGTTAACAGCTATTGCATCCTGTGCATTCAAGACCAGATTCAAGAGTACCTGTTCCAGTTTGGAGCTGTCGGCGCGTACCACGACCGCATGACTGGCAAGCTGCAAACTGAGACTGATGTTTTCGCGCAGCGTCCGGCGCACCATCGAATGAAAAGACATGATAACGTCGTTGAGATCGAATACCTTCATCTGCATGATCTGCTTTCGGCCAAAGCTGAGCAGTTGCTGCGTCAGATCGCGGGCTTTGCCGGAAGCTTTGATAATGCCGTCCAGTTGCGACTGCACCTTCTCGTTTTCCGGCAATGAACGTTTCAACATTTCGGAATAAATGAGTATCGGCGTCAGCAGGTTGTTAAAATCATGGGCAATACCGCCTGACAGATGTCCGATCGCCTCCATCTTCTGCGACTGGCTCAGCAGATGTTCCAGCTCCAGACGTTGTTCTTCACCTTTGCTCCGTTCAATTGCGATGCCGGCAAAGGCAGATGCCTGCTGAATAAGGGAGATTTCATCCTCAGCCGGTGTTGCCGGGGTACGGTGATAAATCGCAAAGGTGCCGAGCAGCACTCCGGAAGACGAGATGATCGGCTCTGACCAACAGGAACGAAGCCCCGCCACCTGAGCAGGGGTAAAACCTTTCCAGAAGGGGTGGCTGTCTATATCCTCCACGATTACCCTTTCCCGCCTGAAAGCCGCAGTGCCGCAAGAACCCATGCTTTCGCCGATCTTTGTACGATGGACCGCAAAGTTATAGGAATCTGGCAAACTGGGCGCCGCCCCGTTCAAAAGCCGCAGTCCGTCGTCGCTGACCAGCAGGATCGAGCAAAGCATCTCCGGATTTTCCTTTTCAATAGAGAGAGCTATATATGAAAGCAGCTGCGGGAGCCTCTCCCCTCTGGTAATCCGCTCTAGAATGCCGGAACGGATCCGCTCGCGAAGCTCGGCTTTTTTCAGATTCGTAATGTCTTTGACTATATGCACGGCATTAACAATAGAGCCATCATCTGAAAAGACCGGATCAACCGTGACCTCAAACCATCTGTTATTGATGAACAGCTGAATAGTAGCGCGTTTTCTTGATTCCAGCATCTGGCCAAACGGACAGTTCTGGTGTGGTTTCAACGCGTTATGTGCGGCTTCACAACAGCTCAGTCCGACGACATCCGACAATGTTTTACCGAATACATTCTGCGTGGCACTGTTGGCACGGACAATTTTGCGGTTCATATCCAGTAACCAAACGGCATCCTCGACAGCATCAAACGTATGCTGCCATTCCTGAAGAGAGAACTTGAGTTGACGCTCAATCTCTTTACGTTCCGAAATATCACGGACCATACTGATAACCAGAGTACGATCGTTGAAGTTAGCGACCCTGGCGTGCACCTCAATCGGAAGAATACTCCCGGATTTGCGCAGATAGGCCGATTCGAAAAAAGCCTCTCCCTGTTCGAGTATCGTATTGATGTTCGTCTGGATCCGGGAGGCATACTCGGGAGGCTCTATGCCGTGGAGACCACGCTGCAGCAGCTCTTCACGACTATACCCGGACATGGTTTGGAGAGCGTTGTTGAAATAGACGAATTGCCCCTTGTTGTCGAGCAGCATAATCGCATCGGTGGCAGCATCAAGCAGCTCGGCCTTGACCTGCAACTCCTGCTGCTGTGCGATCAGAGCATGGTTGGCAGCATTGATTCTTTTCAGCTGCCGGAGAAAGAGAACCGACAAAATAGCGGCAAGCAGCGCCAGGAGTCCGGCAACCACGGCCTGTTTCATAAACGTCGTAAGCCATGAGGCGATTGCAGCGTCCTGGCTGATGTTTACCAGCACAACAATCGGATAGCCGTTCAGTGTCATGTATGAAACGATCCTGGTACCGGATTCACCCAGCAGGGTATTGCCCGGGCCAATCCGGTAGGTACCGGAAGGGGCATGGGGCAACTCTTCTCTGACAAGCTTCGAAGTGCGAAAATCATGTTTGAATATTGAGTCTGCAAATGGCATGGCCAGCATAAGCTGACCATCCGTACGCACCAGCAGGATTTTGGAATTGCGGCCAAGGTTCATGCTTGAATAAATCGATGTAAAATAATCGACATACAGGGATGCGGCAACGATCGCGTCCAATCCGCCTGCGGCGGACCTGATCGGGCGAGATATGGTAAATTGCCATCTTCCGGTCATGGGGTTTTTAAAAGGTTTTGAAATATAAAGGGGATCATCCGGGTGATCATGGTGATGGGTGAAGATATCCGCGGCGGCTTTATCCAGCGAACCTTTGCCGGTATCGCCAAGCAGGAGCCCGTTCCTGTCAACCAGGAACATGCCGCCGATCTGCGGAGAACCGTGGATATGAGCGGAGAGCAGCTTCCCGATCTCTTTGTCAGATAATTGTGCAACTCCCAGCCCATCAAGATGTTCACGAGCATCAAGCAGCGCATTGTCAGCTTCGCCGATCGCCCTTTCGGCATGTTCCTTGAGAATGCGGGCGTTATCCGCAGATTTACCCTCTACGGCGGAGATGACCAGCCGGTATTCACGCGTACTGTTCCAGCAGAACAACCCGAACAGCGCCGCGATTACGATGGCTACAGAAAAGATGAACCTGTTTCTGATAAGCTGATAATGGTCAGTAGGCATTAATATTATCCAGGTGAGCTACAAGTTAATATAAACGGCAGCAACAAACTAGCATATCTACGGACCGAAATAAACCTCAAGTAATATCCAGCATTCCCGGCGTCCGGGCTCAGAGCCAGGTGACAACTGGTTTTGCTTCATTTTCTCCACTCCCGATAAAACGATACGAAGTCATCCGGTTCCAGCGGGGGGCTGAAGTAATATCCCTGAATTATGCCGCACTCCCGCTCTGCCAGGTAGCGCAACTGTTCCTCAGTCTCGACCCCCTCCGCCACCAGTCCCATATCAAGCCCCTGCCCCATGGCAATAATGGTGTTAACAACAGCGGCATCGTTTTTAGTCGTCAGCATCCGGCGCACAAACGATATGTCAATTTTCAGCTCATGTATCGGCAAGCGCCCCAGGTATTCGAGCGATGAATAACCGGTACCGAAATCATCAAGCGACAAGATGACGCCGATATCTGCCAGAGCCGTCATTTTTTCAAGTGTGCGGGTGCTGTCAACCATGATCATACTTTCTGTCAGTTCCAGACAGAGACAATGCGGATCAAGTCCGGTAATTTCCAGCACCCGCTTGACCGTAACATCGAGATCGCTGCGCATGAACTGCAAGGCCGATATATTGACCGAGATACGTAAATCCGGCAACCCGAGCTTCTGCCATTCCACACCTTGCGTACAGGCCTGCCACAGCACCCACTCACCCACCGCCACAATCATGCCGTTCTCTTCCAAAATCGGCACAAACAGTCCGGGCGGGACGAGTGCTTCACCGGCAGGCGCCCAGCGCAGCAGCGCTTCGACACCAACTATTGAACCTGTTTCCTGGTTTATCTGCGGCTGGTAGTTCAGGCTGAACTCATCACGATCAATAGCCTTATGAAGCTTGGCCTCCAGAGCAAAACGCTCCTCCAGCCGGTTGTTCAATTCAATGGTATAAAAGCTGATGGCATTTTTGCCCTCTTTCTTGGCCTGGTACATGGCGGCTTCGCCGTTTTTCAGCAGGCTTTCCACACATTCACCGTCCAGCGGATAAACCACCACTCCAATACTGGCTGTAGTTATTATTTCCGTACCATTAACAACAAAGACATCATTCATGGCGTTACGAATCTGCTCTGCACTATTTATTGCATCATTGGCATCCGACGACAACGGCGGAATCACGGTAAATTCATCCCCCACAAATCGGGAGACCGCGCAACTGTGCCCACAGACAGCTTCCAGCCGGCGGGCAATCTCCTTTATCAGAATGTCACCGAATTCATGGCCGAAAGTGTCATTGACGTATTTGAGATTATCTATATCCAGTACCATCAGAGTCAGGAACTGGTTTTCGCGGTTGACCAGTTCCAGTTGCTGTTCGAGATACTTCTGGAAGTAATAACGATTCGGGAGCCCGGTCAGGACATCAAAATTGGCCTGATAGTAAAGCTGTTCTTCCTGGCGTTTGCGGTCGGAAATATCTTCTTTGATCGCGACATAATTCGTGATATTTCCGGGTTCATCCCTGATCGGCGCTATACTGCACAGTTCCCAGTACTGCCTCCCATCCTTGGTTCTGTTGCACACCTCTCCACGCCATTCATTGCCTGAGCGTATCGTTTTCCACAGTTCTGAGTACTGGCTATCGGGCAGCAATCCCGGACTGAGGATGCGGGAAGGCCTCCCTATAATTTCCTCTGAACTATAGCCGGTTGTCTGAATATATTTTGGGTTTATATATTCAATAATACCTTCCGGGCTTAAGATGGCGACACTGTTGGCGCTCTGCTCTACGGCAGTGGTTACCTTGCGCAGCTCCCTGGTCCGTTCGCTGACCAGAAGTTCCAGATTAACATGGTAGTCCCGATTTTCCTTCACCAGCCGGGCTCTTTCGACACAACGGGCAACAATCAGCTCCAATTCAATCAGGTCAACAACCGGCTTGCTCAGATAGTCCCAGGCTCCGCGCCGCATCGCTTCTATTGCATCTGACAACACGCCGGTACCGGAGAGGACGATTATCGGCAGATTGTCATCCAACAGCCTGACTGCATCCACCACCTCCATGCCATCCACATTCGGCATGCGCAGGTCGGTGATCACGACATCCGGATGCAGAGATGTGATCTTGTTGATACCGTCTTGACCATCACAGGCCTGAACCACAATGAAACCACAGTCTTCAAAAAAAGCCGCCACGCTGCTGCGGACTGACTCTTCGTCGTCAATTGTCAACAGCACCATATTGGTAGTGAGCGGCTCCATCTACACACTTCTCCCTGCAACGGCAATATGCTTGATTTTATTTACGAGTTTAGAAAGGTCATGGATAGGTTTAAGCAGGACGGCATCGGACGTCATGCCGATATCGCGCAGTTCATCAGATAACGAGTACAGCATTCCGGTATGAAGCAGATAACCTGTGGCCGGGCTGAGGGCGTGGGCCTTGATGATGAACTCATCACCCAAAATGCCCGGCAGACGCATATCCGATATGCAGACCACCGGGCGGAGAGAAGTGATCAACTCCAAAGCCTCTTCGCCGCTGGCAGCACTGTGTACGCAGAACCCCTCATCTTCCAGATAGGCCGAGACACAGTCGCGGATCATTTCATCATCATCAACCAGCAATACCCTGATAATGGCGTTATCCATCACGCCCTCCCCTGCACCGGGAGCTTGACGACAAAACAGCTCCCTTCGCCCTGCCGCGACTGGACTTCGATCTGGCCGTGGTGCCCCTTGGTGACGATCGCATAAGCTACCGACAGCCCCAAACCGGTGCCGACGCCAACCTCTTTTGTGGTAAAGAACGGCTCAAAAATTCGCAAGCGGGTCGCTTCGTCCATACCGGGACCGTTATCCTCAATCTCCAGTTGAGCCATGTCATTTGACAGCCCGGTCCGCAGCGTGATGCGCGGTTCCCGGTGCATCTCTGACGCTGCAATTGCCTGGGCCGCATTTTTCAAAATATTCAACAGCACCTGCTCCATTTCCTGCAGCGCTATATCGACAAAAACCGGTTCTGCGGCATATTCACGCACCACTTCGATACTACGGAACGCATACTTTTTCTTCATATCGTAATCGGTGGCAGCATAGCCCACAACCCTCTCCAATATAGCCGTCAGATCAACGTTTACGACACCGGATTCGCCACGACTGCTGAAGTAGAGCATCTGCGAGATGATTTCCGAGGCGCGTATTCCTGCGGTGCGTATGTGGCCGATAAAAGCAAAGACCCCCCTCTTTTCCAGATAGCCCCGCACCAGATCGAGGCTGACTCCGACCTCAGCGGCTGCTTTTTGATTGGCCGGAATATCGGCAGATACCCGCCGCTCGATATTCTGGGCATGCTGCAATATCGCCCCGAGCGGATTATTGATCTCATGCGCCATGCCGGCTGCCATGCCGCTGACCATGATCATCTTTTCGGTATGAGCCATCATCTCTTCAATGCGGAGCCGTTCAGTGACATCGTGGGCGACACCGATAATCGACAGCACTCCGTTTTCATCAACATGCGGCGTCCCGCGAAACGTATGCCAGCGCCAACTGCCGTCAACATGTCTGATACGGTAGGTGAATTCGCCCATTTTCCCGGTTCGGACGGCATTTGCAATAGTCTCTGCACACCCTTTCTGGTCATCCGGGTGCATGTAGTCTCGAAAGTTGTGCCCGACAACTTCAGAAGGCACATGCCCGAGAATTTTCTCCCAGGCGGGGGAAATATAGGTAAAGTTACCATCCGTATCCAGCGAGAAGATGATGTCGCAGGAGTTTTCCACCAGCATCCGGTAGCGCGATTCGCTTTTGAAAAATATTTCTCCTGGTTTTATCGGCATCAGTAACTCCATTGGCTTGCATAAAACGGGCAATCACGAGGATACGCCCCCTATAGTTTATAACCTGAACTGCCCGACCAGTTCTTTCAATTCTTCCGCCTGACGGGAAACATCATTGGCGGCGATTGCGGTTTCATGCAGGGCATGATCATTCTGCTGAGCCAGGTCATTGAGGTTCATGACGTTGCTGCTGATCTCTCGTGTAGTGGCGGTCTGTTCTTCGGCAGCGGTGGCGATCTGGCTGATCTGCCCGGTTACATCATTTATAATATCGAGTATTTCCTGCAGTGAGCGCCCGGAATCGGCCGCATGGCTGGTACCCTGTTCAACCTGGGTCACGCTCTGTTCCATAGAGGTGACCGCAGCCTTGGTTTCTTTCTGAATGGCTTTGATCATTTCACTGATTTCCTTGGTGGCGCGAGTGGTACGTTCGGCCAGAGCGCGAACTTCATCGGCAACCACAGCAAAGCCGCGGCCCTGCTCTCCTGCCCTCGCCGCTTCAATCGCCGCATTCAGAGCCAGCAGGTTGGTCTGGTCGGCAATATCTTCGATGGTTCCAATTATTGCCCCGATCTGTTCGGAGCGAACGCCAAGGGCGTCAACAGTCGTTGCAGCGTTTTTGACTCGTACGGTAATTGAGTTCATGACTGCGATGGATTGGCCGACAACGGCCGCCCCCTGGTTGGCTTTCTGAGTGGCGCCTCCGGCATTGTCGGCTGCCCTGTGACAGTTGTTTGCGATATCGCCTGAAGTGGCCGACATCTCTTCACCGGCGGTTGCCAGCGAAGTAGATTGTGAAGAGAGCTGGGCAATACTTTCAGTCATCTGTCTTGATGTCAGCTGCAGTTCTTGTGCGGATGATGCCAGTTGCATGGAACTTCCCGAAACCTGGCTGATAATGCCGTGCAGCTTGCCAATAAAGGTATTGAACCATTCACTTAATTCGCCGATTTCATTATTGCCGGCGATCGGCAGTCGGCGCGTCAGATCACCTTCACCCTGAGCGATGTCTCTGATGGTATCGACCACAGCCTTAATCGGGCGGGTAATTGTACGGGATACCAGCAAAGCAAGCATGATGCTGAGCGCCAGGATGCCCAGCAGGGCAATGCCGATTCCGATCCGGATGGTTCGCATATGCGAGTTAACATCATCAGTGTAGATGCCGGTGCCTATGATCCATCCCCAAGGCTTATATAGTTCAACATATGAGATTTTGGGTACTGCCGCATCGTTGCCAGGCTTGGACCAGGAGTATTCGACAAAACCTTTTTCCTTATCCTTGCAGACCTTGACCATTTCCGCGAAAAAATGTTTTCCACTGGAGTCTTGAATTTCGCCCAGATCCTTACCGTTCATCTCCGGTTTAATCGGATGCATAACCATCTTCAAGTTAATGTCATTGATCCAGAGATAATTGGAGCCATCGTAACGGATACTTCCGATTCGTTCGAAAGCTCGCTTCTGGGCGTCCTCTTTTGTTATTTTTCCAGCATCCACCTCTTTCTGATATGAGAATATGATACTGACCGCCCCCTGTACCATATTACTGACACTTTGCTGCTTTTCCTCCATGATCAGCCCACGGATAAACGGTACCAACACAAACATGCTTGCCAGCACCAGCACAAGCCAGGTCAACACCGACAGACTCATTATTTTGGCAAAAATCCCCCAGTCCCTGTAGGCTTTCAATTTCATAAATCCCCCCTTTAAATCGGCATTGTCTCAATTATGAGCATTAAATGTGCTCCAATTAGAGAGCAGGTTGCATGCCACTGAAAATATATATTTTATGCAACTATTACAGAATGTTACTACTGAGGTTAAAACAAAGCACCTGCGACGGTTGTTGACAGATGAAAATAATTTTCAAGGGATTCATCCATAGTAACGGGGGTTGGACTGAAATGACAAATATTGCTGCAGCAACTTTTGTCGCAAGGGTGTGTATTCCGGCGGGAACGTTGAAACGTGTGAGCACAAACACTTCTCATATAAGACCAGGAACTACGCGGTGTGGCGGGAAGACGCTGTAAACAATGTAATATAATGTTATTTCGGTAGCTTGAGACAAATATATCTGATAAAAGATATTTAAAGGCCTTTCATTCGCAGGGGGTGATCCGTGAGAAGACACGTTTTCATAGTTCCGCTATCCGTTATCGCTATCATACTGTTTCTTCCACTTATATATGCTTCAAAGTCCCAGGCGGCTCAGAATCAATCCAAACAGCGGCACGTATTGCTGCTTCACTCCTACCATAAAGGGATGACCTGGGTTGACGATATTACCAACAGTGTCACGGCAAGCATCAGCAAGAGTGATCCCCGCATCGAGCTCCACGTAGAATATATGGACACCAAACGTGTACTGGGAGAAGAGCATCTCCGGAATTTATACACAGAATACCGTTACAAGTTCAAAAAGGAGAAATTCGACGCCGTTGTTCTCGCTGACGACACCGCCTTGCGCTTCGCACTGAAGCACTACGACGACCTCTTTCCGGGAACACCGGTGGTATTCTGCGGCATCAACAACCTCGAACCGGGCATGCTCGACAAACGCCCCGAGTTTACCGGCATCCTGGAAAATGTGGATGTGGCTGAAACTCTCAAAATTGCATTGGCCCTTCATCCCAACGCCAGACGCGTTTACATCGTTAATGATATGTCTGCGAGCGGCAAGGGATTACACAAGGAGATTGCGAAGTCGATAACTGCGTTTGCCTCCAGGGCTGAATTCACTTTTCTGGAGGATTATACCGCCGAAGAACTGGCTGCGATCATCTCCAAACTTCCTTCCGACAGCATTATTCTCCGTTCCGCCTTCTGGGTTGACAAATCCGGGCGCTCACTCCCGAATGAAAAAATTTCCTACGCCGCTGTCGGCAGCGGAGCCGGTGTGCCGGTTTACAGCCTTTGGGATTTTTATATGGGTCTGGGTGTTGTTGGTGGAAAAATGATTTCCGGGACCGCGCAGGGAGAGCTTGCCGCCCAGCTTGCAGCCCGTATTCTCAACGGTGAAAAGCCGTCATCGATTCCGGTTGTAGTCAAAAGCCCTAACCGGACTATGTTCGATTACAATCAGCTGCAGCGATTTGACATCAACACTTCATCCCTGCCTGCCGGAAGCGTAATTACCAACGAACCTCTGCCGTTTTATGCCATCAATAAGGCCCTCGCCTGGACCGGAGCGCTCTTCGCCACGTCAATGACATTAATCACCATCCTGCTGATCCTGAATATCATCCACCGCAGACGTGCTGAAAAGGAATTGCATGCGCTCAAAGACACGCTTCAGGAACAGTATGAAGAACTGCAGTTGAATGAAGAATCGCTACGAGACCAAAATGATGAACTCCTGGCAACTGAAGAAATGCTGCGGATTCAGATTAATGAATACGAGACCAGCCAGAAGCTGTTGAAAGATAGCGAGGCGCGTTATCGTTCAATCATCAACGCATCACCCGACGCCATCACGATCACGGATCTGGCGGGCCGTATTCTCATGGTTTCGCCTGTGGCGCTGACACTTTTCTACTGCGAACGTAAAGAGGAGCTGCTTGGCCATTTGGTAACAGATTTCATAGTACCCGAGGATAGGGATCGCGCCTCAAGCAATGTCAACCTGATGTCCCATGATGTCATACCGGGACCGTGCGAGTATCATGGCCAGCGTACAGATGGATGCACCTTTGATATGGAAGTGAATGGCAAGTTCATTGAGGATGCAGAGGGACGGGCTACCAGCATGGTATTCATAATCCGCGACATAACAAACCGCAAAGAATACGAGAATGAACAGCTTAAAATGGAAAAACTGGAATCCCTGGGGATTCTCGCCGGAGGTATTGCGCACGATTTCAACAACATCCTGACAGGAATCATAGGAAACATATCATTTGCGAAGATGTTCCTTGATGCCAACCACAAGGCTTTCAAGCCACTG
>JANYBN010000129.1 GCA_025360785.1 Geobacter sp.
GATTCAGTACCGTCTTGATAAGCATTGTCTTCCTTTTTGCTGGTTTGATGGTTTCTCGTAAAAACAATCGTAACCGACAATGGAAGGCAATGCTTTATTTATTAGCTGACATTAGGCCAGATCCTGCGAGAGAGGCAAAAAGTGAAAGGGCCGGGTTGCCCCGGCCTTCCGTTTGTAGTTACTTCATTCTCTCATCAGTAGCAGAGCTGCTAGATAAAACATCTCTCCGGCCTGCGTGGTCTCTGGCAAGAAAAAATATACTGATCCTGCGGTGAAGATGATCCACTTCATTTAATGCCTCCAGTCTGTCGTCACGACAGTCTTGTAGTAACCCGTTTCCGGGGTGCTGCTTACACGTAGAGCCTGCGAACTTTATTACGACCAATCAAACCGTCGTACAACTTGTAATTGCCAGTTTCCTTACGAATACGGCCAGCCGGGATCGCCGGAGTAATTCTAAGGCTGGTAGCAAAATTGTGAACAGCTTGAATTGTTGGCCTTTTACCAAGGTGGGCTGTTTGCCATGATTCCGGTGGTATAAGTGCGTCTGAAGCCCAATGGTCTGCGTCGCTTTCGAAAACATCAAGCCCTGTTTGGTCAAGATCATCGAAAAAAGCGGTTTCTTCGCCGTCGAAATGAAGCGCGATATGCGCCAACTCATGACTAAGGGTAAACCAGAAATTATCCAATCTGTCATAACGAAGTGTCACCGCCACGAGTGGCGAGCCATCCGGCAATTTTATTGCGGCACCATCCAGGTGAGTATGTTTGAGGTGACTTTCCACGACAAAGTGAATACCGTTTTTGAGAAGAAATTCCTGTGCCAGTAGCGGTCCATCATCCAAATAACTTAGGCGAACCAGATCTCGGACAAAATCTTGAGTGACCGTTCCATTCTGGTATTTTGGGACCTTCTGTTCCATTGCCAACTGTGACACCCGAATCCGCCAAGCTGTCAGTGCATAATTGTCTGCATCACTTCCCGCGCGTACATGCTGACGCAGCAGAGCAGGTTGCGGGACCTCGAAGCCGAATGCACCGGCCCAAGCCATGAGCAATTCACACGACTGTTTTTTAGCCTCTGCAACGGTGCCATGAAAATCTTGGAACCAGTTCCGCTTGAACATTTCTGTCAACGGGAACCGATCCCACTCAATACCTTCTACTGCGGGTATTATCTGTGCACCAGGCTCTTTAAGCAGAACGTCTGCCGGTATTCCCAAACCCTCATGCAACTTGCGGATCATGGTGATACTCAATGGGCGCTGGTGTGACAGTATTTCTGAAACCTTGCTACGGCTGCCAATAAAGGGGATCAGATCTTTCTGTTTCAGCCCGGCCTGCTCCATACGGAATTTAATCGCCTCAATTGGATCAGGTAAGTCTATCGGATATAGCAAATCCTCATACGTATGGACCAACAAGACCAGCAACTCAAGCCGGTCTCTGTCTGGCTTTGAACTGTCCATCAGTTTCTCGATCTCAGCAAGAGCCGTTTCGTACTCTTCTTCTGTTTTCAAGACTTTGAGCTTCATGATTGCACCTAAAATTTCTGTTTGTCGTAGTCGGCATGAGTGCCGAACCACGTGATGAAAACGATCTGCGATTGATACTCAACCTTCACAACCAGCCGGTATCGATTTCCTTTTATGTTGAAGATGACTATATTTTTAGGAAGAAAACTGGCGCTGGAATAACGATCTTTTATATCTTGAGGGCCGTTCCAGCTGGCCTTATCAGCTTCATGATACCAGGTATCAAGCTGGCTTTTGGCGTCACCGAATTTAAGGCCATACTCGATAAGCGTTTTTCTCTTGATGACATTCATGGGGAGGAGGTTTCCGTAAACATAGTTATTACTACAATATTCCCAAAAAGGGAATTAATTTCTACGTTATGAACAAATGTTCCTTAATTGGGAATAAGTGCGTCTCACGCTAATCTTTTCAAGAGAGTATCAATTCACATCTACTGCACCCACACTAAACGCCTCTCGCACCACCTTTTCGTAACTCATCATCCCGGAATGAACCCGGATTTTAAACTCATGCACTAACTAATCGGGCCGTCTTCGGGTCATAAATCATTGCGGAAACTGAACCTTCACGAATTCGTTGTACCGCTTCATCAATCACGTGAAGAGGCACAAGGAACCATTCCCTTGGCCGTACTGGATTACCGAACCGGTCTTGAATTGTAAGGTCGAGCTGAGCAGATGCAAAGATGCGATGGAAAAGGTTCTCCAGCTTCGTACGGTTAATTCCGGCAAGTTTGTAGCTGGCAACGATTTCAACATCTGCCAGCAGATAGGTAGCATCAAGAGAAGCGTTAGCGATACGAGTTTCGATCTTGCCGCCTGTGACACCAATCTTGTGAATCAGTTCACGATGCTCCGCGATAAATGGATGGTTGGACAAGCTACGCAGCACATAGATGGTGCCGCTTTCAACGTCGTCATCATCCCAGGTTTCGCTGAATAGCGGTCCCATATTCGGGTCAGTCAACCTACGACCGGCTTCATCCTTATACAGTGCCCTCTGAAGAGATCTGAGCAAGAGATTACTTTCAGTACCATTGGCATAAATAACCCTGAGACGGGCATCCGGGTGGCCATTCGGTGTTTGAAACTCCTCTCCCTTTTCCGCTACATAGACCAACTGACCGCCGAGGATGAAAAAGTTGCCAGCATCAATGCTCGCATCCTTACCAAATGGCTTCGTTTGACGAACCCCGGATTTAATTTCAATGTCGGCCTGTTTGAACAGAGGCTGGAATCGGTCAAAGTCTTCACACTTTTCGCGATTGGCGATTTCATCAGCGGCACGAATTTCCGATCGTGAGCGAACATGGCGTAGCTCAGTGATTCCGGTAGGACCAGCTGCCCCTTCAAGCTCGGCAAGCAACTCATCATCACTTATTGTTTCCACAGGTTTTACTTGGGGGATCTCTGTGCCGGTCAACAGTCCTTGATGATCAAGAGTGATAAGAAGAGTACAGCATTCCTCCAATGCACGCATGCGATCAAGGCGTACTGCATACAGCCGTTCGAAAATGTCCTTGTCTTCGCCGTGCTGTGGAACATGGCCATGTTGCTCGACAAATCGCTGGATTTCCTCGAAACCAGCAATAATTCGTTCCTCGCGGGGCGAACGTCCGCCCTTCTTTGAAGGCTGAGCAAACTCGTCTAGCTCAGCACGTAATTCATCCAGATCAAGCATAGCGTCCCTCGTCCTTATAGCGAACAAAAACAGCTGCACCTTCGGCCATGCGCTTCTCCCAAGCATCTGCTGAACTGATCGACGGTAAGCGCCCCCGCTCTTTCTTGAACTTCACAGCACGGACAGCAAGATCCTTTGCCTCTTCTGGTGTGAGGCTCGTACGCTTGGCAGCGATAACCGCCGCCACCTGTTTCAGGCTCTCCTCACTCATCGCTTTGGCAAGTATCGCATACGCTTCACTGAACGGATTGATCCGGTCAATGAGATCAATATCCAGATCGCGGACATTCACAAACTTACGTACTCCCTGAATCAAAGCAGTGTTAGCGGTCGATTCACTGCTGCCTGTATTCCCATTTCCGACCGTAAGATGCTGCTTTGCCTGTTGTACCAGATTGATAGCGACAATAGCATGCTGGCGCACCGCTTCCTGATCTGCCTCATCAAGCTCTGGATATCTCTCTTTGATGATCTTGCCCATGCGAACCTGAGTCAGCTCCTCGGGCACAAGTTCATCGTCAAACAAGCCTCGTTCAATGGTAGTCTTATCCTGAACAAAGGTTGCAATGACTTCATTCAGGTCTTCCCGGCAAATACGGGCCGCTTCTTCGCTTTTTGGTTCTGCAAGACCCTTGATTTCGATTACATAACGTCCTGTCTCTTCATTTACGCCGATATTGCATTTGTTGGGATCATAACCAGCTTCACCGTAGTCGAATCCTTGCACGGGACCGCTCTCCGGATTTTTCGGCCTGAATTCAAAACGCGGGGCTAAAACCTGCTCCATCAACAGGCTCGCAGCGATTGCCTTTAAGGTATCGTTCACGGCCTCGGTAACTACTTGCTCGGAGGCGTCGGGCTCGGCAATCAGGTTAGTGAAGCGAGCACGGATTTTTCCTGGGGCATCGCGAGTGGCACGTCCTATGATCTGTACAATCTCTGTAAGGCTCGACCGATAGCCGACTGTAAGTGCATGCTCGCACCAGATCCAGTCAAACCCTTCTTTTGCCATACCCAGGGCGATGATAATATCAACATGATCGCGATTGTTTTTCTGCATCGGGTCTTTTAGTGAAGTGGACACCTTGTCACGCTTGGTTGGTTCATCATCCACCAGGTCGGCGATCCGGAGAACACGGCCATCATGTGCCTTGACCAACTGAAAGCCGGTCTCGGAATCAGTTCCTTGCCATTCGCCCAACTCTTCAATGATGTGCTCTACTTCCCTGATCTTATCTTTAGTACTCTCGCGGGAATTGACATTCGGAATGTGGATTATTGTTTTTTCGGCCGGGTTTAGTACCTTGAGGATGTCATCGGCATAGGAACCGGAGTAGAAAAAATATCCTATGTCTAGCTGTTTCAGGTACTCATACCCATTCAGTTGTTCATAGTAGGTATAGGTGACAGTATCAAACTTCGACTCGTCCGATGGGGCCAGCACGGCCTCTGCATCACCCCGGAAATACGATCCGGTCATGGCGACGATATGCACCTTGTCACGCGTGATGAATTGCCCGAGATACTGTCCCAACTTGTTGTCTGGATTAGCCGACACGTGATGGAACTCGTCCACGGCAATCAGCCGGTCATCGAACGCTTCTACCCCGAACTGATCCACGGCAAAACGGAAAGTGGCGTGGGTACAGACCAATACCTTATCTTCGCTTTCGAGAAAAGCCCTCACCGAGTTGACCTTGCCACCGTTATCAGTGCCGGGTGCATTACATAGATTCCACTTCGGTTCCACGCGCCAATCAGCCCAGAAACCGAAATTACGTAACGGTTCATCGTTGAAGCTCGAACCAATGGTTTTTTCCGGTACCACAATGATCGCCTGTTTGATTCCCTGGTTGTGGAGCTTATCCAGGGCAATGAACATCAATGCCCGGCTCTTGCCAGAGGCAGGCGGTGATTTGATCAGTAGATACTGCTCGCCGCGCCGCTCATAGGCTTTTTCCTGCATTGGCCTCATGCCAAGCTCGTTCGGCTTGGTCGAGTTGCCGTTGCCGGCATATTGTACGGAAACAGACGGTATGGATTGAACCTGAATCATGCAAATTTCCTTTCAAACAAAAGTCTTCTCATCGCCCTGGCGGGCCCCTTCTCCCTCATGGAGAAGGGAAAAAACTATCCCCTCGCCCAACGGGAGAGGGTGGCCGAAGGCCGGGTGAGGGGATAAGACTGGGTGTTATGGCCTTATGCGCAGTTATCAAGGATTCCTTGATAACTGAATTCAGGGTCAACTCCCCCAAACTTTATGGAGCGTGCATCCGCCACAACTTTAATAGCAGAGTCTATTGCATGTTTTGTACTCCACTATAATATTTGCGGAGTATTCAGACTCCACCATCTGTTGGGCAAGAGCCCAGTTTATCCCTTCTCCCACGTGGAGAAGGTGGCCGAGGCCGGATGAGGGGTTACCGTACACCACTATGCAACGCCTCGTAAATAGCCTCCAGCACGGCCTCAGTCTGCTTAAAAACCTGATCGTTCCAGAAACGTAACACCCTGATGCCTGCGCCTTTCAGTTCTTTTGTCCTCTGCCGGTCATATTCCGCCTGCTCTTCAACTGCATGGCCGCCGCCATCGAGTTCAATAGCCAGTTGTGCATCATGACAGTAGAAGTCGAGGATATATGAGCCTACCGGATGTTGGCGGCGAAACTTGAATCCACAGAAACGACGGCCACGCAAGATATGCCAGAGCAGATTTTCGGCATCGGTCTGCGTGCTCCTTAAAATGCGGGCATTGCGCAGAATGTCGTGCGGTACAGCCATTCAGTTTAGCCCCATTCTGAGTATCCCCTCATCCGCCCTGACGGGCACCTTCTCCCCGCGGGAGAAGGGAAAAATCACCCCTCGCTATTCCTGATTCATCCCCTCGCACTACTGGCTCACGATTTGTTCCTTCTCCCTGAGGGAGAAGGTGGCCGAAGGCCGGATGAGGGGCGCTTTACCTCCGCCGTCATTTTCGTGTACAACTCAAATAGCTTCTCCAGTCGCTCCGTGTCGTTACGGAATCGGCGGCCAATATAGATGCGCTCCAACACCTCGTCGTTACGCTCGTGCGCTTCGCGCAGGTTAACGGGCATGGCGTCTGGATCGTAGAGATCGGCAATGGTGGCCGGGAAATGCGCTTCCCTTGCCAGCAAGATGTCCTCGGCGCATCGGGTCAGATCGGCTTTGTTCTTTTCGGTGAGAGAGGGGACAGGGAAGGTGTTCCAGCCGAGGGTGTTGGAATATGAATATCTCATCTCCAGTCGACCACAAATGGTCCCAATCCATACCAAATGAAGTTTCGAGAGAATAATCCCTAATGCCCAAAGTTCTCCACAAGGTGCATAAAATGCTT
>JANYBN010000130.1 GCA_025360785.1 Geobacter sp.
GATTCAGTACCGTCTTGATAAGCATTGTCTTCCTTTTTGCTGGTTTGATGGTTTCTCGTAAAAACAATCGTAACCGACAATGGAAGGCAATGCTTTATTTATTAGCTGACATTAGGCCAGATCCTGCGAGAGAGGCAAAAAAGTGAAGCCTGACGCCGGTACGGGGCAATATCAAACATTCACAACCTCCCAATACCCACCCTTATCCGGCCCGACCCGTTTGAGAATGCCCTTTAGCTTCAGACCGGCAAGATTCTTTTTAACAGCCCGGTCGGATATGCCAAGTTCCCTAGCCAGATCTTCAATGATTATATTTTTATTTTCCCGGATCAGCTCAATAATTTTCTGGGAACTTTTCTGAGAACTTTTCACCGAAATTTCGTCATGCGACTTTTGCCCTGCAGATGCCGCGTAGACCGTTACCATAAAACCATCGCTGATTTCCTGAAACTTCGGTGCTGGCAGACCGTACTCCTTGAATCCCTGCACAATCCGCCCTATCCCGGAGCCGTATTTCTCCACCAGCCCTACTTCCTTGAACATGTCGGCGATCTTGCGATTGCGGAGGGTGGAGCGATATTCACCGCTGAGAAGCTTTTCGATTGTCAGCCCGGTTGGCAACTTGCCTGGGTTGTATATTTCAATCCGCTCGTCAAAGATCTTGACGATGGTATCTGACGAACTGGCATAATCCCTATGGATAATGGCGTTCAGTACGATCTCACGTACAGCGTCCAGGGGATAATCCCAGCGCTCTTCCCGCTGAGGATTGCCGGTGATGATGTAGGCGCAGTTGATGTGTTTTCTGATGAACTCCATTACCCCGGTGACTTCCGCGAACAGGTCGGTTCTGAGGCGGCTGCCGTCCTTGATGAGAGTTTCGGTCTGAAAACGCCCCAACTCAATGGCGGAGAGGCTTGATTCCCCGGCCATGAAGAGGAAGAAAGTGGCGCGCGCGATTTTCCCTTCGCGGAGCAGTTCGTATTTTTGCAGGACGGTCAGCGGATCGTCGGTGATCGGTATGCTGCGGACACGGTTGGCCATGTCGATGAAGCTCTGTACCTTGTCCAGCGAGATATCCTTTTCGCTGTGATGGTCGTCCAGGTAGTAATCCCAGCTGGTGTTGCAGGTCTGAAGGTGGAGGTTGACGACTTCGGAGACGGTCATTTGGTGATTGGCATTTTTAACACGTCGGTAGTAGCGCCCTTTGCAGGCAACCGGCTTGATCGGGTATTCTGCGATATCCAAAGCGACCACAGTTTTTCCATCTAGGTCAAGGGTCTCAACATCAGGGATGGCCGTGTTGGACGTGCTCATCTTGATCTGATTAATCCAGTTTTGAATGGTTTCCTTGGCAAGGACAACTCCCTTGATATTGCCGGCATCGGTGACACCGACAAAGACGGTGCCCCCTTTTGTGTTGGCAAAGGCGGAAAGGGTTTCGATGGTTTCTTTATCGAAGCTGGTCTTAAATTCTACCGTTTCTGATTCGCCCGCCTTGAGCGCAAAAAAAAACTATGAAGTATTCAGGGACATATCCACTCCCGTTCAATAAGTTGAAAACCTTTTATCAATACTGTCATTTTCAGTTAGGTATTGTGGCAAAAGATCACACCAGCTCCTCGATTTTCCCACCCGGCTTCAGAATAAACCTGCTGCCGCGCCATTCAACTCGATTCCCCAAAAATGAAAGCGCCCAGGCAAAAAAAGCCAGCATGTCCCGCAGCGGGAGCAGCCAGAGCCAACGGGGCAGCAGGTTATCTTTTACAAAGCTTCGACTGAAGATGGTGCTGACGCTCAAACGGACCCCATACAGCAACACCACGGCGGCGAGTCCGACTGCCGGTGACGGGGCCAGCAGCGTTGCCAGTAAAACGGCCGGAAAAGGGAGCGTAATACCGGAGGCCAGGTAGCCTCCCGGACGACTGACCCGCATGGTGCGGGCCCAGCGAAGCTGGCGTGACAAAACCGCCATAATATTTTCCGGCTTGATTACGCTCTCGACAAAACAGGAGTCAAGCGCGATCCGCCATCCGGCGAGATGGATCTTGTTACCCAGCTGATAGTCATCGGCGAGGTAATTTGCAAGCGCGTCAAAACCACCGATGTCGAGGAGCGCCTCGCGCCTGACCGCCATTGAAGCGCCCAGCGCAAAGGTCAACCCCTCAAGTTGCCGGGCTACCAGGACATTGGGGATCATTTCAGCAGTAAAACCGAGCGTTTCAACAGCGGTGGCGATGCCATGCACGTTGGAGGTGCGGTACAGTGAAGTGACCAGACCGACCTGGGGGTCGGAAAAGTGGGCAACCACCGACTGCAGATAGTCAGGAGCAACCATAATGTCGCTGTCGCAAACGATGACAATGTCATGACTGGCATGAGGAAGCGCGTTGATCAGGTTGGAAACCTTATAATTCGGCCCATGCAGCGCCGGATTGATGCACAGCATGATATCGTGATCGGGAAAACCTGCTATCACCCTCCGGATGACCGGAATGACGGGATCGTCGGGCGACGCTACAGCAAAAACAAGCTGCAACTTCCCCGGATAGTCCTGACGGCAGAAAGAGGCGAAATTATCGTAGTTGTCCTCGTCCATCCCCTTGACCGGTTTCAGGATCGTGACGGCAGGAAAGTGTGGATCAGCGGTGGGGTGATCATGTTGATTGAAATATTTCCGTGCACAATACAGCGAGATCAGGGCATAGGCCAGTGACGGCAGGATGACTATAAAGGGAATGAGGTCGCGCAGCATATCAGGACACTTTCTGGACGAGAAGGAGATAGGGAGCGCCCGGAGCGACGTTGGTCTGTCCCATGCGCCAGCAATGCCAGGAGCGCGGATCAAGTCCGGACGCCCATTTCTCGACGGTGGACTGTTCATCCTCGCCACCGCTGTGGCCGGGGTAGACCGTCACCAGGACAATTCCACCTGCAGCCAGCAGTCCTAGCGACTGCTCCAGGGCGCTGCCGGTTGTCTCAGGGCGGGTGATGACGGTGCGGTCCCCGCCGGGACGGTAGCCGAGATTGAACAACACGACCTGCACCTGCACCGCGACATGCTGCGCCAGTTCTTCATGCCCTGAGTGCAACAGCGTCACCCGGTCTGACAGCTCCGCCTCTGCAAGCCTGCGAGCGGTCTCCGCAATCGCCTGCTGTTGAATATCAAAACCCCATACATGGCCATGGTCACCGACCAGACCGGCCAGCAACAGGGTATCATGGCCGTTGCCGCAGGTTGCATCGACGGCACGATGTCCGTCACGCAGAAAACAGTGCAGAAACAGGTGTGACAGCGGCACCGGCCCGCGCAGCGCCGGTATGGTAAAGTTGTCGGTTTCGTTCATAATACGTGAGGTTAGCAGAATAAAGGGGCTTTAGCCACTGGGAATTTAGTTTGTAATCAACGGATAAACAGGGTACTACGACAGCATGATACTACGAAAAACGGTAGGAAAAGAGCAGAACGGTTTACGCTTGGATGATGCCATTGCAACACTCTGTGCCGGGGTCAGCAAATCAGAGGCGCGCCGCATCATCGACCGGGGGGGCTGTACTGTCAATGTCGCCCTGGTGCGGGTGGCATCACGGAATGTCAAAGCGGGAGATATCATCGAGATCGGTGTTATGGAAGCGGGGCGGTTTCAGGAACTGATGCTGCCTCCTGCGGCGCTGCTGTATGAGGACACAGAGCTTATCGCGGTCAACAAACCGGCCGGGATCAACAGTCAGCGCACCCCGTATCAGTTGAAAGGCACTCTCGAATACTGGGTGACCGAATATTTCAAGGCGCAGGGGAACATTGAGCCGGCCCGGGTTGTCCACCGCCTTGATCGCGGCACGTCGGGCGCGATGCTCTTCCCGAAAAGCAGGCAGGCTGCCGCCTGGCTCTCGAAGCAATTTCAGGACGGTCTGGTTGATAAGCTGTATCTGGCGCTGGTTTCCGGACGCCCCGATCAGGAAAAGTGGACCGTGGATGCGCCAATCGGCAAGGTTGCCTCGGCCCGTTACGGCATCGTTGAAGGGGGGAAGGCGGCTGTGACCGAATTCCGCACGGTTGCGTCATCCGGTGAAATATCGCTGGTGGAAGCCAGGCCGTTGACCGGACGCACCCACCAGATCAGGGTGCATCTCGCCTCGGTCGGTCTGCCGATCATCGGCGATGCGACCTATGGCGGCCAGGCGGCAGGACGGATGATGCTGCATTGTTCGGCAATGGTGTTTCAGAATGCGAAAAAGGTGGAGGTCAGGGTGACAGCCCCGCTTGACGGGGAGTTTGCAGAGCGGGTTAGCGGGCTGCAGAAGGCTGTATGATCTCTTTGCAACTCACTTCATTACTCCTGGTTTGAAGTGTTGCGGCGTTGCGTGGAGAAGTTTTTGGTCCGGCTGTGCTCAATAGCTCTTCCGCCGGAACAGTCCGGTTTTAATGCTGGTCACCCGATCCAGAAACAGGACGCCGTCAAGATGATCCATTTCATGCTGGATGGCGACCGCCTCAAAACCGCTCGCCTCAATTTCCTGTAAGCTACCGTCCGGCTCGCTGAACTGCAGCGTAATCCCGGTGGCCCGATCAACATCGCCGGTGTAATCCGGTACGCTCATGCACCCCTCACGCATGGTCGCCGAACCGCTGCGAGCCGTGATCTCCGGATTGATCATGCAAAGCAGGCCGTGATTGTTCTCTTTCCCGTGCCGATTCTTCGAAACATCCACCACGCAGACCCGCAGTGTCACGCCGATTTGCGAGGCGGCCACCCCGACCGAACCTGGCCCCTCATGCATCGTATCGACCAGATCCTGGATCAGACCATGAATACTCTGGTCGATCTGCTCGACCCGGTGACAGAGCTTTTTCAATACCGGATGCGGATAACGTAAAATCGGTTGAACCGGCATCTTTAAAAAGCCACCGGCGTTATGACCCGCACGCCGATCTCCACGTGCAACTCTTTTTTCAGAACCGCCAGTGCCTGTTCCACCCCTTCAGGAGTTTCTCCCTCCGGCAGCGCCACCTCCAGCATCAACACGTAGACCGGCTCGTCTTCCGTCCCGATCAGCTTGGTGTTGAGGTCGGTGATATTGATGCTTCTGGCGGCCAGTTCGCTGGTAACACGATAGACGATGCCCGGCTGGTCGGCGCCGTAGACCGAGATCATGCAGATCTCGCCGTCGGTTTCCTGACGGATCACTTCGTCGGCATGGAGGGTGCGAACTCCGAGCGTCATCCCGATCCGGTCGCAGACCGGTTTCAGTTCATCAATCAGCCGTGATTTGCTGAACGGTTTTTTCAGCGAAACAATCAGAATCATGGCAAACTCACCACCCAGCATCGTGCAGCTGGAGTCGGCGATATTGCAGCCGAGGTTGAAAAGCCCCTCGGTTATGGCGGCCACGATGCCGGGACGGTCTTTGCCGACCACGGAGACAGCGTAATGAAGGATTTCCGGCTGATGCGTCATGATAAACCTCTCTGATTGGAGTGTTCCGGTTATCGCACCAAAACGATTTCATATGCAAATGTTTTTGACCTGCCGGCTTTATCGGCGATTAGCTGCGTTCATCGGCGGTTAACTGTTTTTAGAGGATTATCTTGCTGGCAGATCAGATTTTGCGTAATATCAGTCTGTAACCGTACTAATTCACCGCGGTTTATTTTATCTTTGGAGCTGACATCGTGAGTATTGCAGAAAAAGTAAAAACAATCGCACAGGAGGCCCGTCAGGCAGCGCTGGCAATGGCGCGTCTCTCAACCACCACAAAAAATGAAATGCTGCAACAGATGGCAACAGCTCTTGAAAAGGCAGCGCCCGGCCTGATTGCAGAAAACACCAAAGACCTCGAAGCCGGGCGGCAGAAAGGGATGGCAGCGGCCATGCTGGACAGACTGATGCTTGACTACGGTCGTATCCGGGGTATTGCCGATGCTCTGCGCGAGATTGCCACGCTGCCTGATCCGGTGGGTGAAGTCACCAGGATGTGGAAACGCCCCAACGAGTTGATGGTCGGCAAGATGCGCATCCCGCTCGGCACGATCGGCATTATCTACGAATCGCGGCCAAACGTAACCGCCGATGCCGCCGCCCTCTGCCTCAAGGCCGGCAATGCCGTGGTCCTGCGGGGGGGCTCGGAGGCGATCAACTCCAACCTGGCTATCGCTGCCGTTCTGCAGGGTGTGCTGAAAGAGATGAACATTCCTGCAGCGGCACTGTCGCTGATTCCCTTCACCGAACGCGAGGGGGTGTTGGAAATGCTCAAGCAGGATGAATCCATCGACCTGATCATCCCGCGCGGCGGTGAAAGCCTGATCCGCTTTGTCGTCGAGAATTCGCGCATCCCGGTCATCAAACATTACAAAGGAGTCTGCCACGTTTTCGTCGATCAGTCGGCCGATTTCGATAAAGCGGAACAGATTATTATCAACAGCAAGACCCAGCGCCCCGGTGTCTGCAATGCCTTGGAGACGCTCCTGATCCACAGGGACGTAGCCGCTGAGTTTGTCCCGAGAATCGCCGCCACGCTCTCTGCTCTGGGCGTGGAACTGCGCGGCGACGAGGCTTTCTGCGGCTATGCGCTTGGCACCAAACCGGCAACTGAAGAGGACTGGCATGCCGAATATCTGGAACTAATCCTCGCCTGCCGGGTGGTTGACGACATCGATGCCGCTATCGACCACATCAACCGCTACTGCTCGCTGCATACCGAATCAATTATCACCAGCGACTACAGCCGTGCCCAGCGCTTCATTCGCGAGGTCAATTCCTCCTGCGTGATGGTCAACGCCTCGACCCGTTTTGCCGACGGCGGCCAGCTCGGCCTGGGGGCCGAAATCGGCATCTCCACCACCAAGCTGCACTCTTTCGGTCCGATGGGGCTGGAAGATCTGACCACCACCAAGTTCATTGTGTATGGGGATGGGCAGGTACGGGAGTAGTGGACTTCCTTGCTGATGCATTTTACTGCTAGACACATCTAGTTAAAAAATCAAACGGCTGGTACATAAAACAATAAACGCCCCGTCGGAGCTATTCCGGCGGGGCGTTTATGCATTTCTAAATCCTTCATTACGCAGCCTTCAGCATGACGACGCTTTCCAATTCTTTCCGGTAGCTTCGTTCAGCATGCCATAGATCGTAACTATTCTGGGCGTTCAGCCAAAAATCGGCGGAATTACCGAACAGGCGGGACAGGCGTAGAGCCATAACCGGGGTGACTGCACGGCGGCAATGAACGAGCTCATTGGCAGTCTGGCGCGACACTCCCAGAGCTGATGCCAGAGAAGAGACACTCAGGCTGTAATCCGGCAGAAAGTCCTCTCTGATCATCTCGCCGGGGTGAGTGGGGGAGATGTTTCTCTTGGTAATTGGTATGCTCATACTGTTTCCTTGTTTAATGGTAATCCGTTATTTCCACTTCAAAAGCATCGCCATCCGCAGAGTTTGGCCACCAACGGTGCCGACAATACAGGCTCGTTTATTTACCACTCAACCCGCACCGGGTAGCGGCTAATGTGCGTATCCGGGGTAAGTATGGTCATACCGCCGGCAATGGCTTGGCAGATGATGATACGATCAAACGGGTCTTTGTGATATTCCGGCAGGCGAGATAATTGAAGAACCGCAGCTTCATCAAGTGGCAAGGTTTCTATCCGGTGACGGATGCGGTTGTTCTTGATGAAATCGTGAGGCAGTTCGGGAAGCGGTAATTTGCCCAGGTTGTGTTTGACAATAATCTCCCACGCGGAAGCAACACTTAAATGGCTCTTCAGCTAAATATGTGCAAGCATAGTGGTTCG
>JANYBN010000158.1 GCA_025360785.1 Geobacter sp.
TACAATTTGTCATTGTCAAAACACTTCGCGCGCGTACCGTTTTAACGGCTGATTTATTTTTGGTCTTGTGCAACATTTTTTTCCGTCGTCGGAATATTCAGGGTATTTTGTAAATTAATGTGATTTCCCAGGACATTACCCGTTACGGCAGCGACCTGGATGATGGCTCTACGCTGGAAACTTTGATTCGGCGTCTGGCCGCTATTGACGGCCTGCGCTGGATCCGACTGCTGTATGCCTATCCCGACGGCATCACCGACAGCCTGATCGAATTGATCCGTGATGAGCCCAAGGTCTGCAAGTATCTGGATATTCCGATCCAGCACATCAGCGATCCTGTGCTCAAGGCTATGAAACGCCGCAGCAGCGAGCAGCAGATCCGTGACCTGATCGCCAGGCTGCGCAGCCGGATTCCAGGCATTGCGCTGCGCACCTCACTGATAGTCGGTTTTCCCGGTGAGACTTTTGAAGACTTCTCCGCCCTGATGCAGTTCGTCGAGCAGACCGGTTTCGACCGTCTGGGGGTTTTCTGCTATTCCAGGGAGGAAGGTACACCGGCGGCCGAGATGCCCGAGCAGGTGTCCGAGCGGGTAAAACGTGAGCGCTACCGCAAGTTGATGCGCGCCCAGGCCCGGCTTTCGTTCCGCCGTAACCGGGCTCTGATCGGCCAAACTGATCAGGTGATTGTCGAGGGATACAGCGAAGAGACCGAGTTGCTCCTCAAGGGTCGCTCATCACGACAGGCCCCGGATATTGACGGCCAGGTCTATATTACTGCCGGTACTGCTGATGTGGGCGACATCGTCACCCTGCGGATTACCGACTCTTCCGACTATGATCTGATCGGCGAAATCGTAGGCTGATCAGGCTTTTGGCTTGACAATCAGGATGTTTTCTGCAATATTTTGCCGCCTTTTTCCGTATAAAATGACAAATAGCCCACGGGAGCACATACATGGCGACAAAGCCGAAGAAACAGAAATGGAAGGAAATACAGGATATTCTTCTCAAGATGAGAGAGGATACCCTCCGCGAAATAACCAAATCACTCAGGAACGGGGCCGATACAACACTGATCGGTGAACCGAGTGGTGATATCTATGATCAGGCTTCTTCGGAACGGGACCGTGAACTCGGTCTGCTGCTTGGTGACCGTGAGCGGGAGAAGGTTCACGCCATTGACGAGGCGCTCTTGCGTATTGAAGAAAATGAATACGGGGTCTGTGATGAGTGCGAGGAGGAAATTCCGCTGGGCCGGCTGAAAGCCATGCCTTTTGCCAGGCATTGCGTCAAGTGCAAAGCAGACCTGGAGAAGCTTCAGGCACAGACCAAGCGTTTTGAAGAGGAACGGGCCTACCGCGAAATCCCTCTCGGAGCCGAAGAGGAAGACGCCTAACCTCTTCGCCCGGCCAGGGCGGAAACGATTTTCAGCACGGTGCTCCGACGAACCAGCATGGCATCGTGAGGACACAGTTCGCGACAGCACCAGCAACGAATGCAGCGCTCCTGATCGACGTTCAGGGCGCTGTTTTTTATTTCGATGGCCTCGGGCGGACAGGCATCCCGGCATATTCCGCACAGCACGCAGTGTTGCCGGTCGGCCATCGGGAACGAAGTCAGCTGACGTTTGAGGGCGGTACTCAAAAATTTTGGCATCCCGAACTGCACATCCAGTCCTCCGGGCAGCCGGAATGGTTTTGACGGAAAACCGTCCAGGGTTGTGCCGGTAATCGCTATCTCCTCCCAGGAGGTCCCGTCGAGCCCCATGCGACGGGCTTCGCGCTCCACATGCAGCAGTTCTGCCGGAATACCCGCCAGGTGTCCTGCCACCAGATCAACCGCCACAGGGTTCACTCCGGCAAGCAGTGCCCCCACCTGCAGCGGATCACCGCTGCCCGGCCCGTTTCCTTCCATGGCGACGATCGCATCCACGATATTCAGCACCGGTTTTTTCAGCAGGTAGATCTCCAGCAGCAGCCTGGCAAACTGCTCCCGCGAAGCACCGGCCTTGAGATGCCAGCCGGCTTTTTCGGCACCGACCACGGCGCCGAAAAGATTCTTTACGGCACAGGTCATGGTCATCATCTCATGGGTCTTGAGTTTGGGCAGGTTGATGATCTTGTCCGCCTCCCAGTAGGCTCTGGCCAGGGTGATGCGTCGGAAGATGCCGCTACCCGGCAGATCGATCGTGGAATTGAATTCGACCAGTTCAGCGCCGCTCTCCGCCGCTGCCAGGGCAATACCGCTTCTGTCGGCAACTCGCTGGAAACTTCCAATGCCGGGGCTGTCGCCAATCAACACGCGTCCGCCTGCGTCCCGGACCAGTTCTGCAACGGCCCGCACCACGGCCGGATGGGTAGTCACTGACTGTTCAGGTGTCTTGACCGACAGCATATTTGGTTTGAGCAGTATCCGCTCGCCAGGTCTGACGAATGCGCTCATCCCGCCGAGCGGTTCCAGCAGCAGCAGGATCGCGCCTCGAACCCGGGACAGGTCGTAATCGTCACATCTGGCAAGCACTATCCGGTTCATCGTGATCCTTTCCGACGTCTGGAAAGAGTCTGAAAGACGTTGATCACAGCCTATCGTATGGTGCTGTCAAGTGCAAGAGCAGTGTGTTCAACAACGGAAAAACTGAAAAGCAGAGATAAAAAATGTTGACTTGACAAGGATGCTGTTGTATAAACTTCATTCTTTGAGCCGCTAGCTCAGTCGGTAGAGCACCTGACTTTTAATCAGGTGGTCGTTGGTTCGACCCCAACGCGGCTCACCAAACATTCCAGGCACTTATCTTAACGGGTAAGTGCTTGTTTTGTTTCATAGGGTACACATAGGGTACATCAGAGAAAATACAAGTCCCGTAAAACCCCATCATAATCAACACAAATCCTGACAATACGCAATTTAAGATTTTACAGCTCGGATCACTCGATGGCCATTTGCGGCCTTTATGCAAATGACCATTGAGAGACCGAACAAGGCGCAGCCTTGATATGAAACCCATTCTGGATCAATCACATCCAATCATCTCCTAATCACCCTGGACACTGCCACAAGCCTCCACCATAAGAACAATAAGCACACCAACCAGGGGGTGCCAAAAAATACACCCCCATCAGGGTATTGCGCCCGTCATAATTGCGGAAATACTTACTACAAGGATTGAGGTCTACCTACTGGCTATCAGAATAGCGCTTTAAATGGCGGCAAGAGATTTCTATTCTTTTCCGGTCACAGCAGGCCGCGCTCTACAAAGCTCAGGTATTGACCGTCTCCAACGATTATATGGTCCAGTATCTTGATCCCCATAATCTCACCGGCCTCCTTGAGTCTTCGAGTAATAGATATATCTTCAGACGAAGCAGATGGGTCCCCAGTCGGATGCTGGTGTACAAGTATGATTGCTGCCGCAGAGCTCAACAGAGCCGTTTTAAAGACCTCCCTTGGATGAACGATACTCTGGTTAAGGCTTCCGATACTGACGAGGTCCATACAAATTATTCTGTTCTTACCGTCCAGATGAAGAGTGATAAATTGCTCCTTGGTTTCTTTCA
>JANYBN010000156.1 GCA_025360785.1 Geobacter sp.
GCTTGTAACTGAATACTGTTCTTTCCCATGGTATATCCTCCTGATTCTTGATATCAGGAGGATAACAGAGACATGCGACAGAAAAAGTCATACGGAATAACAAAGCGCCTTATCAGAACAAATCAGGAAACTCAAAGGTTCAAATCTAAAAGGTGTATCCGCCTTTATCCGAATTTATCAGATTTGATCCGCGTGCAATATTTTTAGGAGGTTTTATGCTACATGAAGATTTAACCAAGAGAATTATTAGCGCTTTTTACAATGCATACAACATCCTCGGCAATAGTTTCCTCGAAAAAGCAGACGGTTCGTCTACCAAAGGTAACAACCAATGAACATCGCAGATATCTTCATCCGCCGCCCGATCATGACCTCGCTGATCATGATCGCCATATTTATTTTCGGAGTCGCATCCTATCGTTTGCTTCCTGTGAACGACCTCCCGAACGTAGATTTCCCGACCATCCAGGTCAATGCCTCGCTGCCAGGCGCCAACCCGGATACCATGGCATCGGCGGTGGCCACGCCGTTGGAGAACCAGCTCTCCACCATAGCCGGGGTCGATTCGATGACCTCGACCAACGGCGTCGGCTCGACCAGGATCACGATCCAGTTCAATCTTGACCGGGATATAGATGCCGCCGCTCAGGATGTCCAGGCCGCCATCTCCCTTGCGACCCGCTCCCTGCCAAAGGATATGACATCACCGCCATCATTCCGCAAGGTGAATCCGGCCGATCAGCCGGTCCTCTATCTGGCGCTCAGCTCTCCCACGCTCCCGCTCTCCGCGGTTGACGAATACGCTCAGACCCTGATCGCCCAGCGGATCTCCACGATCAGCGGCGTGGCCCAGGTAAACGTGCACGGATCGCAGAAGTTTGCCGTGCGCGCCCAGCTTGATCCCAAAGCGCTGGCCTCCCGACAGATCGGCATCGACGAAGTAGCCACGGCGATTGGCGATGCTAACGTCAACATGCCGACCGGAACCCTGGATGGCTCAAAGCAGGCCTATACGATTGAAGCCAACGGGCAGATGTTCAAGGCTGCCGCCTACCGGCAGATGGTCGTGGCCTACCGGGACGGCTCGCCGATCCGTCTTGAAGAGCTCGGGCGGGTCATCGACAGTGTTGAAAACACCAAAACAGCCGGCTGGTACAATAACACCCGCGCCATCGTTCTGACGATCCAGCGCCAGCCCGGCACCAACACCATCGAAGTGGTTGATAACGTCAAGAAGCTGCTGCCGACCTTCCGGAGCCAGATGCCGGCCTCGGTCGAGCTGAACGTGCTGTTCGACCGTTCCAACCTGATCCGTGAATCGATGCACGACGTCAAGTTCACCCTGGTGTTGACGATCTGCCTGGTCATCATGGTGATCTTTCTCTTCCTGCGCAACCTTTCTGCCACCGTCATCCCCTCGCTGGCGGTGCCGATGTCGATTGTCGGCACTTTCTCCGTCATGCATATGCTCGGCTTCTCCATCAACAACATCTCGATGATGGCGCTGACACTGGCGGTCGGCTTTGTCGTGGATGATGCCATCGTCATGCTGGAGAATATCGTCCGGCACATGGAAAAGGGGGCCAGCGCCATGGAGGCTGCCTTCAAGGGTTCCCGGGAGATCGGCTTCACCATCGTCTCGATGACGATCTCACTGGTGGCGGTCTTCATTCCGGTGCTGTTCATGGGGGGCATTCTCGGACGCCTGCTGCACGAATTCGCCATCACGATCAGCGTGGCGATTCTGGTCTCCTGTTTCGTTTCCCTGACCCTGACCCCGATGCTCTGCAGCCGCTTCCTGAAACCGCCGGCGACTGCGCATCATGGTCGGATATACCTTGCCATGGAGCGCTTCTTCGACGGCATGCTCCATATCTACGAGCGCTCGCTGAAACAGGTGCTGCGCTTCCGGCACACCACCATGGCGGTAACTATCGTTCTCACCCTCTTCACCGGATGGCTATTTACAACCATCCCGATGGGCTTCCTGCCGACTGAAGACACCGGCCGCCTCAACGCCGACACCGAAACGGCCCAGGGGACATCCTTTGCTGAGATGAAGCTGCATCAGGAGGCGGTGGCGGCAATCATCGCCAAGGATCCGAATATCGACGGCTTCATGTCATCGATCGGAGGAGGACGCGGCAGTAACACCGGCAGTTTGTTCATCCGGCTCAAGCCGCGCAATCAACGCAAACTTTCGGCGGACGAGATCATCCAGGAGTTGCGCCCGAAACTGGCCAGAGTTCCCGGCATCCGTACCTTTCTGAAAAACGTCCCCTCGATCCAGATCGGCGGCAGCTCGTCCAAAAGCATGTACCAGTTTACCCTGCAGGGACAAAACACCGACGAGCTGTACCGAGCCTCGACCGACTTTGAAGCAAAACTGCGTGAGCTGCCCGATCTTCTGGATGTCACCAGCGACCTGCAAATCACCAATCCTCAGGTACATGTAGAGATCAACCGTGACAAGGTGGCCAGTCTGGGACTCTCCGTGCTGCAGGTTGAGGACGCCCTCTCCTATGCCTACGGTTCACGCCAGGTCTCCTCGATCTTTGCCTCGACCAACCAGTATCAGGTGGTTCTGGAACTCGACCCGATCTATCAGGGCGATCCGGCCGCACTCGGCATGCTCTACATCCATGGTAAATCCGATCAGCTGGTGCCGCTCGACACCATCGCAACCATTACCAAGACTATCGGTCCGCTGACGGTCAACCATCTGGGGCAGCTTCCGGCGGTCACCATCTCGTTCAACCTGCGCCCCGGAGTGGCCCTTGGCGATGCGATGAAGCAGGTAGACAAACTTGCCGACGCCGCCCTCCCCGCGTCCATCAGCACCAGTTTCCAGGGAACCGCCCAGGCCTTCAAATCCTCATTCAGCGGCCTGTGGCTCCTGCTGGTGATGGCGATCTTTGTCATCTACATCGTGCTCGGCGTGCTCTACGAGAGCTATATTCATCCGATCACGATCCTCTCCGGACTTCCGGCCGCCGGATTCGGAGCCTTGATCACACTGATGATCTTCAAATGCGATCTCAATATCTACGGTTTTGTCGGGATCATCATGCTGCTCGGGATCGTCAAAAAGAATGCCATCATGATGATCGACTTCGCTCTGGAGGCTGAGAGGACCGAAGGGAAGCGGCCGCTGGAGGCCATTTATGAAGGGGCGATCGTCCGTTTCAGGCCGATCATGATGACCACCATGGCGGCCCTGATGGGCACCCTGCCGATCGCCATGGGATTGGGGGCCGGTGGCGAATCGCGACAGCCGCTGGGACTTGCGGTTGTGGGCGGACTGCTGACATCACAGCTGTTGACCCTCTACATCACACCGGTCGTCTATTACTATATGGATCTGCTCTTGAGTCGGGTGAAACCGAGGAAAGCGGTTGTGACAGAAGTCCCGGCTGCTGCCGATGTGGAGGCGTAACCGGGGGGAAGACCCTCACCAGTCAGCCTGTTGACAATCGAGTTTTCTCAGATATCATTATTAAATCTCAAACAATAACAGGAGGATTTTATGAAAAAGGTTATACTTTCATTCTTGTTGACGGTTGTTTTTGCTGTACCCGCTTTTTCAGAGATGAAAGACATGCCCATGAAAGACATGTCAATGATGGAGCATGGGGAAGGACATGGGCATATGATGGAAGCGGCAAATATGGACAGGATGGGCGATATGATGGGCATGTGTATTGAACATGCCGACAAGATCGGGCTTACCGATGACCAGATCACTAAACTGAAGCCTCTGCACCGGGAAATGCAAAAGAAACAGATCCGATTCAAGGCAGATTTGAAGATTGCAGAGATCGAACTCATGGAAATCATGGAAGTGAAGGATTTTGATTTGGAGAAGGCCGGCGCGGCTGTTAAAAAGATAGCAGAGCTAAAAACAGCCCACCATCTGGAAATGTTAAAAGACATGAAAGAAGTGCGAACCAGCCTGACTGATGAACAGTTTAATAAAATGAAAAAGATGATGCCCATGAAAACCGGCATGCAAAAGCCGGCGAAGAGGCCGCTGAAAAAACGTTGATGCCGGCATTGTGAGAGAAACTTCCGCAGAGCAAAAGTTGACTGTTGCAGAAGACAAGGGGGGATGGGATGCTTTTCAGAAAGGCAGCCCATCCCTCTTTTGATTTATGAGCGGATACTGTCTCCCTTTGAAAGTTGGCAGTGAACGTTATATACTTTATAGTGTAAAAGTACAAATGCAGCGTCCGGTACAAGCTCACAATCTGAATCAGGCGCTGAATCCGGAGGTTCATTATGAAAACATTAATAAGGCTGATTATCGCAAGTATGATATTTTCAAGTACCTGCGCGTTTTCCGAGGGAGAGTCGGTGAATATGGCAACAGTCACCAATGTCCGTGAAGTTTTCAGAATCATAACAATCCGCGAGCCGATTACTTCCAGGGAGGAGATCTGTGAGGGCGATAGTGGCATTGGCGGGGCAATTCTGGGTGGTGTCGCCGGCGGCTTGATTGGCAACCAGTTTGGCAGAGGTTCAGGCAATGCAGCCATAACGGCCCTGGGGGCTGTAGCTGGTGCAGCCACCGGTCAGAACATGGCGCGCGGCACTAAATGTTACCCGAGAGACCGGGTCAGTTATACCGAGCGCGAAAAAGAAGTTATTGACGGGTATATTGTCACCGTTGAAAGCGGTGAAGAATTTCGCACAAGAACCCGTTATCATATCGGCGACCGGGTCAGGATTCGTTCCACTATCGAATAGAAAAGGCTTTAATTCTTGACGGAGCTTGTATAATTCAAAAAAGGGCAATAATTGATCGTCAAGGGATATTCAGCGAATATCAGACTGAAATGAAATCAATGATGCATTGCACACTGTTCTAAGTAAGGGTATAACGACTTTAGCTTTTGGCTTTACAGAGTTAGAATTGTTGCAGGGCCTTGGATTCAGATGGAAACTAAATTAATGGGGGTGGGTATGAAAAGGATTCTGGCAGTACTTTTTGCAGCTGCAATGTCATGGTGTGTAACTTCAGCAGCCATAGCCGAGACAGATGTGCAGGCCGTCAAGGAGAAGACCTTGGCGAAACAGGTCAAGAAGCGGAGTTCGAGCGAAAAGATGCTGCCGGCGCCGGAGGTGCAGTTAAAGCGTCTCACCAAGGGTCTGCAACTGACGGTCGAACAACAGAAGCAGATCAGGCCGATGCTCAAGGACGAGTATGCGCAGCTTATGGAAATCAGGAAGGACGATAATCTCAGCCCAAAGCAGATTCAGGCAAAAGTGGAAGCACTGCGCACGGAAACGATTGCCAAAATGCAAGCTGTCATGACCCCGGAGCAGATTGAGAAGCATAACCTGGTCAGTAAAGAGATCAAAGCGAACAAACAGAAACGGATACAGGAGAATCGCAAGGCGCGCCTTGGCACCAATGCTAATCCGCCAGCCCAGCCACCCAAATAGCAGTCCGGTTATTACATATTAAAACAGCAAAGG
>JANYBN010000160.1 GCA_025360785.1 Geobacter sp.
GGTGAATATCGAGAAGATTTCGTAATCGAGTCCCCTTTTAAAAAGGGGGATTTAGGGGGATTTGCCTTGGAGTTTGGGAAGCAAATCCCCCCTGTCCCCCCTTTTCAAAGGGGGGAAACAAGCAGGAGATACCTATGCCACTACAATCACTCGACATAACCCGCCGTTCCGCCACCAGCACCCCCTCCCCCGGCCAGCGCCAGACCCCGGAGGTGGCCAAGCTGATCGATGTTTCCAAATGCATAGGCTGCAAGGCCTGCCAGGTGGCGTGCATGGAGTGGAACGACACCCGCGACGCCGTGGGCCAAAACCATGGCGTTTATGACAATCCAACGGATCTGACCGAAAATTCCTGGACGGTGATGCGCTATGCCGAGGTGGAAACCGAGCGGGGCCTCGAATGGCTGATCCGCAAGGACGGCTGCATGCACTGCACAAACCCCGGCTGCCTCAAGGCCTGCCCGGCGCCGGGAGCGATCGTGCAGTACAGCAACGGCATCGTGGATTTCCACGAGGAGAACTGCATCGGCTGCGGCTACTGCATCACCGGCTGCCCGTTCAACATCCCCCGCCTGTCAAAAAAGGGCAGCAAGGTCTACAAGTGCACCCTCTGTTCCGACCGGGTGGCGGCGGGCCTGGAACCGGCCTGCGCCAAGACCTGTCCCACCGGGGCGATCGTATTCGGCACGAAGGAGGATATGCTCCGCCACGCCGAGGAACGGGTAACAGACCTTAAGAGCCGGGGGTTCGCCAAGGCGGGGATCTATGACCCGCAGGGGGTTGGCGGCACTCACGTGATCTATGTACTGCAGCATGCCGACAAACCTGAGCTGTACTGCGGCCTCCCGAAGGATCCTTCCATCGGACCGCTGGTCGAACTCTGGAAGGGTGCGGCCAAACCGGTGGCCTCCCTTGCCCTGGCCGCAATCGGCGTCGGCGCTTTTGTCCACTACGTGACCAAGGGTCCCAACGAGGTTTCGGAAGAGATCGAGAAGGAGTTTGACGATGAAAAATGACCCCAAACAACTGCTCCGTTTTACGGTCCCCGAGCGGGTCAACCACTGGCTGGTTGCCCTCACCTTCTTCCTGCTGGCCCTGTCCGGGCTAGTATATTTCCAGCCCCTTTACTACCCACTGAGCCAGCTGTTCGGCGGCGGCACATGGGCACGCATCCTCCACCCCTTTTTCGGGATAGTGATGATCTTCCTGTTCGGCGGCATGTATATCCGGTTCCGGAAGCTGAGCAGCATGACGCCTGGCGACTGGGAATGGCTCCATCATCTCCGCGAGATTGTCAATGGCGACGAGCGGAACCTGCCGGAAGCCGGCAAGCTGAACGGCGGCCAGAAACTGATGTTCTGGTCGCTGGTGACCTGCATGGCGCTGCTCATCATCTCCGGCATCGTTGTCTGGCGCGCCTATTTCTCGTTCCTGTTCCCGGTTGTCGTGGTCCGCTTCGCCGCCGTCGTGCACGCGGCGGCAGGAGTCGTGATAATCGCCCTGATCATGGGCCATATCTACATAGCGATCTGGACCAAAGAGAGTATCGGCGCCATGCTGTATGGCAGTGTCGGGCGGGCCTGGGCGAAGCAGCATCATCCGGCCTGGTACCGGGAAATGACCGGAGGTGATAAATGACGGAAGCCCGCATCCTTGAAATAGGCCAGATCGAAACCCCGGCCGGAGAGATACGTTTTCTCCTCCTCCCCGAACTCGATCTGTTCAGCCGCCGCGCCGGGCGCCTGCGGCTTCTGGCCAACGGTCATTCTCTGGGGGATTACCTGACCTTTCTGGCACTGCTCGCGGATGCGCAGCAGGCGGCCTTGAACCGGTTCCCCACCCTCCCCCCGCCCGATCCCAGGGGACTGGCGCTCTGCCGTAAGCATGGCATGCCGCTGCTGGCTACCCGGACCATGACCCGAAACCCCGTCTGGCGGGAAAGTCTGACCATGATTCTTGAGCAGATGAGCGATGCCGCACTCCCGACAGCTACCCGCGAGACGATAAACAGCTTGATGCAAGCGAGTAAAATCGGCCTGGAGGAGATGGCGGACAGCGTACTGGCGGGAGATCTGGACGGTATTTTTCCTCAGGAACTTCCGTTTGTCGCCGCAGCCTTGCAGGTCTACTGGGTAAAGATGGCGTCAGCCCTTGGAGAAGAGTCGTTTGGCCGACTGGAACAGGGCGGGTTATGCCCGGTCTGCGGATCACCCCCGGTCGCAGGTTTAGTGCGCAGCGGCGGGGCAGAGCAGGGATTGCGCTACCTCTGCTGCTCCCTCTGCGCCTCCCAGTGGCACATGGTGCGGATCAAGTGCAGCAGCTGCGAATCGACCCACGGGATCAACCACTACATTCTGGAAGGCACAAACGGCGCAATCAAGGCGGAAAGCTGCGACGACTGCAACAGATACCTGAAGCTGATATGCCTGGAAAAAGACCGGCAGATGGATGCGACGGCTGACGATCTGGCCACTCTGGCACTTGACATGCTGATGGATGAGGATGGCAAGGCCCGCAGCGGCCCCAATCTGTTTTTACATCCCGGCAGCGGATGATGGAAGTTTGCCGGCACCTTGATAAAAGTGCATTGTAAGGTAGACTTTGGGTACCTTTTATCAAGGAGCGGCGGATGGATCTGATAAGCAGCATACCCAAAGTTGATAAATTACTCGCCGCGCCGGTTTGCCAACAGCTGTTGGCCGAGTACCCCCGACCGGTGGTCGTGGCGGCGGTGCGCAAGCAGATGGAAGAGTTGCGATCGGTTGCCAGAGCCGGCAGCTTGACTGCTGCCGACCTGGAGCCGGATGCGGTGGGTGCCGGCATCGAACGGAATCTGGCCGCCGGTGAATTATCCTCTCTGCGCCGGGTGGTGAACGGCACCGGCGTGGTACTTCATACCAACCTGGGTCGCTCATCTCTGGCGCCCCGCCTGCACAAGCATCTCGCCGACATCGCCTTCGGCTATTCAACCCTGGAATATGATGTCGCTACGGGAGAGCGGGGCTCCCGCTATGAGCATGTGGAGCAGCTGATCTGCCGGCTTACCGGTGCCGAAGCGGCGCTGGTGGTCAACAATAACGCGGCGGCAGTGCTTCTCGTGCTCTCGGCCATTGCGGCAGGCCGCGAGGTGGTTGTGTCCCGGGGCGAACTGGTGGAGATCGGCGGCTCCTTCCGGATTCCCGATGTCATGATGCAGGGTGGTGCGCTCCTCAAGGAGGTGGGCACCACCAACCGGACTCACGCGAAGGATTACCGGGACGCCATTACCGATCAGACGGCAATGCTGCTCAAGGTGCATTGCAGCAACTTTGCGGTAGTCGGCTTCACTGCAGGGGTGACTGTTGCCGAACTGGCGGCGCTGGGACGTGAATGCGGCGTGCCGGTGGTTGCGGATATCGGCAGCGGCAACCTGATGGATTGGCAGGGGATGCCGGGCATGACCGAACCAAGGGTGCAGGAGTATCTGGCAGCCGGTGCGGATCTGGTCACATTCAGCGGCGACAAGCTGATGGGAGGCCCCCAGGCCGGAATCATTGCCGGTCGCGCAGAGGTGGTAAATCCGCTAAAAAAACACCCGCTGCTGCGGGCTCTCCGGGTGGACAAGCTGACCCTGGCGGCGCTGGAGGGAACGCTCCGGCTCTACCGGGATGAGCGGTTGGCCTGGGCCGAGATTCCGACCTTGCGCCTGCTGCGGCTGACTGCGGCTGAACTGAAAAAGAAGGGGCAGCAGGTCGTGCGCCGTCTGCGCAGGCAGTTGCCGGCTTCTCTGGTTATCGAGCTTATACCCGGAGTCTCTCAAGTCGGTGGCGGTGCGCTGCCGCTGACTGAACTCCCCACCTGGCTGACAGCCATTCGGTCTGACGTCTGCTCTGCCAGAGAGTTGGAAGCAGGCCTGCGGCGACAGACGGTGCCGGTGATCGGGCGCATCGCCAGGGGGGATTTTCTCCTTGACCTGCGGACCGTTGCCGACGATGACTGGCCGGCGGTGGTTGAGGGTCTGCGAGCGTTGTCGGCTGACTCCGGCGAGCAGTAGGTTTTCTATTAAAGGCGAAACGAGGATGGCCAGATCTGATCAATAACGGTTAGGAGGGGTGACATGAATAAGCAAACAAAGAATACGATTTGCCTTTGGTATGATGGCGACGCCGAGGACGCAGCGCGATTTTATGCAAAGACCTTTCCTGATTCATCCGTTGGCGCGGTGCACCTTGCGCCGGGAGACTTTCCGTCAGGGAAAAAAGGAGATGTGTTGACGGTCGAGTTTACAGTGATGGGAATTCCCTGCCTCGGGCTCAATGGCGGCCCCGAGGTCAAGCACAACTGGGCATTCTCGTTTCAGGTCGCAACCGCTGACCAGGCCGAAACGGATCGTTACTGGAACGCCATCATCGGCAACGGCGGCGAAGAGAATGCGTGCGGCTGGTGCAAGGATAAATGGGGCCTGTCCTGGCAGATTACGCCGATCGCTCTGATCAAAGCGATAACCGATCCAGACCCCGCCGCCGCCAAGCGTGCTTTCGATGCGATGATGGAGATGAAAAAGATCGACATCGCTGCAATCAAGGCGGCGCACCGTGGTTGAAGTTACAGCATACGGCTCCCTCATCCTCGACGAATGACACCAAGCCCCGAACACCTGGCACTGCGCTGGAGCCAATGGCTACCCCCGATTTAATTTTGAGTTATGGTTGCGGATGAAAGGAGACGTCAGATGCCTGAAGGCCCAGAGATCGAAACCGAAAATCTGCACGAAGCTATCAAGGAAGAACTTGAGCGCGAAGGGGGATCGTTCCTCAAGCAGATTTCAATCACCACCGCGATCCTTGCGGTTCTCGCCGCTATCGCCTCGCTTCAGGCCGGAGCCACCGTCAACATGGCCTTGGTACTGAAGACAGAAGCAACACGGCTGCAATCCGAAGCATCGGACCAATGGGCCTATTACCAGGCCAAGGGGGTCAAAACAGCGGTCCAGGAAGCATCACGTACGGCCTGGTTGGCTATCGGCAAGGAACCTCCCGCTGCCTATGAAGAAAAAATGCATCGATACGAAGAAGAACAGAAAGAGATTCAGACCAAGGCAAGAGAGAAGGAACGGGAGCGGGACGAGAGGCTGAAAGAATCCGATCACCTTCTCCATAAACATCATGGCTTCGCAAGTGCAGTTGCCCTCTTCCAGGTATCCATAGCTTTGGGCGCAGTGGCGGCACTTACGCGCTACAGACTCGTCTGGTTCGCGTCGCTGCTCGCCGGTGGAATCGGCATAATCCTCTTTGCCGTGCCGATGTTTCTATGAGGCAATGCGGGAACATCAGTAAGCAGTCTGTCCGCAGCTTGCCTCCTTATTGTGCTGCAGGTTTTGCTCACGACGCTGATTGCTGTAGTCATCTACATAAACAACAAGTGACAATGGAATTCACTATAATATATAGCCTTGACATTATATAGCTCATAAGCTATTTTTAAACTAAGGAAATGAAATATGGTGTGGAAAATCGTAACGGTTGAATACTTCGATGATTGGTTTCTAGGTTTGGATGCTTCGGAGCAACAAGACGTGTTGGCCGCCATATTAGTTCTTGTGCAATACGGCCCCATGTTAGGCAGACCGCACGTTGATAGTCTCAAAGGAACTGACAAGGTAAAGAACCTGAAAGAACTCCGCGTACAACATAAAGGCAAACCGTACCGAGTATTTTTCGCCTTTGATCCTCTCCGACAGGCCGTGATGTTGTGTGGCGGTGACAAAACCGGAAATAAACATTTTTACGAATCAATGATCCCTATTGCAGAGCGTGAGTTCCTGAACTATCTGCAAGAACTGGAGTGAGTTATGGCAAAGCAACTTTCGGAATTAATTAAAAAAATAAATCCTGCTGTAGTAGCGGCAGCACGTGTTCAGGCAGATCAAGAAATTTTTAAACTTCGCCTTGCTCAATTACGTCAAACAGTGGAGATGTCGCAACATGATTTGGCGGCTGTACTTGGAATATCACAACCCTCCGTTGCCAATCTTGAAAAACGCGGCCACGAAGTTAAAATTTCTTCTCTCAAACGGTACATTGAGGCACTTGGCGGTAAACTGTCTCTGGATGTGGAATTTGCTGATGGTCGTCACATCGGCATAAACGTCTAGCGCTTTCTTCCTTACAAATGTATTAGACAGGTTAAAAGGTCGCGAGTCAGCTTCAAATATCGAAGATGGCAAACGACCTTTTAAATTCAGAAGGCAAGTCCAACAAAGCGCAACAGCGGTGAACCCGCTGTGCTCTCAGCCGTTATGTGAGGAACAAAAAGAATGAATGGAACTACTACCGGCATCTTGGATGTCAACAGACCATCAACGTACTTCGCGAAGTATCGCGCATATCCAATTTTCGTGAATGGCAAAAAG
>JANYBN010000223.1 GCA_025360785.1 Geobacter sp.
CCAACCCCTGAAACGTTCCGGATGCTTGAACAGGAAGTCCTGCGTCTGGTAAGTCTGGTAGAGGATCTTCAGCAGCTGGCAAAAGCCGATGCCGCCGAGGTGTTTCTGGATTTTCAGGAACTTTCTCTCCATGAACTGTTGTCCCAGATTATGGAGCTGTACCGGCCCAACTTCCTGGATAAGGAAATTGACGTGCAATGGCAGCTTGAACCGGGAAGCGCTCTGGTGGTTGCCGATCGCGACAAGTTGCTGCAGGCGATTCGCAACCTGGCTGACAATGCCTGGAAATACACCCCGCGCCGGGGAATCGTGACTATTTCAACGCAGCGTTCCGCGGACGGCATAAAGACCGTCTTCGCCAACAGCGGTGCGGTTATCGCGACAGATGATATTCCGCACCTGTTCGAAAGGTTTTTCCGGGGGGAGCGTTCCCGCTCCCGCGACGCCGGTGGCGCCGGGATCGGACTGGCAATTGTCAAGGAACTAATCGAAGCGCACGGCGGCGCCGTTGGCGCGGAAAGCGACGGGAGCGGGACACGCGTCTGGTTTTTACTTCCATATAAGATTTGATGAGATGAGTGAAAAGGGATAGGGATGATTATTTTTGTCCTTCATCTTTCATCCATCATCAAGCCTTTACTCATCCCTCATCTGATTCTTTACCAAATCTTTACATGACCACTCTACGTTTCCTTGCTAAAGTGTCTCAGCAACTTTGCGGGCTTCAGCTTCGCATCTAGATACCACTTAATACATGGGAGAAACCGATGAGCAAGATACTATTTGTAACAGCCCCTTATCACTGCTGGGGGGTGCAGGTCGTCGGCAAATGGCCACCTCTGCATCTGGCTTATCTCGCCGGAGCCGCCCTCGAAGCGGGGCACGAAGCCCGTATCTTTGACGCCATGAACAAAGGCCTCGCCTTTGACGATATCAGGCGGGAAATAGTGCGATTTCAGCCTGATTACGTCATGACCCTTGATTATCTGCCGGTCACCGGCGCCATCAGCACCGCCACGGTCCCCGATGCCCTCAAAATTCTGGATGTTACCAAAGAGGTGAATCCGGCCATTGTCACCTTGCTGGGCGGCCCTCATCCCACATTCATGTTTGATGAAATCCTCGGAGACGACAAAAACCACGTCGATTTTATTATCAAGGGAGAGCCGGAGCAGACCTTGAAACAACTGCTTGCCGCGATTCCCGAGGGAAAGGGAAAGGGCGTGAAGGGGGTTGCGTTTCTGGAGGATGGGAAGGTCGTCTCAAATGCCAATCAACCTCACATTGTCGAGCTGGATGCCTTGATTCCGGCGTGGCATCTGCTGGACTGGGACGACTATCAATACCTCGTTGCGCCCGGCGGCAGAATGGCTTCCATACTGACATCCCGCGGCTGCGACATGGCCTGCGCCTTTTGCAGTCAGCGGATGTTCTGGCGCGAGGACTGGCGCTGCCGTAAACCGGAAAAGGTTATAGAAGAAATGGCCCATCTGATTGAAACCTATGATATCAGTTTTTTCACGCTGATCGATGCCTACCCGACGAAACACCGGGATCGCTGGGAACTGTTTCTGGATCTGTTGATTAAGCGGAAGTTCGGAGTCCAGCTGCTGATCGAAACCAGGGTGGAAGATATTATCAGGGATGCGGATATCCTGCACAAATACCGGGATGCCGGAATCATCCACATTTACATAGGCGCCGAGAGTGCCGACAAGGATACCCTGAACAGCCTGAACAAGGGGACCGATTTTGAGCAGAACAAGCAGGCTCTGGATCTCTGCCGCGAGGCGGGCATCATCACCGAAGCGTCGTTCATGATCGGCTTTCCAAACGAAACCTGGGAATCCATCCAAAACAACATCGACTCAGCTATCTATCTAAATCCGGATATTGCCGTTTTCCCCGTGGTGACTCCGATGCCGTTCACGCCGATACACGCCGATATGAAGGATCGTATCAGGGTCTGGGATTACTCCAAATACAATCTGGTGACCCCGATAATCGAGCCTTTTGAGATGAGCATGGATGAAATAACCCAGGCACTCGGCACGTGTTATATGAAGTTCTACAGCAATAAGGTCCAGGAGATTGTCGCGCTGGAAGACGGGTTCAAGAGAAGGTACATGCTCAGCGCATTCAAACTCATGATGAAAGACCACGGGAATAAGTTTGACTTTGCCGGTTCAGAAATGCCGATGCATTTCACCACGGATGCATTAAAGAGTTACTGATAAGGACGATGAGGGATAAGTAAATGACTGATGAGGGATGAGGGATGAGAGAAGGTTTTCTCATCACCCATCCCTCATCAAGTTTTTATACGCATCATGCCGGAGATGGCGCCGCTGAAAAAAGCGATCAGCCAGCAGGTGTAAATGCTCAGGCTGACACGATGAAAAACGCGGTTGATCGCTTCAGTTTTGTTAGCCATAGAGGCGCCCAGGGCCAGCATGAAGTGAAAGGCCATCCCCCCCAGCGAGGCTATGCCGGTTATGTTGTGCCATTCGGGAGCCTTGCCGTAAGTCAGGGCGAACAGGTTCATCTGATGCGTTCCCATATAGTCGCACAGCAGGCCGATACCGAAAATAATCAAGTGTTTCCTGTGTAATCCCTGTTTTCGCCCGCTGAATACGGCCCAGGAATAGAAAATCAGAGCCAGATTCATCCATATTACCGCTTGTAAAAGCATCTGCACATCCTTTGCTTCTGAACAAATATGTTCATTTTGAATTTAATTCGTTCAGTCTAAACCGGCCTTCAATTTACAGCAACTAAAGATGTTTGGAAATGAAGTGGTTTTTTTGTGGTCTTGAATATATTTGTGAGGTTGGAAATGATGAAGTGTTTACTAGCGGCACTAATATTTGTTGCAGCTCCCGCCTTCGGGATGGTCTATTCCTGGACCGACTCGAAGGGGGTCGCACATTATACCAACAAGGAGTATGAAATTCCTGCCCGGTATAGATCCAGGGTTAAAGCCCGTTTTCCTGAAGCGACCGACGCGGCGGCTTCTCAGTCGAATCTGCAAACCGGTACAATACCACCTGCACCAATATCCACTGTTCGGTCGGTAATGCCTGAATCACAGCCGCCGGTCATCAGCACTGAATCACAGAACAACGCAATCAAACAAGCCGCCAGAAGACAGAAGCGTGCCAGAAGAACCTCCGAAGATGATGAATGAATATGAAGTCCGGGATTAACAGCGAGCCCGGACTAAATTTTTATCATTTCCCTCCAGCCAACTCCCACACCGTCAGTTCCGCTACAGTATGCTGAAACTTCCGTCTCGTTTCGCGAATCACAAACGGCACATCGCGCTGTTTGCCCAGCAGCCGGAAGTGAGGCGCCAGAGCCTCCTTCAAACCATCCAGCGACCAGACCGGCTCGCCAGCCTTCCGGTACCCACCCAGCCACTCCTCTTTTTTCGTATACTCCTCCAGCCAGGTATAGGGGGAGGTAAGCACCAGTAGTCCACCAGGATTCATTCGTTCGTGAATGGAGGCAAGGAAGCGGCGCGGTGAGTAAAGTCGGTCGATCAGGTTGGCAGCCAGCACCATGTCATAGCCGCTGAATTTCTCGGGGAGGTTGCAGGCGTCACCCTGGAAAAACTGCACACGTTCCCGGGTGTCCTCCAACCCCAAATCCGTCAAGGTGATTTCATGGAATGAGACGATTTCCCCTTCTTCCGGGAGAGCGTAGCGGAGGGAACCTTCCTCCTGCATCCGGGCGGCGAGGCGGAAAAAGCGGGTCGAAAAATCCAGCCCGGTAACCTGGGCAAAGCCGCCGTGAGCTAGCTCGAATGATGCTCTCCCCAATGCGCAGCCGAGATCCAGGGCATGCCCCATGTTGCGCCCGCGCATCAGCTCCAGGCAGATTCCGGCGCAGGCCGCGGGAAAATTGGCGACGCCGAAATGTTCCGGGCCATAGTGGGCATCGCAATACTGGGCTGCCAGGGCATCGCTTTCATAACTGTCGTCATGGATAACAATCGGTGCGCTGCTTTCCACATAGCGAAAACCGGCGTGCTGGAAAAAATGCCGCCGGAAGGCGTAGCGCGAATCTCTGGTCGCCTCATTGCCGGTTGAGATCCAGGAACCACCCTTGATCAGGTTGTGACGGGTATCAAACGTCGGAGTCGAAAAGTCGTCATACCAGGGGTGGATATCAAAACCGTGGAACGGGTAAATAGGGGTTTCGGTCCACTGCCAGGCGTTGCCGAGCACGTCGTAGAAATCGCCGGTTTTAAAACGGTCGATCGGGCAGGAGGATGCCCACCATTCCAGATTGATGTTACCCGGCGCCTTGTCCCAGTACGGCTGATCGGGGATGTCGCAGCTGTCGCGCAGGCGGTTCCATTCATCTTCGCTCGGTAGGCGGACCGGCTTCCCGGTTTGGGCTGATTTCCAGTTGCAGAACGCTTTGGCTTCGAGATAATTGACCTCCGCCGGCCAGTTCCATGGCATGCCAATTTCACTGGCCATGGTGCGCAACTTCCAGCCGTCGTAGGCTTTGATCCAGAAGAACGGATAATCCGCCTGCTTGAACTCGCGCCAGTGCCACCCCTCTTCCGTCCACCACTGCGGGTCGCGGTAGCCCCCCGCCTCGACAAAACCCAGAAATTCCCGGTTGGAGGTCAGATGCTGCGCCGCCTTGAAGTTCGCGACTTCGGCGGTGTGAAGGCCATACTCGTTGTCCCAGCCGTAAAGAGGGTGCTCTTTCGCTTTACCTAGCGTTACCTGTCCACCAGCCACATCAAGTAGCAGATTAGAAGGCGGTTCGCCGGCCTCGCGGCAGATATCCCACAGTGGGAGCTGCTGCACCTGATCGATCGGGAGCTGACGAATCAGTACGGATGAGGTTTCAAGGTGGATGCGCTGGTGCTCGATCCCCATAATGATCCCCCAGAACGGATCTTCCCAGGTGATCGGCAGGGTCAGCGACAGCCGCCGGATCAGGCCGTCCACCAGCTCACGGGCCTTGTCGCGATACTCCTTGACCTGGGTTCGGGTCGGCCAGTCGTAGTGGGCTTCGTTGAGGTCGTCCCACGACATCTCATCCACCCCTACCGCAAACATCGATTCGAAGCGGGGGTTGATGCGGGTGTCGATGATTTTGCCGATTGTCAGTTTGTTGATGTAGAAGGTGGCGGTATGGCCGAAATAGAAGATCAGCGGGTGGCGCAGCCGGTCGGCGCGCAGATAGAAGGTGTCATCAAATCTGAGGGTGTCATAGAGCTTTTCATCGATGTCGAAGGTGGCATGAAAATATTCCAGAATTTCAGCCCGTTTCTGTTCCGGGTCGCCTTGGTTGAGAATGATGGTGTGTGTCTTGCGCAGATCCATGATGAGCCTCCTGTATGCAAGTAGTGCGAATGCAACAGTGAGAATAATACCACAGATTTGTTGCTGATCCAGGCGTATTCACTTCTTGGCAAGAGGGCCGGCTCTCAAAAAATCAGGCTATGGTATGCCGGATGTCCTTCCCCTTAACCATAAAGATGACCATCTCGGCCACGTTTGTGGCGTGATCGGCAATGCGCTCCAATGATTTGGAAATGTAGTTGAGCTTCATGGCGCGGGAAATCGTCGTCGGGTCTTCGATCATAAACGTCAGCAGCTCGCGCTGGATCTGGATGTTCAGGTCATCTACAAACGTGTCGTCCATGCAGACCTTGATCGCCAGTTCGGAGTCACCGCGTACAAAGGCATCCAGCGCCTCCTTGACCATCACCTCGGTATGGTGGGCCATGCGGGGGATGTCGATGTACGGTTTCAACGGAGGCTCTTCGTTCATCTCGCGGGCCCGTTTGGCGATGTTGGCACACTGATCCCCCATCCGCTCCAGATCGGTGACGATCTTGAGGGCAATGGTGATGAAGCGCAAGTCGCGGGCGGCCGGCTGACGTAGCGCCAGCAGTTCCAGGCAGCGCTCGTCAATAGATACCTCGGCGGTATTGACCTCGTGATCCAGGGCTATGGTGCGTTCTGCCAGGGGCGTGTCTCTGTCCACCAGCGACTTGACCGAGTTGGCAATCATCAACTCCACCTTGCCCCCCATGGCCAGAATGCTCTGCCGCAATTCGTTCAACTCATTATCGAAGGCCTTACTGATATGTTCGTGTATCATTTATTGCTCCTTACCCGGATAAAATCCTTTCTTCGTAGGTTGGGCAAAGGCGGTTTCATGCCGTGCCCAACAGAACCTTTGCATACGTTGGGCACGCTGCGCTTTGCCCAACCTACACAATCAATCCAGGTATCTACCCGAATCTCCCGGTGATGTAATCTTCCGTCTGCTTCTTCTCCGGGTTGGTGAAGATCTTGCGGGTTCCACCCGCTTCAATCAGCTCGCCGAGATAAAAGAACGCCGTCACATCCGACACCCGCGCGGCCTGCTGCATGTTATGGGTAACGATGACGATAGTATACTTGTCTTTCAGCTCCTCAATCAACTCCTCAATCTTGAGGGTCGAGATCGGATCGAGCGCCGAGCAGGGTTCGTCCATCAGGATGATCTCCGGATTGACCGCAATGGCCCGTGCGATACAGATGCGCTGGGCCTGGCCGCCGGAAAGCCCCAGAGCCGACTCGTTCAGCCGGTCCTTGACTTCCTTCCAGATTGCGGCGCTTTTCAGGCTGTTTTCAACCGCCTCATCCAGAGTCGTTTTGTCATTGACCCCGGCGATGCGCAGGCCGTAGACGACATTCTCATAGATCGATTTGGGGAACGGGTTGGACTGCTGAAAGACCATGCCGATCCGGCGTCGGAGCGAGATGACATCGGTGGCAGAGTCGTTTACCTCTGCGCCGTTGAAGCGGATACTTCCCTCGATCCGGGCGCTCTCCACCAGATCGTTCATGCGGTTGAAACAGCGCAGCAGCGTTGATTTTCCGCACCCCGACGGACCTATAAAGGCGGTCACCTGATGGCGCGCCATGTCGATGTTGACACCTTTCAGGGCATGTGCCTGACCATAATACAGATTGAGGTCAGAGACTGAAAGAATCGGAGTTTTGTCGGTTTGATCATTGGTCTGTGACATATTCAGTCCTTAAATTAAGTAAGTAAAATCTGGTAAAGCATGGCTGCGGTGAAAAAGCCGTTAACAGGTTAAAACGTAGAAGTCGTATATTTGCCGCGCATCCTATTGCGCAGATAAATGGCCACACTGCTGGCGATGATGACGATTGCCAACAGCAGCATGGTCGTAACGAAAACCATCGGCTTGGCCGCCTCTACGTTGGGGGACTGAAAGCCGACGTCGTAGATATGAAAGCCAAGATGCATGAATTTCCGGTCCATATGGAAAAACGGAAAGTTGGTGTCAAAGGGGAGCGTCGGCGCCAGTTTGACCACGCCGACAATCATCAACGGCGCAACTTCACCGGCGGCACGCGCCATGGAGAGGATCAGGCCGGTCATGATGCCGGGGGTCGCCATCGGGAGGAGTATTCTGGTCAGGGTCTGAAACTTGGTCGCGCCCAGAGCCAGTGATCCCTCGCGGATGCCCTTCGGAATCGAGGCCAGTGATTCTTCGGTGGCAACGATCACCACCGGCACGGTCAGGAGCGCCAGGGTCAGGCTTGACCAGAGGATACCGCCGGTGCCGAAGGTCGGAGTCGGCAGACGTTCCGGAAAGAACAGACTGTCGATACTGCCGCCGATGCCGTAGACGAAGAAGCCGAGACCGAAGACGCCATAGACGATGGAGGGGACACCGGCCAGATTGTTGACGGCGATGCGCACCATGCGGGTCATCAGGCCGTCCCTGGCGTACTCGCGCAGGTAGATCGCGGCGATTACTCCGAACGGCAGCGAGAACAGACTCATCATCAGCACCATCATGACCGTGCCAAAGATGGCCGGAAAAAGCCCCCCCTCGGTATTGGACTCACGCGGGTCGTCGAGCAGCAGTTCGCGGACCCGCTCCAGGTATGCGCCGCACTTGGCAAAGAATGACATGTCGTTGGGGCGTTGCAGGGCGACGATCTCCGTCAGGGAGATATCTTTACTGCCACCGACTGCATCGGTGAACTGAGCGGTGATTCGGCCGATGTCGGCCTGGGTTGCGGTGAACTGTTCGTTCAAACCGGAGAATTCGGCCATTGCCTTTTCGCGGACAGCGGTCAGTTCGGTAATAGCGGCGGCATTCTTCTCCTTGCCGCTATATTCCAGCTTCTGCACTTTCAGGCGAAGACTCTCGGCGCTATTGTTCAGATCCGACATCTGTTCTTTGATCTTGCGGGTGGCGGCCAGTTTGCCGGCTACCAGCTTTCGAGCCTGTTGCAGTTTCTCATACGGAGTCGCCGCGGTCAGATTAAGCCCTTCCGCCGTAACTCCCTGCAAAAAGCCGAAATAGTTGCCATGTTCACGGCGTTCGAGCAGCACGGTATCAGCCGGCTCACTGCGGGTGGTTATATCCTGTTCGTCGATCCAGCGGAAGTCCTGACCGAATACGTCGCGATTGCCGACTTTAAGCTGAAACCTGCGAATACCGCTGATCGGGTTTTTCTCCTGCTGCGTAACCTGTCCGAGAGCGGCGGAACCGTCTTTCAGCTCAAACTTGACCAGCGCGCGCGGCCAGAAATAGCCCAGGCCGTTCGACATGACCACTCCGACCAGCGTAAGACTCATGACCAGTATGATTGCCAGGGCGGCACCGGTTGCGAGCACATAAGGTTCCCCTGTTTTCCAGAATAGTTTCATTAAATAACCTTTCACAAAGACAGAACCTAACCACACCCAACCCCTCCTTTGTAAGGAGGGGAGCTTCAAATCCCCCTCCGATTTCGCTTAGAAGCGCCTATTTTTGGTAGGAGGGGTTAGGGGTGGTAAGGTTTTAGGTTGAATGGTTGTCAGTATCGTCCGTACTTCTTGCGGAATCTCTGCCGCATCGCTTCTGCTACAGTGTTGATGATAAAAGTAAATATAAACAGCAACACCGCCGAGAGGAACAGCACCCGGTAGAGTGAGCTGTTGAAGGGTGCTTCCGGGATTTCGACCGCAATGTTGGCCGACAGCGAACGCAGGCCGTTAAAGAGACTCCAGCTCAAAATCGGCGTGTTGCCGGTCGCCATAAGCACGATCATGGTTTCGCCGATGGCGCGGCCAAAGCCGATCATGACTGCCGAAAATACTCCCGGCAGTGCTGAAGGGAGCACAACCCGCCAGGCGGTCTGCCAGCGGCTGGCCCCCAGCGCCAGCGAAGCTGCGGTCAGGTTGCGCGGCACGTTGGAGATGGCGTCCTCGGCAATGGTAAAGATGATCGGGATCACGGCAAAGCCGAGCGCGATGGCAATGATAATGCTGTTGCGCTGGTCGTAGCGTACCGCCAGCGTACTGAACAGCCACTGCTTGAAGTCGCCGCCGAAAAGGTTCACTTCGGCCAGGCCGCTAAGGAGAAAGGCCAGATAGATTCCCAGGATCACAACCGGAATCATAGCAATGAATTCGTGGCCGCGCGTGGCCCTCTGCAGCAGCGAAGCGGTCTTGATTCTTTTCCAGAAGAAAATGGTAACCAGCAGCAACAGAGGAACCAGCACGATGCTCAGAAATACCGTCAGTACACTCTTGTCGATCAGCGGCGCCAGCCAGAGACCGGCCAGGAACCCGATCACCACAGACGGAATGGCGGCCATGATCTCAACCACAGGCTTGACGCGCCCTTTCAGTTTAGGCGACATGAACTGGCTGGTATAGAGAGCCGCCAGCAGCGCCAGCGGCACAGCGAACAGCATGGCGCAGAGCGTCGCCTTGATCGTGCCGAACACCAGCGGCACCAGGCTCAGCTTGGGCTCGAAATCGTCGTTGGCGGCCGATGACTGCCACGCGTATTCCGGTCTGTCATACCCTTCGTACCAGACTTTGCCGAACAGGGTACCAAATGAAATCTCGGGGTGCGGGATATTCAGTTTCCAGAGCGTCAACTTGTTGGTGTTGCCCATCGCAGCCAGAGTGTTGCCTTTAGGGGATAGTGCCGCAAGGACGACCGGTGCCTCCGGTTTGACGGCCAACAGACTGCGTTCCGAGGTCATGTGATCGGCGTGAATGGCGGTGGCATCGACCGAAAAGAGCGTCTTGTCGCGCGGCGATGGAATAATAGCGGCAACTTTGCCGACATTGGGATGCAGGTTATGAATGCGGGTCAGGCGGCGGTCTTCGCCGCTGCCTGACACTTTGACCGGAAACCAGGTTGACAGGGAACCTCCGGCATCGCCGACGGCAACGGAGACGTCACCCAGCACCAGCGCGAGAGAGGTAACGGCCTGACGGCTTTCCGATGCCGTGACATTATCAACCAGACGGATCTGTCCCGGCTCGGAAATATCCCAGCGCAGCAGCATGCCGTTGTCGGTGCCGGCATAGAGATAGTGCCCCTTCGTATCGACCGCGACGGCAGAGAGGCGCCCAGGCAGCGGTTCATTGATCTCTGAACTGGAACTGCTCCGTTTTTCATTGCCAAGCAGATCCTTTTCGATCAACTGGTGGGTAACACGTAACCGGTCGCCGCCCAGACGGTCGATACGCACAGCTCCTTTTTCCTCAACCAGACGGGCGAACGACTGGACGATGCCGCCGGTTGCGGCAAAGGAGAGATTCTCATTGGATGTGACGTCATGGGTGAGCGAATACTTGCTGTCGGCCTCTTTGACGGAGGCAAAAGCAACCGTAACCGAGGTGATGGCGCCGTTGTCCCAGAGCAGGTTATAGACAGATTTGCCGACCGCTTCGGCGGCAACGGCGCGCACGGCGCCTGTTGGCACGACCGGTGTTTTGATAGTGGCGGAGACGGAGCCGTCGGCGGCTTTAAGAAAGTGGAAGGTGCCGCTGTCGTCAAGGATGAATACTCCCTGCTGACCCTCTTCAGTGCCGACCGCCAGTACCTTGACGGCCGTGATGGCGGCAGGCAGCTTTACTGTGGCCGCGACCCTGGCGGAAGCCGGAAAGAAGAGCGGCAGGGCGACCTTGGAGATCATCACCAGAATCCAGACCACCGAGACGATAACCATGATCCCGCCGGCGCGAATGAGCAGTTCGGCTAGACGGTCGTTGCTGCGGGATTTATCGATAATGTTGTTCTTCATAGATGGTCACAACCTGACTTGTAGGGGCGAACCTATGTGTTCGCCCGATTTTTGCTTTCCCGCCTTTGCATCCATACAATCCAAAGTGGGGCGAACACAAGGTTCGCCCCTACGATCAAAATATTACTTCAGAGCCTTCAACTGTGCATCAACCAGCTTGGCGGTCAGAGGATCATAACCGTCCTTCACGACGATCTCCTGCCCTTCTTTCGAGAGTGCATAACGGAGGAACTCCTCGACCACTTTCGGCAGCGGCTGCCCCGGTTTCTTGGCAACATAAATGTAGAGCACGCGGCTCATCGGATAGGAACCGTTCAGCACGTTGGCGTAGGTCGCTTCGGCAGCCTTGCCCCCTTCCTTGGCGGAAAGCGGTACGGCGCGGACACCGGACGTGGCATAGCCGATGCCGGAGTAACCGATGGCGCCGATATCCTTTGCAACACCTTCAACAACGGAGGCGGAACCTGGTTGTTCCTTGACCGTGTTCTTGAAATCGCCTTTGCCGAGGGCGTGTTCTTTGAAGTAACCATAGGTGCCGGAAGCGGAGTTACGACCATAGAGGCTGATCGGCATGGCAGCCAGTTTGCCGGTTACCCCCAGCTGTCCCCAGGTGGTGACATCGGCGCCGCCACGTTTGTGCGTTTTGGAGAAGATCGCATCGACCTTGTCAAGCGACAGGCTTTTGATCGGATTGTCCTTGTTGACGAACACCGCCAGTGAATCGAGCGCCACGCCGATTTTGGTCGGCTTGAAGCCATGTTTCTTTTCGAATTCTTCAATCTCGGAACTCTTCATTTCACGCGACATCGGCCCCAGCTGGGCGGTGCCGGCGATCAGGGCAGGGGGGGCGGTGCTGGACCCCTTGCCTTCGATCTGGATGTTGACATTTGGATATTTCTTTTTGAAGCCTTCAGCCCAGTAGGTCATCAGGTTATTGAGGGTGTCGGAACCAATGCTGTTCAAGTTACCCGCTACGCCGGCAGCGGGTTTATACTTTGCAGTTTTGGCATCGACATGGGTGGGAGCCGCCTGGGCCGCCACAGCGGTGATTGACAGCAGTGCGGCGGCCAGGATTGTCTTTTTGAACATGGGATATTCCTCCTTTTGGTGTGTAACAAGTCTGTAACTACTATAGCAGACAATTGTTACATCGATGTTACAGGGAGGCAAAAGCTTGGTTACATCTTCAGGCTGGAATGGTGCCAACCGGAAATGCTGAATCAGAATACTATGCCTTTTTGAGCGTGAACGAGAAGAGTGACCCTTTACCCGGCTCACTTGTTACGGCTACATCTCCGCCATGGAGCTGCACAATATGTTTCACAATGGCTAACCCAAGTCCTGTTCCACCCTGTTCACGGGTTCTGGCCTCATCCACACGGTAAAAACGTTCAAAGATCCGCGACAGGTCCTTGAAGGGAATGCCGATGCCGGTATCTGCCACCGACACCGTGATGAATTCTCCCGAATCTTCCGTAAAGAGGCGGACAGAACCTCCCTCTCGAGTGTATTTTATGGCGTTCTCCAGCAGATTGACCACGACCTGTTCGAGCCGCCCCTGATCTGCCATCACGCGCGGCAGGGCTCCGCCGGTCGCTTCGTTGATTATGGCAATATTTTTCCGGTCG
>JANYBN010000002.1 GCA_025360785.1 Geobacter sp.
GATTCAACGCGTATCGCTGGCAGATCGGCGGGCAGGAGATGCTCTATCGCAGCCCGGAATTCTTCGCAGAGAATCGCCCCACGCGTAGCGGCTTTCCGATTCTGTTCCCGTTCCCGAATCGTATCCGTGACGGCCGATTCACCTGGCAAGGCCAGACCTACAACCTGCCGATCGGCGACCCGGCCAAGAAAAACGCCATCCACGGCTTCGTCGTTCAACGTCCCTGGCGTATCGTCGATCAAGGCGCCGACGCCAACTCCGCGTGGGTCACCGGCGAATTCCATGGCTCCGTCGATGCCCCCGAAACGCTGGCGCACTGGCCGGCCGACTATCGCCTTCGGCTCACCTACCGCCTCGGCGGTCGCGTCCTGCGTGTGGAGGCGCAGGCGGACAATCCCGATACCAAGCCGCTCCCGTTCGGTCTTGGCTATCATCCTTATTTTTCACTCGCTCCGTTCGGCGGCGCGCAAGGTTTCATCACCGTCAGCGCGCATAAGCTCTGGGAGCTCGTCGAGAATCTACCGACCGCAAAGATCGTGGACGTCGATGAGCCACGCGATTTACGGCACGGCCAAAGCTATTCTGCGCTCCAGCTTGATGACGTGATGACCGATCTACAGCCAATCGCGTATGATCAAGAGGACCATCTCGGCCTGGTCGCCGTGATCCAAAATCGTGCCAGCGAGCGGATGTTGACGATGTGGGCTTTTTGCCCCATAATCAATCATTTTCATCGTTGATGACGATCCCTTCTCGCTACAATTACTGGACGACATCCTCACGAGAAATGGATACGTAACACGTACCTTCTCCGGCGGCACAGACGTCCTCCTGGCTGTACAGGAGGAACCACCGGACCTCGTGCTGCTCGATGTTATTATGCCCGGCATGGACGGTTTCGAAGTCTGTCGATATCTCAAGGAGGATGCTGCAACCAGATTCATTCCGGTTGTCCTGTTGACCAGCCTCAACGAGAAGGCAATGAGGTTGCAAGGGATAGGCGTCGGTGCCGACGACTTCATCAGTAAGCCGTACGATACCACGGAGATTTTGTTGAGGACGCGCAACCTCCTGATGGTAAAGCGGCATCACGACTTCATCAAGGAGCACTCCAGGGTCCTCGAACAGCAGGTCAGGCTGCGCACAGAGGAGCTGGAAAAGGCCTTTGCCGAACTCAAGTCCACCCAGCAACAGATGCTGCAGCAGGAAAAAATGGCCACTATCGGCCAGTTGACGGCGGGAATTGCCCATGAAATCAACAACCCGATCGGCTTCATCGCTAGTAATGTTGCCACGCTGGACAAATATTGCGACAAGCTGCTGAAATTCATGGAGGCGCAGCAGAAAACGCCCCTGTCCAAATTCACCGATCCGGAAGCGTCCGAAAAGTTGCAGGAGCTCCGGAAGCAAATGAAGATAGACCACATAGTCAAGGATATTTCCGAGATGAACCGGGAAACCATGGAAGGTGTCGAGCGCATAAAAAGCATTGTCATGGATCTTAAGTGTTTTTCACGTATCGATGAAGCGGAACAGAAACTTGCTGACATCAACCAATGCCTCGAAAGTACCCTGAACATTGCCCATAACGAGTTGAAGTACAAGACCAGGACCACCCGGGATTACGGTGAATTGCCGCAACTTCGCTGTTATCCGCAGCAACTGAATCAGGTCTTCATGAACCTGCTGGTCAACGCGGCACAAGCGATCGACACCAAGGGCGAGGTTACGGTGCGGACGTGGCTCGAAGATGATGTGATTAATGTATCAGTCAGCGACACCGGGAGCGGGATTCCGGAAGAGGTGAGGGCGCATATTTTTGAACCGTTTTTTACTACCAAGGAGTCCGGCAAAGGGACGGGGCTGGGGCTCTCGATCAGTAAGGAAATCATTAAGAATCATGGTGGTGAGATCAGGGTATCCAGTGAACCGGGCAAAGGGAGCTGTTTTACCGTGTCCTTGCCGCTGGAAAGGGCGAATCCGGATCAATAATCGAGCGAGGCAACTTAATTTTATCGTCACCTGGTCCGGAGCCGATATGGGAGGGAAACAGCTATGGGTGTTCTGATGCAGGCATTTTATTGGGATTGTCCACGGGAGGAACAGCAGGAGTTCGCCTGGTGGAACCTTGTCGCTTTGAAGCTGGACGAACTCCGGAACGCCGGTTTTAGCGCGCTCTGGCTTCCTCCCGCCAGCAAGGGGTCGAACCTCGGTGGTATGTCTATGGGGTACGATGTCTACGATTACTACGACCTCGGCGATTTCGCGCAGAAATGCGTCGATAAGGATAAGAAGGAAAAGCGGACCTGGTTCGGCTCAAAGGAAGAACTGAAAGCGCTGACCAAAGCGGTTCACGCCAGACAGATGAAGGTGTACGCCGACCTGGTGCTGAATCACAACAACGGCGCCGATGCGGAGGAGTTCAACCCGATCCTGCAGCAGAACCGGTGGACGAAATTCACCCCGCAAAGCAACATCTTCACCCGCGACTGGACCTGTTTCAACCCGTCACCTTACATGGAGATGGACGACGTCGCATTCGGCACCATGCCGGACCTCTGTCACATCAATCCCCGCGTCTCCACTGGCATCCTGAATCATGCCAAGTGGATGATTCAGGATATAGGCTTCGACGGTTTCAGGTACGATTTCGTCAAGGGGTTTGGTGCCTGGATTGTCCGGGCGATCCACGACCGGCAGTACACTCGGGATAAAGTCAAGGTAGACCTCTTTGGTGTCGGGGAATGTTGGGCCGGTGATGACTTCATCGACAGCTGGCTCGATTCGGTCAATAAATGGGCCGATAACCGGGTCGGGGCGTTCGACTTTCCGCTCCGCTACCGGTTGAAAGATCTCTGCGACCTGCCCGGATTCAGCCTGCGTACCCTGGCGGACGGCGGCGTCCTGATGAAGGATCGTCCTTTCGAGGCGGTCACTTTCGTGGATAATCACGACTTCCGCGGCGGCGACTCGCCCCCTGAAATCATCAGCGACAAGATGCTGGCCTATGCCTACATCCTGACCCACGAGGGATATCCGTGTGTCTACTGGAAGGATTATTTCAAATACGGGCTGGGCGAACCGGGTGAACCAAGCGGGATAGAACGGCTCACCCAGGTTCACGAGAGCCACGCCGGCGGGGGGACGAACATCCTGTACGTGGATGACCTGTTCTACTCTATGGAACGCATCGGTACCGGGGAGCAGCCGGGGTTGGTCTTTGCCCTGAATAATTCAGGGGGAGTGATCAGGCAGCGGGTTAAAACCGCTTTTCCGGGGAAGGTGCTGAAGCCGCTGGCCTGGAGGGGGAAGGAAATGATTTACAATCCGCAGCCGGTGGTTGCCGATGCAGACGGATGGTGCGAAGTCGAGGCGCCGCAGCGTGGATATGTGGTTTATGGGGAGTGATTCAACATAATCGATGGGATAAGTTTATGGAAATGTCGTTCCTTTGTTGTTCCTAAAATGGCATGAGAGCTTGAATCTCCCCGTCCTTTTTTTGCTTCTTGATTACTTCTTGATTGTCTTTGATTATTCAAACCAGTTTAAATCTCCCGATCAGTGCTTGTAGATGTTTGGCCTCAATCGAAAGTTGCGATGCCGCTCCTGCCGTTTCTGAGGCGCTGCTGGAAGTTTGCTGCACAATATCGGTTACCTGCTGGATGTTTGTGGTAATCCTGCCGGTAGTTGCGTTTTGCTCCTCGGCGGCTGATGCGATTTGATTGACCTGCTTGGTGACATCATTTATCTGGTCAAGAATCTGCTCAAGCGCCTGACCGGATTTAAGCGAGAATTCAGTATCTTGCTCCACTTCCGAAACACCCTCCTCGATTGCCGAAACCGCACTTTTGGTCTGATTCTGAATTGCCTTTATCATTTCGGAAATTTCTCTCGTTGCTCTGGTTGTCCGTTCTGCAAGAGCGCGAACTTCGTCGGCTACCACCGCGAATCCCCGCCCCTGTTCACCGGCACGCGCCGCCTCAATGGCCGCGTTGAGCGCCAGCAGGTTGGTCTGGTCGGCAATGTCCTCGATCGTGCCGATAATCTCACCGATCTGTTCCGAACGTGCGCCGAGACCTTCAACGGTTGTCGCGGCATCCTTTACCCGGTTGGCTATGCGCTCCATGCCGTTAATAGTTTGCCTCACAATGTCAACACCGTCGCGAGCCGCACAGCTGGCACGGTTCGAGTTTTCAGCAGCGGTGAGGCAATTACGGGCAATATCGTTTGAGGTGGTTGACATTTGTTCACTCGCAATGGCGACTGTATTAGTCTGTGCTTCCATATTTCTGGTTCCGGCCTCAATCCGGTTTGCATTGGCCTGGAGATGATCGGATGTTTTAGCGACCTGCTCGGAAGTATTGGAAATCTGAGTGATAATTTCTCGCATGGTTGTCTGCAGGCTTTCAATGGAGCGGGTGATAATGCTGATTTCAGTATTGCGATAGCTGCTGAACGTTTTATTCAGATGCCCATCAGTCATCTGCTTGAGATAGGAGTTAATGCGATTGAGGTCGAAATTGAGCGTCCGGCAAAGCAAACTGCTAAAGAATATGCCGAGGAGTACGATTGTTGCCGTTGAGATTACAGCCAAAAATGTTGACGCTGCACGCCCTGCCACAACGGCTATAATTATGCAGAAGCTGTAACAGAAACAGAGCAGGTAGATGCGGTAACTGATTTTCATTTCAAGGTAAATGTTAAGAAGAAAATTCATTTGATATCTCCGTAAAATGTTTCAAAATTCAAACACATTTTCATAAGTTATACTGTAATAAGCCGGTATGTAAACTACATAATAGTTTAAAAATCCTCCAGCGCCTTTCCAATAGTGATGTTATTTAACAAATTGCGGTCGGACCAAAACGGAGCGGCAATCAAGGTTGATTGGGAATAACGATAAAATATTCCCGGCTTGATTTCAATATGTCAGCTTACTGGTATACTTTAAATCAGGCTGGATATCCGCAATAAATGCAGGATTCCGCTTCATCCAATTCCGGAGGTGCATTATGAAAATGAATCAAATAGTTTTTGTCGTTTTAGCCATTTTCTCAATACCTGCCATTGTCCTGGCTGCCCCCGGTCATCCGGGCGCCTATGTGTCCGGCTTCATGGGAGTGAGCGTGCCATCAGGCATCAGCGTCCCAAGCACGGACTTTGTAATCAATCAATCATCCAATGACCAGGTAGAATTTGATCCCAACATTAACATCGGCGCAACCGCAGGTTACGATTTTGGTATTATCCGGCTGGAAGGAGAATTGTCGTACAAACATGCGGAAATCAGCTCGATTACCGACCAGTCCGATGGTTTCCGGTTCCGCAACGTTGACGGGAATCTTGGAGCCACGGCCGTACTGTTCAATGCCTTCTTCGACCTGCACAATTCCAGCCAGCTGACACCGTACGTGGGAGGCGGTATTGGTTTCGCGTCCCTGCATCTGAGCGACACCTTCGGTCTCGACACAAGAGGTGGAACCGCGCGAGACCTGCTTCTGTATGGTGCAGGTGACTCCACCTTATTTGCTTACCAGGCCGGCGCAGGCCTGGACATCGCACTGAATAGGCGGCTTTCTCTGGATATCGGGTACCGTTATTTCGCCACCGACAGGGGCGATTTTGATTCGAACGTGGCCACCACGAGCAGCATGAGATTCGTGAGCCACAACGCGGCGTTGGGTCTCAGATATTTATTCTGATAGGTTTTTTGGGTTCCATATTCGAAGTCCTGACATTTGGTATAAAGGCGGCCCTCAGCCGCCTTTGTTTTTTAAGCCACGATCTTCCCCCGGATAGAATATATCTGTCACTAGTTAAGTTATCCACTATTCCATTCCTGTTTCTGCAACATCTGTTTACCGCTATTTTAATAAGTACGGTATGCCGGTAAAATAACTATTGACACGATATTACAGGTGGTTACAAGCCGTGCTCATTCGTTATGCAATGCGAAAAAAAACCTGAAAATACATGATATTTTTTGATGCTTACTCACTGTTTCAACAAGTTTTCCACAGCCTTTGTTGAAAGCACTTTTTACCCTGAATTTATGATTTTTATTGTTACAGTTTTTAAGTTGGTTGTATGAAAATATCTTTAAATAGCTCCGTCGGCACCGCATTTACTTTGAACGGTGGTATACTGGAACTGTTCCGTCCGCATGTTTAATAAGGTGACAGAAAGGAAAATCAGCATGAGTAAAATGATCGGTATCTTGACTTCCGGAGGCGACAGCCCGGGGCTGAATGCGGCCATCCGGGGGATCGGCAAGGCGCTGCTGGGGCGTCATGGCATGAAAGTGATCGGGTTCCGTGACGGTTTTCGCGGCATGATGGAAAACCGGACCCAACTGCTGGATTCGAAAGCGCTCTCAGGCATTCTCACGTTGGGAGGCACCATTCTGGGCACGAGCCGTGACAAACCCTATGCGATGCCGGTGGCCGGCAAGATGACGGATATGACCGACGTTATTGTCGATAATTACCGCAAGCACCATCTGGACGCTCTGGTCTGCCTGGGGGGCGGCGGTACGCAGAAGAACGCCTATCACCTGATGAAGCAGGGGCTTAACGTCATTACCCTTCCCAAGACGATCGACAATGACGTGGCAATGACCGATGTCTCCTTCGGCTACGATACCGCGCTCGGGATCGCCACTGAGGCGATCGACCGGCTGCACAGCACGGCCCATAGCCATCACCGCATCCTCGTGCTGGAACTGATGGGCAATAAAGCCGGCTGGCTGGCCCTGGGCGCCGGAATTGCCGGCGGTGCCGATGTGATTCTGATTCCGGAAATACCGTACGATGTCAAGAAAGTGGCTGCGGCAATTCTGCGGCGCAGTCACAGCGGCCAGGGCTTCAGCATCGTTGCAATGGCCGAAGGCGCCATGTCCCGGCAAGCTGCCGCCAAACTGGCTGAGGCGGGCAAGGAGAAGGGGAGCAAGAAGAAAAATAAAAAACAGCAGGCCCGGGAAGCGGCAGCCGGCAACAGGCCGGGCAACAGCCAATTTCTTGCCCAGCAGCTGGAAGAACTTACCGGACTGGAATCGCGCCTCACTATTCTCGGTTACCTGCAACGCGGCGGGACACCCTCGGCGGGAGATCGTCTGCTGGCCACACGCCTCGGTACCGCCTGTGCCGACCTCATCAGTAAAGGTGTGTTCGGCGTTATGGTCGCTGCCCGTGGTGATGGTGCCGAGGCGGTCCAGCTCAAGGATGTCGTCGGCAAGCGGAGGACGGTGCCGCTCGATCATTGTTGGATCGAGAGCGCCCGCAGTGTGCATACCTGCTTTGGCGATTGACTCGCAACGCGGCCGGTCCTGAACGGTTCGCGATATTTTGTGTCTTTCGTGGGCACAAATCTCGTTTAGGACTTTTATTTATGAAGATAGTAGCCTTTGCCATAGTTTTTTTATCCCTCCTGCCGCTATTCTCCTCCCTCTCTGCGGAACCGCTCCCGCCGGAGCAACTCAGCAGCCCTGATGCGGGCAAGCCTGATGCCGTACTCTCGTATTATGTGGAGATCAGCATGAGTCGCAATCTGCTGACGCTCTACGAGAAACGGGGGTATGCAGAGAAGACGCAGGTTGCGGAATACCGGGTCGGCAGCGCCGTTACCGGGCTCAAGACCTATCCGCGCGGGCTCGGCAGGGTGACCGGCATCTATTTCAACCCCTGGTGGTATCCTACCGCTTATTCCCGGCAGGTGTTCCGGGAGCGGGGGATCGCGCTCCCCACGGCGGTGCCGCCCGGGCATCCGCTGAACTATATGGGGCCGTTCAAGATTGCGCTGTCGCACCGGACGTACAAAGGGGCCATCTACCGGATCCACGGCAACAACAACCCGAAGCGGGTCGGACGGCGGGTGACTGGCGGCTGTTTCGTCATGGACAACGCGGACGGTCTGGCGCTGGCCCGCAGAATCAAGGCAGGTACCGAAGTGAACATCATGCCGTAAGCCGAGTAAAAGTCATATTATCCCTCCAAATCCAGCACCAGATTCCCTCTGTATTTTGTGTCTTATTCCTATCTGTTTTATAGGTTGTAAAAAAATGGACAGGGTGCCCATTTTTTTACACATCTCGCAAACCCTTGCGGAGGCCGCATTCACAGGCGTTCAAAAATGAAGTGTAACGTTTCTTTACACTTTTAATAATTCATTTTAGCACTGCCAAAAATGAGTAATATACCCGCCAGCTTCGATAGTACCTGTACTTGGTTCACCTGCAGCCAATACACGTCTCTTCTCGCCTCATTTGTCTGCCTTTTGTAACTCACTTTAATTATTGATGTTTTATACAATATGTCCCTGTGGCTATTACTTGGCATTATCCGTGTATGCAATACTTATTTTCCTAGCGTTTGCCCCACTCTTATTTCCGAAGATTTTATTCAAGGACCTTACAAAAATTTCCGTATCGGCAATCGTTATGTGCTTTTCAGTTTTCCGCCCTTATGCTTGGTTTGCACTAAAGGCAGTAATCCGAGTTGTAAGAGCTGAAAAACTTGTGAAACGTCAAGAAAAACATACCTCGACTATTTTACAGGCGACCTGAAGAGTTGTGCAGCGGACTTTGGAGTCGGACCAAGCTAATATGCTGTATTTACAAATCAAACACGAATAAATTAACTAATTTTAAGCATTAAGAGCGCGTTTTAACGGGCAAAAAAGGGCCGCTAAGAAACTCTATAGTCACATTTTAAAGGCGGCCAACCGGCCGCCTTTACGCATCTGCGAAATAAGAAGCGAATAATCCCCGGTCATCAAAAAAACAAATGGCATACTCTAAATCCAGATTCGCCAAGTAGTTTGGTTTTAAATCATGCAGTAATCGTGAAGTAATCATGAGGCTGAAAAGGGTTTAGCCTTGGATATTGTTTTCAACCAACTCGCCTGATATATTGCCGCCAATATCAGTTTGTGATATCTAGAATGCAAGCTGACTCCATGTTGTTGGTGGGATGTGCCACTTGATACGCGTGAACAAATCACAATTTTAGGGAGGTTTTTATGCGCATGGTTTTATGCTTTAGCCTGCTTATGTTGGCAACTACAGCGTCGGCTTACACCACTGGCGAGCGGGTTCTGGGGCGGTTTCAGAGCATGGATTACTGGTATCCGGCCACAATTGCCGGCGTTGAGGGCGGCGACCAGTTCAACCTGACCTACGATGACGGCTCGGTGGAGTCGGTTACAAAATCCCAGCTTCGCCAGATCATCTGGAAAAAGGATCAGCAGATCGAATGCCAGTTTGAGAGCGACTGGCTGCGAGCCGTGGTGACAGGAGTCGAAACGGCAACGCTGACGGCGCGACTGGAAGACGGCAGCAGCAAAAGCAGCCCGGTGGCAAAGTGTCGCACCACATACCCGCCTGAAGACCCTGAAGCCGCTGCCGCTGCTGATGCCGCCGCCAAGTCTGTGACCGGCATGCTAACCAAAAAGAAAGTCCGTATCGACGAAACCAAAGTGGATTGCAACAAGGCCGACGAAATTACTGCGGCAGACCAGGCGGAATACGATCAGAATCCGCTGGCAGCCATCTTTTCCAAAGCGGACAAGATGTGCACCTATGTGCAGCATGTCTACCAGAAAGCCAAACCCGCCAAAGCGCTGCCGCAGAAGTCAGCCTTTAGCGGTGTCAGTCCGGAACACATCAAAGCAGTTGCCGCCTCATTCTGGGCCGGGAGCAACGATGCCGAATTTGTCAATGTTCTGGGTGGACAGGTTATCGGATCGGGGTGGAAGCAGCTGGAGCATTCCGATGTCAAGGGTGTGCCATCGGCGCGCCAGCTTGGTGTGGCACATGCGATTACCTACAAGGATGTTTGTTATGTCGTTTATGGCCACCTCTACCAGAGCAATGTCAATCACCCGAACCCTTTGTTGCCGCCGTCCTGGTCCGGATCTGAATACAAGGCCTCCGATTATGAGCCGCCCGAGAAGGTTGACTGCAAGCTTGCCAGGAAGATGAAATAGAGCTCCATCAGCCTGTTGGGGACAAATTCTCCAGCAGACTGAAGAGTTCCTAGCGAACAAAACTAAAGGCGGCCAATCGGCCGCCTTTTCGCTATCCGCGTGAAACAACCACAGATTTTTCGCAAGTTTCCCCCGCCTATCATCACGGCGCATAATCAGGCGGCACGTTGTTCCGACGCGGAGCCACCTGCCGTATCCGGTACTCGTGCACCTGTCCCGGTATCTGATTGCCTTTCGTGTACATGCACTGTACGTAACTGTAATCATAGCGTCGCTGGGCTTCCCAGCCGTATTCCTGACCGGCGCCTGCGCCTGTGGCCGTTCCCATCAGCAAGCCGCTGCCGGCGCCAATGGCCGCTCCAGTACCCGCGTGGCCGGATGCCGCACCCAGAAGAGCGCCGGCTCCCGCACCGACCATTGTGCCTACTGCCGCGCCTTGGGCAGTATTCTTATTCGCCGCATCTTCCGTGGTTACGCCGACCTGCTGGCCGGCCCACTGGCGGCAAATCATATCCTCGGTCTGAAACTGTACAAGTGATTTTCCTGAGCCCGGCAACACAAGTACGCTCGGGCCGCTTGGCAGCGACACACACCCGCTCAAAACCAGCAGTGCCGCTAATGTTATACATCTTTGCAAATGTTTGAATAACATAGTATCACTCCTCTCCCTGCCGGGGATTTACCGGAGGCACAACCTTCATCCAGCCGTTGGGACATCTCGGAATGGTCGGGTAGTACCCCTGCGGATCTTTACAATAATACATGTAAGATGGCGCCTCTGTCTGCGGAGCAGGCTGCACGCTGATTTCAGGAGGCTGCTGGATTATGACGGAAGACGGCGGGTAATACGGATAATAAGAATAGTAGGGGTAATACGGATATGGATACGGCCCCCACCATCCCGGGCCGAGAAATACGCCAAATTCCGCATGTCCGCCACGTTCGAATCGCTCGACATGACCGCCACGACCACCAAACCCGCCGCGGCCGCGATCCCCAAAGGCCGGCTGCATGACTGCACACAATACAACTACTAATGCCAGAAATATTCGCATGAACTTTTTCATACAAACCTCCATCCAACTCTCACGTAGCTTTTTCTGACTCCTTTATCGTTGATTGCCTCACTATTTTAATATTATACCTCCATACGGATGGAATGAAAATATTGTTGCGGGGAGATTTATTCAGGGGACGTCGCCTGACCGGTCTTGGGTTATAATAGTGTCAGGCAGAAAGTGGAGGTGTTGTTATGACTGTTAGTCCTGTTTTCCCGTTGCGAATTTTCTACGACGGTTCCTGTTCAGTCTGCGCCTCGGAGGTTGAACGATACGGGCGTAAAGATCGCGAAGGGCGCCTGATTCTAGTGGACATCAGTGCCCCTGATTTCAAGGCGGATTCTTTTGGCATCCCGCTGACAGAATTCATGTACCAGATGCATGCCATCGACCAGAACGGCGCGGTCTATCGCGGGGTGGATGCTTTCTGGGCCATTTGGCAGGCTTTCCCGGGTTTTACCCTGCCTGGCCTGGGTGGCAGACTGATAATGCTGCCGCTCGTCAATCCGTTCGCCAGACTCTGCTACCGCGCGTTTGCCGGTATTCGCGGCTACCTGCCGAAGCGGCGCACAGAGTGCGCTACCGGATCATGCCGTATCGGAAGGAGATAAAGTGAGGGATTGCGGCATCAGCATGGACAGATCGGATACGATAAAAATGACAGCGCAATCTTGCATTGCTCAGCCTACGGCGTAAAATATTGTGTAGCACTTCTTAAATTGAATGTGACGCTCTGACTGCATGTATCCGTATTTTGCTGTTAAAGGAGATGGACATGGCAAGCTCAAACAACCTGAAACAATTTCTTCCGGTAATTGCCCTGACCTCCGCAATTGCCGCGCTGATCCTGCTTCTCGCCTCCGGAATGGGCACACAACTTGGCCTGTGGCATTTCCGCACCGGTTTTGCACTGTTGAAATACGGTGCTTTCCTGGGCATTGCCTCCGCCATTGTCGGGTCTGCGGCGCTGGTGGTTTCATCCCGGCAGAGGGCATGGAAGGCGGTCATCATCTCCGGCGTGGCGGTGGCAATCAGCGTCACCGCTTTTGCGATACCATATTCCTGGAAACAGACCGCCGCCACTTTGCCTAAAATCCACGACATCAGTACCGATACCGCCAATCCGCCCCGCTTTGTCGCCATGCTGCCGCTGCGCAAGGACGCGCCCAATCCGCCCGAATATGGTGGCGCGGAGATCTCGACCAAACAGGCTGAGGGCTACCCTGACCTGAAGACGGTGTCTCTCACGCTTTCTCCGGAACAAGCCTTCGGCCTGGTGCTGAAGACAGCGCATCGTATGGGGTGGCGCATCATTGCTGAGGTACCGACCGAGGGGAGGATCGAGGCGAGTGATACCACCTTCTGGTTCGGCTTCACGGACGATATTGTCATACGCATCCGTTCTGAAGGCGCAGGTTCGCTGCTGGATATCAGGTCCGTCTCGCGTGTCGGCCTGAGCGATGTCGGCGCCAATGCCCGCAGGATCAGGCAGTTCATCAAAAGACTTAAAGGTTGACCTGTTTGATCGTGGTTGAAGAAAACCAAATCAAAATCGGGGGGACGGCATGGTTTGCTTTCCCGGTTTTCTAAAGCCGATACAGAAACCTTATAAAACAGATAATTAAAGAAATTATTCCGTGTAATATTTACCGCTCCGCCAAAGTTTTTAATGTTGACATACAAAATCAACCCGCTCATAGTGTTCTCAATAAAAAATAGAATAAAAGTATCACCGAAAAGGCAAAATCCGGGGGACCGGATGACGCAAAGCCACCTGCCCAGAACGGGAAGAGGGGTCGTCGAAGCGGATACAAGATACAGCGAACCGCTATCTCAACACGCTTCCCGTGGCCGTAAGCGGATATAGTGCACTCGTTGAATACAAAGATGGCCGCACCGTGCCCGATATGGCGCAGTGTATCATCGAGTATCCGAAGGGCGTCAGCTTCCTTTACGACGCGTCCAAGAAGCGAG
>JANYBN010000066.1 GCA_025360785.1 Geobacter sp.
CACGGCAGCTCTGGCAGAAAATCTTCCGATAGCCGTTGATCAGCTGGATAAACTGTTGGCTTTTGCCTATGAAAACAAGATCGACCTTACGGTGGTAGGCCCCGAACAGCCGCTGTCAATGGGGATCGTAGATCTGTTCGAGTCGCACGGACTCAAGGTGTTCGGCCCGTCGCAAAAAGCTGCTTTTATCGAGGGGAGCAAGGCTTTCTCTAAAGATCTGATGCAGAAGTATAACGTTCCAACCGCCGCCTACGGTGTGTTTACCGATCAGGCCGAGGCGGAAGCCTTCATCAACAAAACCGGAGCGCCGATAGTGGTCAAAGCCGACGGTTTGGCAGCCGGTAAAGGTGTCATTATCGCTCAGACTTGCGAGGAAGCTGTTGAAGCTGTTCGTGACATGCTCAGCGGCAACGCCTTCGGGAGCGCCGGTTCGCGTGTCGTCATTGAGGAGTTTCTGACCGGTGAAGAAGCATCTTTCCTGGTCATCACCGATGGGAAGAACATAATTCCGCTGGCAAGCGCCCAGGATCACAAGGCCGTCTTTGATGGCGATCAAGGTCCCAATACCGGCGGAATGGGTGCCTATTCTCCAGCTCCTGTGGTAACTCCGGCTATTCACGAAAAAGCCATGCAGCAGGTGATCCGCCCGACTGTAGACGGCATGGCCGCTGAAGGCCGCCCGTATCGCGGCGTATTGTATGCCGGGCTGATGGTGAAGGACGGCGAAGTAAAGACACTTGAGTTTAACGCCCGTTTTGGCGATCCGGAGTGCCAGCCGCTGCTGATGAGAATGAAATCCGACATCGTGCCGGTTCTGCTCGCCGTTGCCAACGGCAATCTTGCCGATACCGGCATCGAGTGGCATGAAAAGGCGGCCGTCTGCGTAGTTATGGCCTCGGAAGGTTATCCGGGCGATTACCGTAAGGGTGATGTAATTACCGGCTTGGAAAATGCGGCAGAGCTTGAAGAACTGTACGTTTTCCATGCCGGCACGTCAGAAAAGGATGGTGCCTGCGTCACAAACGGCGGCAGGGTTCTAGGTGTTACAGCCTTGGGAGCAACCGTCAAAGATGCTATAGATACCGCCTATCAAGGTGTGTCACGAATTTCCTGGCCTGGAGTTCAGTACCGTAGCGATATTGGCAAAAAGGCGCTTGAGCGCAAATAGCCCGTAAATCATGAATAAAAATATTATCCCAGAGGTGAATGAATGAATGCTGCCCCGCTTGTACTACTAATGATGGGAAGCGATACTGATCTCACGACAATGCAGGAAGCAGCCAATATACTTCGAACATTTGGCGTTCCGTATGAAATGCGGATTTCATCTGCGCACCGCTCTCCGGTACGAACACTCGCTCTTGCATCAGAAGCGGCGGGTAGAGGTATTAAAATCATCATTGCCGGCGCCGGCATGGCCGCACACCTGGCGGGTGTCGTTGCATCAAAGACCATCCTGCCGGTTATCGGCGTACCAATGCCTGGTGGCGCCCTGAATGGTGTGGATGCACTGTATGCAACGGTACAGATGCCTGGCGGTATTCCGGTCGCAACAATGGCAATCGGCAAGGCAGGAGCAAAGAATGCCGGCCTGTTTGCTGTGCAGATCCTGGCGCTGTCAGAACCTGTTCTTGCTGAATCGCTTCTGCGCTATCGGGTCGAGATGGATAAAGAGTTGGAACAGAAGGATGCCGAACTGCAGCTCCGCTAGAACGTAATATGCATCTACTGCCATATTTGGCTTATTTTGCTGCGGACATATAAAATATGGTTGACATTCAAGCACTACACATGGTAATTAACTGGACGCTTTTGATGGCCATATCTGATCCAGTATCCGATACATCTCAGCTGTTTACACGTGTTCAATTAGTACCCCACAATTAAGTAGTTTGCTTATTTGTGGTTATATTCCCCTTTAGCTCAGTTGGTAGAGCAGGTGACTGTTAATCACCTTGTCCGTGGTTCGAGTCCGCGAAGGGGAGCCAATCAAAACAAGTCTGATTACCATTTAGCAGGTAGTCAGACTTGTTTTTTATCAATTAAATGCGGGAATAACTCAGTGGTAGAGTGCAACCTTCCCAAGGTTGAGGTCGCGAGTTCGAATCTCGTTTCCCGCTCCAATAATAACAAGGACTTAGGCTTAACTGCTTGAGTCCTTTTTCTTTACGTGCAACCTCTAGCAAACCCTACCCGATAACGAGTCTTCCTAAAAGGTTGCACCTACAGATTTATCACCGTGACTGTCAGTGAATACTAAATGACCTAAGCGGCAAACTTTCTGAGGGGTACAATATGAAGACAATTATGAGACGTAAAGAAATGCTTGCAGCTGTGAACTTCTGGCAATAAAAAAGGCCGCCTCCGCAGAAGCTGTCCAATTGGTTCTTTGATTTTAGTTCGTCTTTGTTTTTAATTCGCCTTTACGTCGCTGATTTTAATTGCTTTTTAAGTTCCCGCGAAGCGGTTTAGTTCAACACTTAATTAATAAGAATATAAAACTTCAAGCATAGTCTTCTCCAACGGATTAGTTTCTCGTTCACCCGTAAGATCAATAGTATAAATACTCGGTATAGGACTGGGACTTCCATCTTGTCGATCCCCACCAGGACTCCTGGAAGAATAATCAACTGATGATTTTTCAGTATTACCAACCACCGCTGTATCTACTATTTTTGCGTATATTTTATATCCTGGAGGAGTTTGAAACCCAATCATCGTAGATCTTAATACAAAGGTAATGTCAGGGAGTACCTTTGGGTTAGTTGAAATTCTATTTACTCCACAGACTGCATCTGTCCAATCAATAGTTTGATTGTTTAGTTTTTGATTTAAGCAAGGATTACCCGAAACAAAATCGAGATTTATCGATGCATACTTTGTTCTAAGCGCTGTAATAGAGCCTGCAGAAGAAGCACCTGAATAATTAAAGAACGATGGCATAATGTCCTTAACCAACAATTCAGCTCCACCATACGAAGCTTCCAGTGTATTTTTATACTGTTTTGTGGCTCCAGTAGCTCTTATACTTTGCATAACATATGACATTAGTACCATTACCATGGCTAATGATATAAGTGTCATCATGAGTGATGTAACCAGAGCAATACCGCTTTGATTTTTTAGTAGTCTCATATCGAATATCCTATTTTTGAGCAGGTAACAGGTTTTTTGGGGCCACTGTAATCCGATAGACCTTCCACCTATAATTCCTCTTTGCTGAGCTAAGTTGGACAAATGTACGTGTACTACCAGTACCTGAAGTCAATCCATTGCCTGGACCGACACCTATTGATTGGTTAGGATAGGTAAAACTTGTATCTTTTTTCCCATCGTGGGTAAGAATGTAGACTTGGATATTTTTTAGCCGGCTGCGGATATCAGCAGCGCTCAGAGATGCAAGACCTGATGCAGAGACATCCCCGGTATCAAGACTATAAACAACCTGAAAATCCGCTACACAATCCAGCAAAGGGTATTCAGTTTGCGAGCCATCTTTATGTGAAACCACCGACTTAAATAGAATTCCGGTATCAGGAGCACAGCGTTGCGGAAGTTTGACTTTAGTAAATGCAGCAAGTGGTTTGCTAACATAATAATCCACACGATTATATGGCATTCTAAGCAAAGCTCCTGTTGCGGTTCCATCATTTTCATGAACACCGTATATAAAATATGCAGGTGAATCAAGTTTCAAGGGATGTGGAACGGCAGGCATTGTTGGAGGTGGCGGCTGATAAGGGCTCAGGTTTGAATCACTGTATTGAGTGAAAAATGTAGTTGAATTCGTAATCAGTTTTCGATGATTTGCAGGGTCTTTATCCTCTGTTCCTGAAACGACAACGACCTTGTCGCTGGCAGTGAAGTTGTTGTTATCCCAACTTTTAATTCTTTTAGGAAACGTAGTTAGAGGTGCCGCAGAAGATATTGTATCAAATGTCATTTGACGCGTCATATAGCTCCAGCGCTGCGAAGTAGAATTATGAGGAAGTGTCATCCCTCGTAAAACAAGATAATCCGTGCCGTTGAGCTGTAATTGATTGTCGTTAAGAAACACATCGTTACCGCTCTGAAAGGCTAAAGGTATAGAAGTACCTGTGGCTGGGTTGGTGGGGTTATAGGCGTTCTGATCTTGAAGCCGCTGGATATGGATTGTTTTGGAGCTCTCCAACTGATGGAGACGGTAATCCAATAACTATTGCATTTATTGAAACAGATACTAACCCTCCAAAGAACGCCTATAACCCCACCAACCCAGC
>JANYBN010000104.1 GCA_025360785.1 Geobacter sp.
CTCTGGTCTTGATGCTGGTGCTGATGATTATCTGGCTAAACCATTTGCTTTTGCAGAACTACAGGCCAGAGTGAGAGCTCTTATCAGACGCAGTGAGCAGGATCGTGGCGCTGAAATCCGTTTTGCCGACTTGAGGCTTGATCCGGTTAACCATAAAGTCTGGAGAGGTCAAGTTGAGATAGTTCTTACTGCAAAGGAATATAATCTGCTGGCATATATGGTGCGAAATGCTGGAAACGTTCTTTCACGTGCGAATATTGCCGATAACTGCTGGGAATATCCGTTCGAAACCTTCACAAATATTATTGACGTATATATAAACTATCTACGTAAAAAAGTTGACGGTAAGTTCCCTACCAAGCTTATTCATACTGTCCGCGGTCAAGGCTACATTCTGAAAGAAGGGTAGTTGGATTTATTTCCGGATTGATTGTTTTTTATGTTGGAACAATCAGGGGCGGTGTCGTGACTCATGCGATACCGCCCTTTTCCGGTTGAAACATCTATTAGAAATTGTTGAGGCAACCGTAGCAGTATATAATACGCAGGACAAATCTAGTCGTACTGGTTTGAAATCTACCTTTTTTTGGTGATCACTATGTCTGCCCGATATGTGCAACCACTTCGAATTATGATACAATATTGCTTTTTCGGATTTATGGTCTGGCTTGGATATAACTTTTACCTCTTTGTACAGGCAGTTAGTTCGGTCACGAAGGAATCCATATCTGCCCGGCCAGATGCAATTGATGGGTTTCTTCCTATTTCCGGCTTAATGGGAACCGCTTCCTGGTTAAAGGGTGCTGCCGGTATAAATTCTATTCACCCGGCGGCTGTTATCATTTTTGTGACGGTGATTCTGGTTTCACTACTGCTGAGACGTTCCTTTTGTTCCTGGATCTGTCCAGTAGCTACGATTTCGGAGATTGCCTGGAAGGGTGGCTTCCGCTTTTTGCGATGTAACTGGTGTCTGCCGACCTGGTTAGATACAGCGTTAAGGGGTGTGAAATATCTGCTGATGGCTATGTTTGTCTATTTTATTGTTATAGCCATGTCTTCAGATGCATTATTGAAATTCATTCAGTCAGACTATCATAAAATAGCTGATGTTCGATTGATGAATTTTTTTCTGCATATATCCCCTTTGGCTGCGATAATTATTTTAGTGCTTGTGGCACTTTCTTTTGTGCTGCGAAATCCATTTTGTCGTTATCTCTGCCCATACGGGGCTCTGTTGGGGCTGGTTGCTACGCTTTCACCATTACGTGTCACTCGAAACAGTGAACGTTGTGTGTCCTGCGGCGTTTGCAGCAAGGTCTGCCCGACATATATTGATGTTATGCACAAAACAAGTGTTACTTCTCCCGAATGTATTGCCTGTTGGCGATGTATCAGTCACTGTCGATTCAATGAAGCTCTTTCGATGCGTGCGTTTTATCGCTTCGTAGTGCCTGGCATTGTCTTTGCTGTTCTGGTCGTGATGTTCTTTTGGGGTGGTTCACAGATCGGTAAGTTGAGCGGGCATTGGCACAACTCCATATCTATACAAGAATATGTCCGACTGTTGGGCAAGTAATCGAAAGGAAACAATATTATGGGCGTATATGCCAACACTGTTAGTATTACCCAGTTCTCTGTAACGGGTGAATTTCCAATTACAGATCAATTCGAGTGGTTTTCAAAAAAACTGAGTGATCGCGGATTTCAGTCTATAGAAAACTCCACTGAAGAGTCAGCTGAAGGATGGGCTCTGGTAGATAAACCTGATGATGTTTCGTTTGATGTGCCTTCTGATTTTTGGCGCGATAATTATCTCGTATTTTCTCTTCGCAGAGATCAGCGTAAAATTCCCGCTGCTGTTCTTAAATCACATACTGCGCGGGAGGAGGGTGCTTTTCTGGCGCAAAACTCCAATTTACGACGTACTCCCAAGCATAAGCGTGAAGAAATTAAGGAACAGGTTCAGTTGCGCCTTATGACCAGATGTCTTCCAGTGCCTTCAACCGTTGATATTGTGTGGGATCAGAAAAGTGGAATACTTACACTCTACAGTCTTGGAACCAAAGTTATTGAGCGTTTTGAAGATATCTTTCGTAAAACATTTGAAGGATTCAGTCCTGTTATTATTCATCCGTTTGCGCGCGCTCGCAAATTACTTAATGGGCAGTTACTCGACTCTTTGGAGGCCGCCAATCAGGCCGGCTCTGCCGCAGTGGTCGCATTAATTCGTGACAATCAGTGGCTTGGATGCGAATTCATGTTATGGCTGCTGCAGCGCGGGGTTAACGGAGAGGGCGAGTTCTCAGTCTGTTGTCCTGGTTACTTGAATTCCGGTGAAAAATTCTCTGCCTGGATCGATGATAAAATCCAGTTTCAAGGTGGGGGCGAAGAGGGTGGGATTCAGAAAGTCACTGTATCGGGTTCCCAGGATAGTTATCTGGAGGCCATATCTGCTCTCAAGGGTGGCAAACGGATTACCAGTGCAACTATCTGCATGGAAAAGGACGATAACCCCTGGAAATTGACACTTAAAGGCGATACCTTCGGTTTTTCATCTTTAAAATGTCCTCAAGTACGTATTGAAAAAGATTCTACTGTTGATCAGATGAGTGAAAGGGAAGCGGTTTTTTATGAGCGAATGTTCCTGATGGATCAGGGGCTACAGCTGTTTGATAGTCTATTTACGGCATTTCTTAAAGAGCGGCTGACTGAAGCATGGAACGACCGCCTAGTGGTGATTCAAGCATGGCTGAACGGGGAGTAGTTAGATGAAATTTATTGATGAAGTAACGTTATTTGCAACTTCAGGGCATGGTGGCGCTGGTTGTGTCGCCTTTCGTCACGAAAAATTTATTGAATTCGGTGGCCCAAGCGGCGGTGATGGAGGTAAAGGTGGCGATGTAATATTTGAAGCAACTTCAGGGCATTCAACATTATTGGAGTTGCGCCACAGGCCGCATCAAAAAGCTGAAAATGGTCATAACGGCATGGGCAAAAACAGGCATGGTGCCGGAGGCGACGATCTGCTGATCAGGGTACCGGTTGGTACTATTGTCAAGGACGCTGAGACCGATGATGTCCTGGCGGACCTGACTGAGAACGGCCAGAGAGTGATATTGCTCAAAGGAGGCCGGGGAGGTCAGGGGAATGCTCGTTTTGCGTCCGCTACCAACAAAGCACCAAAATTTGCACAGCCGGGCGAAGAGCATGAAGAACGTAAACTGCGGCTGGAGCTGAAACTGATGGCTGATGTCGGACTTCTTGGCCTGCCAAATGCCGGTAAATCATCGCTTATCAGTAAGGTGTCTGCAGCTCGGCCCAAGATTGCGGATTATCCCTTTACCACGATAGTCCCATCACTTGGGGTTGTACCGTATAAAGGATTCCGTTCCTTTGTAATGGCGGATATTCCTGGCATTATAGAAGGAGCTAATGAAGGTGCGGGGCTTGGACATCGTTTTCTCAAACATCTGGAGCGTTCCGGTATCCTTCTGCACTTGGTTGATATCTCCTGGATGCCGGAGCGAGATCCACTGGCGGAATATGAGACAATTAATAATGAATTATCGCTATTTAGCCCCGAATTAGCTTCAAAAGGGCAGATTGTGGTAATTACCAAAATTGATTTGCCGCAGACAAAAGCTGAGCTCCCAGCGATAAAAGCCTGGTTCGAAGAGAAGGGAGTCAAGGTGTTTCCGATCTCCTCTGCAACTGGAGAAGGAATTGAACCATTACTTGATGAAATTGCACGTTGCCTATGGAGTAAGCCTGAAGAGGTATGGTGATGCGGAAAGAAATACTCAAATCAGTCAAGCGAGTTGTAATAAAAATAGGCAGCAGAGTGCTAACCGATTCAGAGGGTGCTCTGGATATGGCTGTCATCGGCAACATATGTTATGAAATTGCTGGCCTGCGCCAACAGGGACTGGAAGTCATAGTTGTATCATCAGGTGCTGTAGCAGCGGGTAGAAGCGAACTCGGTCTAACGGATAGACCACGAACTATCCCGCATAAACAGGCGGCTGCCGCAGTAGGTCAGACGCGTCTGATGCATGCATATGAAAGGTCTTTAGCACCACATAATCTCAAGGTCGCACAGGTGCTTTTAACCAGCGAAGACCTTGGAAGCCGTCAACGTTTTCTTAATGCCAGGGCGACACTGGATGCGTTGCTTGGTTTTGGTATAATCCCGATAATCAATGAAAACGATACGGTTGTGGTAGACGAGATCAAGTTCGGTGATAATGATAATCTCTCAGCTCTGGTTACTAACGTTGCCGAAGCTCATCTACTGCTGATCCTTACCGATATTGATGGGTTTTATAGTGCAGACCCTAACACTCATCCGGACGCAACTTTGATTCCACTTATCAAGGTGATCACTCGCGAGGTGGAGCGCGCTGCCGGAGGTTCCGGTTCGACTGTCGGTACAGGAGGTATGGCAACCAAGGTTGCCGCAGCCAAGAAATCCGGTAAAAATGGTGTTGCGACCATCATTGTGCCCGGTAAGCGGAGCGGAGTAATTGTTGCGGCCTTGCAGGGCGAGGAGGTCGGGACTATGTTTCTGCCTTCAGCAATTGGGCTGAATCGCCGGAAACATTGGATTGCCTATACTCTAAAACCTTCAGGCAAATTAATAGTGGATGATGGTGCACGTAATGCGCTGCTTAAAAAAGGGAAAAGTCTGCTTCCATCCGGAGTTATGCGTGTGGAAGGGCGATTCGAACGGGGAGCGTGTGTAAGGCTGTGTGGATTGGATGGCGTCGAATTTGCGCGGGGAGTGTCTGATTATTCAAGTAGTGAATCAATTCGTCTGGTTGGCTGTAAGAGTTCGGACATTGAGGATATACTTGGTTATCGCTACGGTGATGTAATTATTCATCGGGACAATCTTGCATTGCTTTAGATATGGTGAGGCCTCAGAGAAATGTTGTCTCTGAGGCCGTATATTTTATATTTGAATAGTTTACTTTGCCTGTACGACAGAAGCGCTTGCAGTAAAAATATCTTTCCTTTGCAGACTGCCGTTAACGATCTCTACCTGCCCCCGTAAATCCTGACCGACAACGCTATCTTCGCGTACTTTCACATCCAGATTAATTTCCGTCAGTCTACCGATCTCTACCTGGTCAATTTTGAATACAAGTGTTCCGTTGGGCTCCTGCTTGAATGAAACGTCTGGAATGCCCTGGAAATCGATCTGAGGCGGTAGTTGGAGCCGGACTGTCAAATTCTGGGCAGGCAATGAACCTACATTTAGAACAGTTACACGGTAGCGAAGGGTTTCGCCCGGAGTTACTTTTTGCTTGGCAAGTTTAGCTACAACTCGCACGAGTGGCGCAGAGCTAATGACAGTGGTCTCTTTCTGGAAACTGATGTCACTGAATTTGGCTGATACCATTGTTACTGTCATGGCGGAACGATGGCCATCAACCATTTCGGCCGGCATTCTGAACGCAACAGTTCCTTTGAAGGTTTCACCCGCAGCCAGTTGAATTCGAGTTATCGGTTCGTCAGCTTTTTCCGCTCTGGCCAATATGGCGTCATATTCCTTGGCCGCTGATATTGTCAGTAAAAACTCTTCGCTGTTTTTTCCTTTGTTGGAAATTTCGATCGGCATCCTGCCATTGCCTCCAACAGGAACCTTCCAAGCGCCTTCATGCAGCGTTATTGCGGCTTTTATACTAGCCCTGGCAAGTTTCTCCGCTAGCAGGCGCTCCTTTTCACGACGCTCTTCGTCCAGTTTGATACGTGCAAGGCGTTCTTGTTCTGCCTTTGCTTTAGCTGCGCGCTCCATCTCCGACTTCAGTTTTGCAGCACGATCACGAGCCAGTGCGTCAGAGCGGACTTTAGCTGCAGCGATTTGCAACGTTTTGTCTGCCGCAAGAACTTCCCCTTTTTGAAGGCGATTCGCAAGTACATTCAACTCATCTTCTAACGACGTTTTCAGACTGCTCTCAGGAAATTCGGTTGAAAAAAGAGCAGTGGATTTTGCCGCGCGTTCATTATTACCGGATTTAAGACTGGCCCGAGCTAAAAGAAGAATGGTTACATCCCTGAGGGGGGAATCAGGGAAAACCTGATTCAATTGATCACATTTTTCAATCGCCAACAGGTAATCTTTCTGTTGATAGGCGTTAAAGGCTTCTACAAAAACTGTGGAATCATCAATCTCTGCGGAGTTTCCGGGAGTGAAAGAAACAAAAACGATGAGCAGCGACAGAATGAGCTGAGTTATGTGTCTGGTTAAGTATTTCATTGTTTTAGTCCACAAAGCTCTTTAGTTTTTTACTTCGGCTGGGGTGACGCAATTTACGTAAGGCTTTCGCTTCAATCTGGCGGATACGTTCGCGTGTAACTTCAAAATCCTGGCCGACTTCTTCAAGGGTGTGGTCACTTTTTTCGCCAATGCCAAACCTCATTCTGAGGACTTTTTCTTCGCGCGGTGTTAATGTCGCCAGCACTTTGGCAGTGCTTTCCGAGAGATTGTTCTTTATGACCGCTTCAATAGGTGAGATGACACCTTTATCCTCGATGAAGTCTCCAAGATGCGAATCCTCTTCCTCTCCAATGGGGGTTTCCAGCGAGATCGGCTCTTTCGCGATCTTCAGAACCTTGCGTACCTTGTCGAGTGGCAGCTGCATACGTTCTGCAATCTCTTCAGGGGATGGTTCCCGCCCGTTTTCCTGTACCAATTGGCGGCTGGTACGTATCAGTTTGTTGATAGTCTCAATCATATGTACAGGGATTCTAATGGTTCGCGCCTGATCGGCAATGGCACGGGTAATAGCCTGACGGATCCACCATGTGGCATAGGTAGAAAATTTGTAGCCACGCTGATATTCAAACTTGTCTACCGCCTTCATAAGGCCGATATTCCCCTCCTGGATGAGGTCAAGGAATTGCAGGCCGCGGTTGGTATATTTTTTTGCGATAGATACAACAAGACGTAAGTTTGCCTCAATAAGTTCGCTTTTAGCGATGCGGGCCTTGCACTCCCCCTCTTCGATAGCTTTGAGCGCAGCTGCGAGGTCGCGAGCCTTGAAACCGGATTCCTGCTCTACTTTTTGAATCTTACGAGCTGCAGTACGAAGCCGCTTCTCCATTTTTATGGTTTCTTCTTCGTCTAATTTGAGTTTGTTTAGTTCGGTCGTGCATTTTTCATCTTCATTTTGCATTTTATCAAGCAGTGCCTTCAGTTTATCTAAAGGAATTATCTTCTCTAGATCGGATAATTCGGCTTGTAATTTGTCTACTTTACCGGATAATTCCTTAAGACGCTCGGCAACTTTGTTGGTGTGCCGATCTTTTAGGCGCAGTGATTTCAGAAGATCTGCCTGATGATCTTTACCTTCAAGTAACTTCTTTTCAAGCTCTTTTTTCTTTGCAGGAGTTTTAGCTGATGCCGCTGTTTCAGAAATCTCAATCAATAATTGATCCTGCGCTACAATAGCATCAATAATCTCAAGTATTCTGGTCTTCTGAACATCTTCTTCATCTTCCTCAAGCTCTTCTTCTTCAACTTCCTTGCTTACTTCAGATGGGTTCATCTGGAATTTACGAAGCCGTTCACCCAGGGAGAGGACTTCCTTGACAGTTATAGGCGTATTAAGGATTACGCCTGCAACGTCACGCTCGCCATCTTCAATTCTTTTAGCGATCTCAACTTCACCTTCCCGGGTGAGAAGAGAAACCGAACCCATTTCACGCAGATACATGCGGACAGGATCACTGGTTCGTCCAATGGAGCCGGGCTCAAATTCCACCTCTTCAGATTCGCCCTCGGCTTCTTCATCTTCGTCCAGATCGCTCTTCATTTTAGGTATTTTAATTTTCTGTGAGGAGTCAACAATTTCTATGTCCAGATCCCCAAACATACCCATAACGTCATCAATTTGATCAGTTGCGATGTCGGGGGGGAGGATGTCATTGACCTCATCATAAGTAAGAAAACCCTTTTCCTTGCCGATATCGATCAGTTGTTTAACGTCATCCATGTTTTTCTTAGCCATGTGTACTCACCTCAAAGAAATTGCAGTTATTGTTTATAGTTTCGATTTTCGTGTGCGCAAGCTGTCGGCCTGCTTAAGTAGCAGTCCATATTCATCACTGTTTGAATCCAGTATTGCCAGGCGTGCGGCAATATCTTTGATTGATGCGAGCTGTTTTTTTTCATGAGTTCGCGTACACTGATCAAATACGGCGCGCCATTCGATGCCGGCCAGATGGCCATCAGACACCATTATCCTGGAAAAGAGTGTTTTTTGTTCAAGTTTTTCCAGCGTTTCAGCCAGTTGACTCAATATCCGGCTGCCATCTGAACCGTTCAGGCTGTTAAGAACTAATTGAGCAAGTTCAAGATAATCATCGCTGAAAAGAGTATCAAGGCCGGTTCGTACAATTTCTTCGCGTGCATCAGGGTAATGCAGTAATAACGCCAGCAGTGTGTCCTGAATATTGTCTGCCGATTTTGCTGGAATTCCCTGGATTACCGGAGTGTCCTGATGAACGGTATTCCCGCCCCCCATGCGTTTGCGAAATGCATGGACAGGAATTCCCAGTAGTCTGCATATTTCCTTCTCATATAAATCACGTTCAACAGAGTCAGCAATTTTGCGAAAACGGGGAACAATATCGTCGATTATCCGGACTTTACTGTCAACGCTATCTGGTGGTGTTTCCGTCATAAGAGAGCGTACAAAATATTCGAAGGCTGGCCGTGCCTTGTCACGGAGGGCAATAAACTCTTCAGACGAGTGTGCAACCAAAAAACTGTCCGGATCATCTCCTGCCGGTAATGAAATTACATAGGCAGGAAGGCGCTGTTCTAGAAAAAGCTCCATAGAGCGAATGGTCGCTTTTTTCCCAGCGCTGTCACTGTCAAAAAGAGTATAGACACGTTCTGCATGGCGCTTGATCAGCCCCGCGTGAATGCTGGTTAGAGCCGTTCCGCAGGTCGCGACAACGTTATGGACTCCGGCACGGTACAATGCCAGGTGATCGAAGTAACCCTCAACTATAATGACAGAACTTCCGGTTCTGATGGAGGGTAATGCCATGTTCAGCCCGAAAAGAACGGAGCTCTTGTGATAGAGCGGCGATTCGGGAGAGTTGATATACTTCGGCAGTGATGCATCCAGTACCCGTCCGGCAAAAGCAATAATTTGACCACGTGCATCGCGGATCGGAAAGATCAATCGGTTTCTGAACAGATCGTACCAGCCGGAATCGGATTTGCGGACTATGCCGAGCTTAAGTGCACTATCTAGATTTACGCCGTTATATTTTAGATGTTTTACCAGGCCATCGCGCCGGTCTGGCGCAAAGCCAAGGTGGTAGGCCTCTGAGATATCGGACTCGACCGAGCGACTGGCAAGGTACTGACGCGCCGATCCCCCTTCCTGTCCATTTAGAAGAACTGAGCGGTAATAGGATGTCGTAAGTTCATTAATCCGTAGAAACTGGACATGTTCATCCTGTGTTTTTATTTCCGACGGGGTGAGCTGCCGCTCCTCAATTTCAATGCCGGTTTTTCTGGCGAGCAGTTTAACCGCTTCGGGAAAGCTGACGCTCTCTATCTTCATGATAAAAGAGAATGCGTTACCGCCCGCACCACACCCGAAACAATGGAAAATTTCTCGCGCAGGATTCACATTAAATGAAGGACTTTTCTCGGCATGAAACGGGCAAAGTCCAACGAAATTGCTGCCAGCGCGTCGCAAAGGGACATAATCTGAAACGACTTCAACAATTGAAAGCCGTTCTGCAACTTCACGTACTTTTTCCTCAGGTATCATTTCTTCCGACCATTGGCATCGCGCCATTCCAAGAGAAAACGATCTCCAGTATGTGCCAGCATGTTGGCAGACTCTGTTAAACGAACTTTGTTGCGGATTTGCTCCGGCATGAATGCCGAGGTGGCAATACTAAAAATCATGCAGAGCAATAGTACTCCCTCTGCAACACCGATAAGTAATCCGCCCAGCCGATTCAGGCTGCCTAGCATGACAAGCCGCAGGGCAGCTGTAATGACATTGCCGATAATATGAGCACAGATTCCAACAAGCAGCAGTATGATGATAAAACCAAGGAACGAAGAAAGATGCGCAGGAAGATGAAGCGCACTTTTTATCGGTGCAGCGAGCACAGGATGAAATCGGTATGCCAGCCATCCGCCAGCCAGAAGTCCAGTCAGGGAAGATGCCTCATTGACTAGTCCTCTCATCAGGCCCTTGACGGCAAAGAAACAGAGAACCGATAAAATGATGATGTCAATAAGATTCATTGTAGCGCCACGACCGATTTACAAAGAAGGGGCTATCTCAATGAAAGCCCCCTTGACCGAGTGATTATTACTGAACATTCTTTCAGTGCTTCAAGCAAGTAGCCTGCGGACAGCATCGCTTACAACCTTGCCATCAGCTTTGCCGGCTGTAAGGGGTGTGACGGCCTTCATTACCCGTCCCATATCTTTGGCTCCGGCTGCAGAAATGTCGGAAATGGCCTGCCTGACTAGCGTATCAATTTCATCTGTACTCAACTGGATTGGAAGGAATTCAAGCAGAACAGCAAGCTCCAATTCCTCTTTCTCGGCCAGTTCAAGCCGATTTCCTTCACGATACATCCGGATAGATTCACGACGTTGTTTGGCCATGGTTGATATGACGTCAGTAACGGCCTTGTCGTCAAGTTCTGCGCCGCCATCAATCTCACGATTTTTAATCGCTGCACGCACCATGCGAACAGCCGAAAGGCGCAGGGTGTCCCGCGCCTTCATGGCTGCTTTCATCGCATCGTTTAACTGTTCTTTTAATGTCATACTGTTGTTCCTGACCCCTGAAATTAGCGGGAAACTAGTCGATCATTTTACGCTGTTTCTTGAGGGCGCGTTTGCGAGCTGCGATTGCCTTCTTCTTGCGTTTGATACTTGGCTTTTCAAAATGCTCACGTTTACGGACTTCTGAGAGAATGCCCGCTTTCTCGCACTGCTTTTTAAACTTTTTCAGTGCCATTTCAAACGGTTCGCTATCCTTTATTTTTACTCCCGGCATGTAAAATCACCCCCCCGTTTTTTATTATCCTAGTAAATTAATATGTTGTCATCAATAGAAAAATTGAGAGTTGTGTACAATAGCATATTGGGCAACATTGTCAATAACCAAATGTTTGAGAAGGTCAAGGACTAAGTTGTTTCGATGCGGGCAGCCTTCTCTATAATGCCTGACGTACCAAATCTTCGTCGCAACTCATTGTATACCGCATCTGGCGGAATGTTCTGATGCCCGAGTAGAACAAGGAGATGAAAGATAAGATCGGCTGATTCATAGACAATTTCATCATGGATGCCACCTTTGCCGGCAATGACTACTTCTGTAGCTTCCTCGCCTATTTTTTTGAGGATCTTGTCAATTCCACCGCGCATAAGGGAAGATGTATAGGAACTGTCAGTTGGATTGCTCTTGCGGTCTAGTATGACCTGATAGACAGCCTGGAGAATGTCGCTTTCGTTTGTCATAATCGAACCTCTACACCTTTATCCCGGAGATATTCCTTTGCCTGTCCTATAGTGTATTCCCGATAGTGAAAAATCGAAGCAGCCAGACAGGCACTGGCCCCTGCTGTCGTAAAACCGTCATAGAGATGCTCCAGATTGCCAACGCCGCCGGAAGCGATAACCGGTATTGAAACTGCGTCCACTACGGCACGAGTCAGTTCCAGATCATAGCCGTCCTTGGTGCCGTCGCAATCCATGCTTGTCAAGAGAATCTCGCCTGATCCGTACGCTTCCATCCTGACAGCCCACTCGACGACATCAAGCCCGGTTGGTTTGCGGCCACCATGTGTATACACCTCCCACCGTATTTCGCCAGGTACCCGACGAGCGTCGATTGCCACTACAGTGCACTGCGAGCCGAAACGTTCGGCGGCTTCACGGACAAAGTCGGGCCGGTCAACCGCAGCAGTGTTAATGGAGGTTTTATCCGCGCCGGCATTGAGCAGGCGGCGGATATCATCAACACAGCGGATTCCGCCACCGACGGTTAACGGCATGAATACCCGCTCAGCGGTACGTCGTACGACATCAACTATGGTATCCCGCTGATCGGAGGAAGCAGTAATGTCCAAAAAGGTCAGTTCATCTGCCCCCTCCAGATCGTAGCGCTCAGCAATCTCGACCGGATCTCCGGCATCACGCAATTCCAGAAACTGAACCCCCTTGACGACGCGGCCACCTTTTACATCCAGACAGGGAATAATACGTTTAGTAAGCATTTCTAGCTTCGTCCCTTTGTGAGCGCTATCGCTTCGCTCAACTTGATTGCACCTGTATAGACGGCTTTACCGGTGATGACGCCGGATATTCCACAGGACTCAATTGCCATCAGATTTTCAATGTCCTTCAGGCTTGAGACGCCACCGGAAGCTATCACAGGGATCGAAACAGCCTCAGCCAGTGCTTTGGTCGCCTCCAGATTTGGCCCTTGCAGCATACCGTCCCGGGCAATGTCGGTGTAGATAAGTGCTGTGACACCAAAATCCTCAAATTTACGGGCCAGTTCAACGGCTGTGATGTCGGTCAGTTCGGCCCACCCCTGAACCGCCACCATTCCGTTTTTGGCATCAATGCCGACCACGATCCGCCCTGGGAATTTTGCACAAGCTTCGCGGACCAGTTCAGGGTTCCGCTGCGCTGCAGTGCCGATGATGACGCGGGAAAGTCCCAGCGACAGATACGCCTCAATTGTGGCTATATCACGGATACCGCCTCCCAGTTGTGCCGGAATAGTGATGGACTTCAGAATTGCCTCAATGGCTCCCCGGTTCTTCGGCTGGCCGGCAAAGGCACCGTCAAGGTCGACGATATGCAGCAGTTCGGCGCCCTCGTCCTGCCAGGCAAGAGCCTGTGCCCCGGGGTTGTCGTTGAATACTGTATCTTTATCCATCAGCCCCTGTTCCAGGCGGACGCATTTTCCTTCTTTCAAATCTATGGCAGGAATTACGATCATTTTAGCTCCGCAAAATTCTTCAGGATCTGCAGGCCGATTGCCTGCGATTTTTCCGGGTGAAACTGGGTGGCGACAACATTGTCCTTCCAGACTGATGAGCAGAATTCGATGCCGTAGTCGGTAGTTGTTGCGATCACACTGCTGTCATCCGGCTTGGCGTAATAGGAGTGGACAAAATAGACGTTGCTGCCGTCAGCGACCCCCTCAAAAATCGGCGGGCGCCGTTTGAACGAAAGTTGGTTCCAGCCCATCTGCGGAACTTTCAACTTTTCGCCCGCCACCGTCATCTGGTCCGGAAAGCGAAGCACATGACCGGGGATGACATTCAAGCCGCTATACAGACCAAACTCCACACTGTCACTGAACAGCAGCTGCATTCCGACGCAGATTCCCAGAAACGGCCTTCCCTCGGCAATGACCTTCAGGATCGGCTCGACAAACCCTCCCTGTTCCAGGTTGTGCATGCAGTCGCGAAACGCGCCGACACCAGGCAATACGACCCGTTCGGCCTGAAGTACAACCTGCGGGTCGTCGGTAATAATCGCCTCGCTGCCGATCTTCTCAAACCCTTTTTGCACGGAGCGGAGGTTGCCCATGCCGTAGTCGATAATAGCTATCATTTTATACCGCTCTTGTTAAGGTGCGGACCATAGCGCCTGTCGGCTCCCTTGATATGATTGATCAGCCAATCCTGCAGGAAATTAATTACATCCTGGGCTATGAGAGGTTCGCCAGCATTGAACTTCCCGATCAGATCGGTGACCTGATCAAGCAGCTTCTTGTGCAGGGCCTTGTGCTGGGTCTCTTCAGGATAATGAGTCTGAGCGAAGTTGCGCTCTTCATCGGCAAAGTGATTGATTGTGTACTCCGCCAAACCGTTCAGCACACGACCAACAGCCTCTTTGCTCTTTTTTTGCTGCATGGCATCGGCCAGATCATTGACCATATTGAAGAGAACTTTGTGCTGCTCATCGAATTTCGAAACGCCGGTCGCAAACGATGCGTCCCACTCCAGTGCCTTTGACAGGCGGAAATGACCGACCAATTCATGCAGGCTGTCAACCTCTCTGGCCAGGGTGGTGGTGGCCTGTGTTGTGCTGCGGGAGTTTTCTACATTGCGATTCACAACATCGGTGATCATCTGGATATTGTTGGTGATCTCCTGCGTCGTAGCCGTCTGTTCTTCGGCGGCGGTTGCCACCTGGCTGATCTGCATGGTCAGGTCATTGATCTTGTTGAGAATGTCCTCCAGAGCTTCACCGGAACGGGTCGTTTCAGCCGTACCCCGTTTGACTTCATCAACACCTTCGGACATGGAGCTGACAGCACTCTGTGTTTCATTCTGAATTGTTTTGATCATGGCGGCGATCTCTTTTGTCGCCTTGGTCGTGCGCTCTGCAAGAGCTCGAACCTCGTCGGCAACTACCGCGAACCCACGCCCCTGTTCGCCGGCCCTTGCAGCTTCGATAGCTGCGTTCAGCGCCAGAAGATTGGTTTGATCAGCAATGTCCTGAATCGTGTTGACGATCGCACCGATTTGATCCGAGCGTTGTCCCAGACCTTCAACCGTTTGGGATGATACATTTACGCGCTGCGCGATATTCTCCATCAGACGGGAGCTGCTCTGAACCAGTTGAGAACCGCTGTGAGTCTGGTCTGTCGCTTTCTGGGCGCTTTCAGCGGCATAGAGACAGTTGCGGGCAATGTCGCCGGAGGTGGCCGACATCTCTTCACTGGCTGTGGCGATAGTGCTGGCCTGAATGGCGACATCTTCGGCAGCTGAAGCCATGGCATCGGTTGTGGACCGGACCAGCACCACGGAGTCGCGCACCGTATCAGCAACTGCAAAGAACTGGCGCATGGCTTTGTTCATATCGGTCATCATGGTGTTGAAGGCGGTGGCCAAGCGTGCAAATTCACCGCCGCCGGTTACGTCGGCCCGGATGGACAGATCGCCGGCAGCAGCCTTTTCGAGTGCCGTCACAATGCCGGCCAACGGCCTGAAGGCGCTGCTGCTGAGCAAACCGAGAATGACAGATGTTGCAATCAGCAGTACTGTGCCGATAGCAATTGAAATAAGAAGATCTCCCTTGGGATTGAGGAGTGCCATGGATGCGACGGTCAAAACTATTCCCAGGGCATTCCCGAAGATGATACGAACGGTAAACGACATTTGTAGCTCCTGTAAGGTCGGTGGTTAAGCAAGCCTTGAAAAATCGGCAATTTTGCCGAACATGCGGGCGATGGTAGTCAGCAAAGCCAGGCGGTTTGTTCTCACCCGTTGATCTTCAGCCATGACCATTACTTTATCGAAGAAGCTGTCTACCGGTCCGCGCAATGTTGCGATCTCGGTCAGGGCATCCAGCCATGCACCGGACGATATTAATCCCTCTGCCGCACTCTTTACTCTCTGTGTCGCTTCGTACAATCCGCCTTCCGCATCATCCTGGAAGAGCGCTGGGTCAACCGGAGCGTCGATACCATCTTTGATGATGTTGCCGACGCGTTTGAATGCCACTGTTAACGGTTCAAAGTCCGGGTGCGTCTTAAATTCTGCCAGTGCAACAATACGGGCCTTTACGTCGACCAGGTCAACGAAACCGGCAGCGATAGCGGCATCAACAGCATCAGGCGCATAAGAACTTCCCAGCAGATTGACAAACCGGGCCCGGAAAAATTCCAGCACATCGCCTGCAACCTGCTCTTTCGGGCGGGTTAATTTAGCGGACAGAAGCGTCAATGACTCGTCTATCAGCGAACTCAACGACAGGCGGTATCCCTCTTCAAGAATGATGGCAATAATGCCGATGGTTGCGCGCCGCAGGGCGTACGGGTCTGCGGCGCCGGTAGGGATCAGCCCGACTCCGAAGCAGCCGCAGATCGTATCCAGTTTGTCGGCTATGGAGACAAAAGCACCACAATCTGATGCGGGAAGCTCTCCACCTGCCTGAGTAGGCAGGTAATGTTCGGCAATGGCATTGGCAACTTCAGTACTTTCACCTTCCAGCAGGGCATACTCACGCCCCATGATCCCTTGTACCTCGGGGAATTCGCCCACCATACCCGAAACCAGGTCGGCTTTGCAGAGCCATGCAGCGCGTGAGGCCTGGCTCTTGATGGCTGGATTTATCTGGTCGGCCAATCCTTCAGCCAGCGACCTGAAGCGCTCCATCTTCTCAAAGGAGGTACCCAGCTTCTGCTGGTAGACGACCTTTTTGAGCGATTCCACCCGTTCGTCCAGGCGTACTTTTTTATCCTCTTCAAAGAAAAAGCGGGCATCGGATAAACGGGCACGCAGAACACGCTCGTTCCCTTTGACGACAACCGAGGGATCTTCGGTCAGAGTGTTGTTGATGGTAATAAAGCCGGGCAGCAATCCTCCGTCGGCGTCAACAATGGAAAAATAGCGCTGATGGCTACGCATCGAGGTAATCAGAACCTCTTTGGGAACCTTCAGGAATTCGGAGGAGAAGGTGCCATGAACGGCACTTGGATATTCAACCAGATACGTTACCTGTTCCAGCAGCTCTTCATCGGGCAGCAGATGACCACCGGCAGCGACAGCGACCCGGTGTGTTTCACGCCTAATGATCTCTTTGCGCTTTTCCGGATCCGGGATGACAAAATGCCGCTCACATTCATCCAGATAATGGACAAAATTGTTTACCGGGAAGGGGGTGTTGGCCATAAAACGGTGCCCGCGTGAGACTTTGCCGCTCTCAACCGTACCGAAAGAGAACGGTACAATTGTGCCGTCGAACAGCGCCACGATCCAGTGAATCGGCCGGGCGAACCGCACCTCCTGGTCTCCCCAGCGCATTGACTTTTTGAAGGGGATGTTTGCGACCAACGCCGGAAGCAACTCAGTCAGCAGCTCATAGGTAGGCCGGCCGGTTACCTGTTTGCTGACGAACAGATATTCGCCCTTATCAGTAGTAATTGTCTGCAGGGCAGCAACATCAACTCCCTGGCCACGGGCAAAGCCTTCGGCGGCCTTGGTCGGCTTGCCTTCAGCATCGTAGGCAGCTTTAATTGACGGCCCGGTAGCCGTGAGCTCAGCGTCCGGCTGAATTGCCGGGATACCCTTTACTACCAGCACCAGTCGTCGTGGTGTTGCCAGCGTTTTTATCTCGGTAAACGAGAGGCGGGCAAGAGCAAGTTCTTTGGTTATGATTGCTTCCATATCCGCAGTGGCGCGCGGTATGAATCCGGCCGGAATCTCTTCGCAACCGATTTCAAGAAAAAGTTCTTTGGTGTTCATCAGGCAATACCTCCTTTCAGCAGTGGGAAGCCCAGACGTTCACGCATCCGCAGATATCCCTCTGCACAGACACGGGCTACGCCGCGAACGCGACCGATGTAGGAAGCGCGTTCGGTGACTGAAATCGCCCCGCGGGCATCAAGAAGGTTGAAAGTGTGGGAACACTTCATGACGTAATCGTATGCCGGCAGCACCAGCTCCTTCTCAACCAGGCGCAGGCACTCTTTTTCGTACATGGTGAAGAGCTGCAGCAGCATGTCAACATCCGCCTCTTCGAAGTTGTGTCGCGAGAACTCGACTTCGCTTTCATGATGGATGTCGCCGTATTTTATCCCCTTGACCCACTCCAGGTCATAGACGTTGTCTACCCCCTGCAGGTACATGGCGATGCGTTCGCAGCCATAGGTGATTTCCGATGGAATCGGTTTCAGGTCGATCCCGCCGGCCTGCTGGAAGTAGGTAAACTGGGTGATTTCCATCCCGTCCAGCCAGACTTCCCACCCCAGTCCCCAGGCGCCCAGAGTCGGCGATTCCCAGTCGTCTTCGACAAAGCGGATATCATGCTTGGCAGGATCAAGCCCGAAAGAGCGGAGCGAATCCAGGTACAGGTCAAGAATATTGAGTGGCGATGGCTTCATGATGACCTGAAACTGATAGTAATGCTGCAGCCGGTTGGGGTTTTCACCGTAACGCCCGTCGGTGGGGCGTCGTGACGGTTCCACGTAGGCTACGTTCCATGGTTCCGGGCCTAGTACGCGCAGAAATGTGGCCGGATTGAATGTGCCGGCACCCTTTTCCGTGTCATATGGCTGCTGGATGATGCAGCCCTGTTTGGCCCAATAGCCCTGTAGGGAAAGGATAAGATCTTGAAATGTCACGCATGTACCTCCGGATGGGGAGTCTGATTGTTTGGTGCCAAAGAAATGTAAGTAATAACAGGAATAGCGGCTTCGGTCAAGGTTGCGAAGATGACGAACTGCAAATTCGGAAGCAGTAATGAGATAAAACGATCTGTCTGCGTATGAGATTAGATGAGCGACGACAGTGAGTCCGTGACAAATGTAGCCTGGTCGAGTCTGTCGGCGGGATAGCTGTTGGTTACGGCACACACCATTAATCCTGCCGCCTTGGCAGCGGATATCCCGGCAGGAGTATCTTCTATAGCAATAGTTGCGTTTTTTGAGATGGAATTGTGAGCAGACTGCAGCCGCTGGAAAGCAAGTTGGTAACATTCAGGATCAGGCTTGCTTACTGCGACATCGTCGGCAGTTACAATAACGTCAAAATAGTCTGAGATGCCGAGCATTGCCAGGATTGGATCAATATCAGACCTGAGAGCGCCGCTGCATATTGCCAACGGAATTTTTTGCGCATGCAGAAAAAAAATCAGCTCCAATACACCTGGATATGCAGAGACGTCCGACCGGATGATTTCCTGAAAGAAGGATGCTTTTTGTTCAATAAGAGAGTGTAATTTGTCCGGAATGAGCATCGTCCCTTTCGAGGAAAAGGCGTGTCTGAATGCGTCCCTGTCATCGAAGCCTATATAGGTCTCAACGTATTCCTGCCAGGTGAAATGAAGACCTAGCGGCTCCAATGTCCGCTGGAAAGCCGCATAGTGAAGCGGCTCCGTATCTACAATAACCCCGTCAAAGTCGAAAATGACGGTCTCTGTCTGTATTCCATTTGGAAAAATAACCATGGATTAAGTTGCCTATTCCTTCATTTTGAAATTCAATTCAGGTTGCTAAAATAGCATTTCTTATGTTCGTAAAACAATGAAAAAGCCCCCGAAAGGATGGCTCTTTATATGCTTTTCCAAAAATTAAGTTGTATGTACATAATTCTTTTTTTTAAATCATACTGAAATATGGTTGACGATTTGTTATTATGCTCTATTATTTGGAAAAGATTTTACCGTATACACGGTGAGAGTGCAGGACATCTTTCAATCTAGGAGGCAGTAATGGCGTTACGAGTTGCAATCAACGGATTTGGCAGGATCGGAAGAATGGTGCTGAGAGCAGCCAGCAAAGACAAAAACATCGAGTTCGTGGCGATTAATGATCTTACTGACGCAGCTACCCTGGCACATCTTTTCAAGTATGACTCCGTACATGGCACCTTTCCAGGCACGGTAGAGGCAAAAGATAACCAGCTGATAATCAACGGTAAGGCCATAAAAATCTATGCTGTGAAAAATCCGGCCGAACTCCCATGGAAAAAAGACAAGATTGACGTTGTGCTTGAATCAACCGGAATATTCACCTCCAAGGAAAAGGCCGGAATGCATATCCAGGCTGGCGCAAAGAGGGTAGTTATTTCAGCTCCGGCAACCAATGAAGACATAACAATCGTAATGGGTGTTAACGACAATCTCTATGACCCTAAAAAACATTTCATTATTTCAAATGCGTCCTGTACGACCAACTGCCTTGCTCCGGTAGCGAAAGTTCTGCTTGATACATTCGGCATCGAGAAGGGGTTGATGACTACGGTTCACTCCTATACAAATGATCAGAACATCCTTGATCTCCCACATAAGGATCTGCGCCGCGCCAGAGCTGCAGCCATGTCTATGATTCCGACAACCACCGGAGCCGCCAAAGCGGTCTCTCTCGTTTTGCCTGAACTTAAAGGCAAGCTGGACGGCATGGCCATCCGCGTACCAACTCCGAATGTTTCGGTTGTTGACTTGGTCGTTACTTTGACTAAAAAGGCTGACGCCGCTAAAGTTAACGCAGCGCTCAAAAAAGCATCCAAGGGAGCCCTCAAAGGTATTTTAGGCTTTGAAGAAGCGCCACTTGTTTCAATCGATTTCAATGGCAATCCTCTGTCATCGATTGTTGATGCATCATGCACAAAGGTTATCGGCGATAATATGGTGAAGATACTTTCCTGGTACGATAATGAGTGCGGCTTTTCAAACAGGGTAGTTGATCTCTTCCGCTTGATCGCTTCAAAAAAATAACAAATAATTTTTAGAAGGAGAGGGGGATTATTCCCCCTCTTTTTTTTGCCACTTACTTGAGATTAAATATTTGACAGGAGGTAAACTGTGTCGATTCGTTATATCGATGAAATTAAGGATCTGAAGGGGAAAAAGGTTTTCATTCGCGTGGATTTTAACGTGCCCCAGGATGATAAGGGCGTTATTACCGAAGATACCCGTATAGTTGGGGCCGTTCCTACAATAAAATACGCCTTGGAGCAGGGGGCCAAGGTCGTTCTGGCTTCCCATCTCGGTCGCCCTAAGGGCGAAAAAAAGGCCAAATACAGCATGGCTCCCGCCACAGCCCGTCTCTCTGAATTACTTGGCAAGCCGGTGGTCCAGGCTCCTGACTGTTTCGGGTCTGAAGTGGATAAGCTAGTAAATGCCATGAAACCTGGTGAGGCGGTCATGCTTGAGAATGTCCGTTTTTATCCCGGTGAGGAAAAAAATGATGACGACTTTGCTGCAAAGCTTGCCAACAGCTTTGATGTTTACGTCAATGATGCTTTTGCCGTGTCACATCGCGCTCATGCGTCAGTCGAAGCCATAACCAAGCATATACCTGTTATAGCCGCCGGCTTTCTGATGAGAAATGAAATGACTTTCTTTGACAAGGCCATGCAGAATCCTGTCAGGCCGCTGGTAGCAATACTTGGCGGCGCCAAGGTGTCCGGGAAGCTTGAAGTCCTTGAAACGCTTATTAACAAGGTTGATAAGGTCGTTATCGGCGGCGGAATGGCATTTACTTTCCTGAAGGCCATGGGGTACAACGTAGGTAAATCACTGGTAGAGGACGAACTGATACCGACGGCTCGTACCATTATGGAAACTGCGCGTAAAAAGGGCGTCATGTTCTATCTGCCGGTGGATTGTGTCGTTGCCAACGCTTTTGAAGCCACTGCAACCAACTTTATCACTACTGCCCAGGAAATCCCGGCAGGGTGGATGGCACTTGATATTGGACCGGCAACAACCACCCTGTTCGCAGAAACCTTGCGTGACGCAAAAACCGTCATCTGGAACGGTCCGATGGGCGTTTTTGAAATGGATGCCTTTTGCCGCGGTACATTTGCGATGGCGGAGGCGGTTGCCAACTGTTTTGCCACAACCATCATCGGCGGGGGCGATACCGATTCTGCCGTACGCAAGGCAGGAGTTGAAAACAGGGTCAGCTATATTTCAACCGGCGGAGGTGCCTTCCTGGAGCTGTTGGAAGGGAAAACTCTGCCCGGAGTCAACGCGCTCGAAGTTAATAATAAATAAAAAGGGGAATCAGATGCGAATGCCGGTTATTGCTGGAAACTGGAAACTCTTTAAAACTATCGGTGAATCTGTTGCGCTGGTAAATGAGCTTAAGCCGCTTGTGGCTAACAATAAGGGTGTAGAAGTCGTTGTAGCACCGGTCTTCACGGCATTGAGCCGCGTTTCCGATGCTATTGCAGGTTCAAATATCAAACTGGCCGCCCAGGACTGTTTCTGGGAAGAAGAGGGCGCTTTTACAGGTGAAGTTGCACCTGGGCTGTTGAAAGACGCCGGCTGCAGTCACGTGATTATCGGACATTCAGAGCGTCGTCAGTATTTCGGTGAGACAGATCTGACTGTCAACAAGAAAGCCAAAGCTGCCATCGCCGCCGGGCTAAGTGCTATCGTCTGTGTCGGGGAGTTGCTGGCCGAACGGGAATCGAATCAAACATTTTCAGTCATTGAAACTCAGATTAAAGGCAGCTTGGCGGGGCTTACGGCAGATGACTTTGCTAAAATTGTTATCGCATACGAGCCGGTATGGGCAATTGGAACCGGTAAGACCGCCAGTGATGCTCAGGCCCAGGAGGTACACATCTTTATCCGTCAATTAATTGCCCGACTGTTCAATCAGTCAGTGGCTGATGCCGTACGCATTCTCTATGGCGGCAGCGTAAAGCCGGATAACGTTAAAGGCTTGATGGCTCAGCCGGATATAGACGGCGCGCTCGTTGGCGGAGCAAGCCTTAAAGCAGAACCCTTTGCAGCAATAGCTGCTTTTAACGTCTGAGTTCAGCCCTGTGCACTCCGGAATTATGCTCATCTTCATTTAGAACTTTACAGTATGTAAATCGCTGTGCTATAAATTTTCTCTTTAAAACGTTGCTAGGGGATCTGGTATGACAATTGCTCTTACAATTTTACATGTACTCGTTAGTCTGTTTTTGATTGGTGTCGTACTGCTGCAATCTGGAAAAGGCGCTGAAATGGGAGCCTCTTTCGGTAGCAGTGGCAGCCAGTCTGTTTTTGGTGCAGGCGGCGGAACGTCTTTCCTGAGTAAATTAACTACCAGCGCCGCTGTTATCTTTATGCTGACTTCATTGACTTTAGCGTATGTTTCCGGACAGCCCTCGTCTTCATCAATGATGTCCGGCAAAGGGAAGGCCGCTCCTGTTCAGGCACCGGCTGCAGCACCAGTTCAACAGAAGACGGATTCGGTTCCTGCACCTGTTTCTCCTTCAGTTCCCGTACAGAAAAAATAATATTTTCACTTGATAAAACCGGACAGCTGTGTTAGAAACACCGTCTGTCGTATAGTTAAAAAATAATATGTTCGTACACAGTATTTTGTGTACTCTGCTTGCGGTGGTGGCGGAACTGGTAGACGCACCAGCTTGAGGGGCTGGCGGGGGCAACTCCGTGATGGTTCGATTCCATTCCACCGCACCAGTTAAATATCCGGCACAACCCGGATTTATCAAAAAGGCCCTGAGAAATCAGGGCCTTTTTGATTGACGGTTGAATGCCGGATCGCTAAGCCGCATGCGCAATACCTCCCGCAAATTGCCGCAACTCCCTGAACTTTGCCGTAGTCCACTCTCCAAACAGAATCTACGAAGTTGATACACCAATAGCATTTTAGTCGATTTTAAACATTGCTCCAGTAGGTAACCCAATCACCCCGCTGGATATATTGTCGGCTCTAATTGCTTTGGCTTTTTTATCCGATTCATCATCGGAAAACGTTACGATCAACCCGTATTTATCCTCAAATTCACGTATTATTTCTTCTCTGGTTGCGACGTCCTTATTCCCGACCTCAAGAATTGCCTTCCGCAGCATTACTTCATCTCGTAGGTAATCCATAACCTTCTGCAGTTCTTTTGGCCTGTCTATCAGGAGTCGTAACATCAGCATGGCTACTTCTGCTTCAGTTGACATGGCATTAATCCTCCTGCTTCATTTTACCATAACAAACCAGGTATTAAAGAATACGTATTTCAATATGCGATTCCCGTATTTTCTGTGTTTTCTGGTGAACAAGCACCAGCGTGAAGAATGATAGGGCGATAGGCGATCAGCAGGTTCGATAAAACGATGAGGATCAAAAGAAAAAGCCCTTGATTTCTCAAGGGCTTTCGGTTTTATCCGGATGATGCCGGACTGTTAAATGGTGGAGGTGGCGGGAAATTAAACCGTGTCCGGACCACATTTTTTAGCCACATAACTATATGAATTAGTTATCCTTTTCAGCTCAGCTCCCTAAGCTCTGGAGCATTTTAGTACAAAACCTTGTACCGAAATTTGTACCGCGCGATGTGCGGCTTGAGTGAATATGGCTGAAATGTATCAGTTTACCCTGGTCATGTACAGTTCGATTGTTGAAAGTAGGAATCGAGTAGAACTGGCGGTCGTTAAGTTTAGCTCAACACCTCAGCAACCAGTCTTTTTTTTGCAAGCACCGAGCAACCACTCTTTACGACTAGGCTGCTATGATCTCAGCCCCTGCCACCCGTTGCCCCAACTCAAAGGCACGTTGACATTCCAGCGGTAATACCTCTGTGCGACGTTTAGCTTTATAAATCGGATCGAAGCTTTCGATCACTACTTATTGAATAATCGTCAACCTGACAAGTGTCAAAAGCACACAATGTATCGGCAGAACCAAGGAGCATCTCCACATAGCGCTCATTGGTATTGAAGATCTGTTCGTAGCCAAACTCCTAGCTCCATTCTTCCGGAACATTCATGGTGTAGATGAAACCGGTCTTGTTTTTTTTAGGGAACAACGTTCCGTAAGGTATCGTGTAAATAGGCATGGCCAGTTATGATCAAACCGACTTCGCCTCGAGCGAGCGCGCAAAAAAGTCTGTCAGTTGTGGTGTGCAGGCTCCGCAATCATCAGCCATGCCTTCCCAGGTTGCAGATCTGATAAAGCGGTTTCTGAGATTTAGACTTTTTATGGTGGTAGATTCAAACAGGTTAGCCATATGTTCTCCCGTATATTAAACTGGATGATCAGCTTTTTTGCTGAGCCGCCAGAATTTGCGGCAAATTTGTTTCTATCCAGTCAGCCAGAGCCTCGACTTTCTGGCCGATATCCATTCCAAGTGGTGTCAAAGTATATTCAACATGGGGCGGTACGACGGGAAAGGACACCCGGCTGATGAAACCGTCCTTTTCAAGGCACTGAAGTGTTTGTGCCAGCATCTTCTCGCTTACTTCACCAACCTTGCGGCGTAAATCACTGAACCGATGCGTGCCTTCCATTAAGGCAACTAACACGAGTACCCCCCAGCGGCTGGTGACATGTTGCAGAATTTTTCGTGACGGGCATTGAACGGCAAATAATTCTCCACGCCGCATCTGCTCGGATAATATTGTGGTTTCAGAATTTTTCATGACACTTACCTTTTTGTGCGTACTTACTTTTAGTAATCATAGCTGATATGGTTTGTCTGTACAACAAATCAATCACCGCTGAAAGGAGTATCATTATGTTAGTCGTAACTGGAGCTACCGGGCAATTAGGTCGTTTGGTCGTGGAGTCACTTGTGAAAAAAGTACCTGCATCCGGCATCGTTGCTGCCGTGCGCAATATTGACAAAGCCATGGATCTGGCGAACCTGGGTGTGCAGCTGCGCCACGCTGATTATTCATTGCCTGAAACATGGGATGAAGCCCTCAAAGGCGCTGACAAACTTTTGTTGATTTCATCCAGCGAGCTTGGGCAGCGATTTGCGCAACATAAAACTGTCATTGAGGCGGCAAAACGGTCGGGTGTGAAGTTATTGGTTTACACGAGTGTTCTCCATGCAGATTCGTCTTCACTCGGGCTTGCCGAAGAACACAGAGCAACGGAAGCATTTATCAGGGCATCCGGAATTCCCTATGTGCTGCTGCGTAACGGTTGGTATACCGAAAATTATGCTGCCGGAGCCCCCTCGGCACTGGAGCACGGAAATGTGTATGGCTGTGCCGGCGCCGGCAGAATTTCGTCAGCTGCACGTGCTGATTATGCCGAAGCAGCAGCCACGGTGTTGACTGCCGAGAACCAGGCTGGCCGCATCTATGAGCTGGCTGGCGACACACACTACACCCTGACGGAGTTTGCAGCGGAAATCGCCCGTCAGTCCGGGAAAAATACCGGTTATGTAAACCTGCCGGAGTCCGAATATAAACAACTGCTTTTAACAGTGGGATTGCCTGAACCGGTCGCTGAATTGCTTGCGAATTCAGATACAGACGCCTCAAATGGAGCGTTATTTGACGAAAGCCATCAACTCAGCGCACTGATTGGGCGGCCAACGACACCGCTGGCAACTACAATTGCAGAAGTAATTTAGATGACCATTCATGGTTCTTGCTTGCATGCCGACAAAGTCTTGTGCAAATTGCGCACCTGCTGCCAGACCAGCGCTTTCGGCAGAGTCATGGACATCGCCTGCATGCAGCGCTCAAGCCATCCCTGCCGCTCTAGAATCTGGTGAATGGCTTTATCCAGATCAACACGGACCGATTGTCCGTAAGCTTTTTCTGCTTTTGCTATTGCCTGGCGCAACAAGGGTAACCTGGGCTGCATCATGGCAATGTCAATCAGATCCCGGCTAAAAACTCCATCGTCAGCCCAACGGTCGGAGTTCGCCAGGAGTTTGCTTGCCAGCATATCCATAACCGTCAGGGTGGCAATGCCACAGATAGCATCTTTTGCAGTTGGTGCAGCCAGCTCGATACGCGCTTCCAATATGATCTCGAATTTGATGGGCTGCCCATCCACCGAGAGAATTGTTCTGATGCCGTATTGATCAGCCCGAATATCGCGCATCTGCGACAATGACGGTTGCCCGGGCAGCAAGATGGCATTGACACCATTGGCCCCCATCAGTAATTGACGCAAGCTTCGGTAGTGGCTCACGTCCGACAGTATAAAGTCGATGTCAACTGATTCGCGATATTCACCGAAACGTAGCGCGATTGCTGTTCCGCCACCGAACAGGCAGCAGTGCTCCTTCAGCAGATTTCCGTTCAGGGCGCCGAGAACCCTGGCGATAAGTTTGTGGAGGGGACGCTCAAACATGGCTGTTGCCACCGCCAAATGCCACGCGCAACGCATCGATCAGCTGCTGCTCGTTCACTGTCAGGGCCGGCTCATCCAGATGCCGCCAATTGCGCTCGTAGATGTCCCAGGCCTCTTTTGGCGACAGGGTCTCTGTTCCTTGAAGTTGCCAGGCAAGTTGCTTGAGCTGCGGATAGTCAATCAGGCGAATCCGTGCCGGTATCCAGCCTTCCCGGTGCTCGGCAGGATGCGCCTCGATCGGCTCTGTAGCCGTAATCAGTCCGAAGTTCAAGCCCAACGCAGCCATGGTATTCATGTAGGCCCCCATGGTCACCGCCGGTTCTCCTTTTTCAATGCGGTGCAACGTCACCCGCGACATGCCCGCAGCTTCTGCCGCCGTAGTTGCGCTGATCCGCAGAGCCTTGCGATGGGCACGAATCTGCTGCCCCAAGGCAATCAGATGCTCTGCTGCAACACTGGCTATGATAGGTGGTTTTGATGGCATAGTGTAACTCATTATATACAATTAGATTGTGTTGTCAATAATAAGAAATATAATATGCAGAAAAAAGCAGGCAGCGGCAAGGTGCCTACGATGAGCTGTCCCTTGAGTATGCCCTGTCGCAGATGTTTTCTCCCAAGCAGAAAGAGCTGTTCCGCAAGAAACTGGACGGCCTGCCGCTGACTAAAACCGAAAAGGAGTACTATTCGCGGGCGGTCAAAAAGAAGGTCGCGGCGCTGGCCAACGCAGAGCTGCATCGCCAAGCGCGGATGTTGCTGGAGTTGTGAAGAGTGGCGCGGAGGATTCATAGGAGGTCGAGTGCGTTTAATATGGGGAGTGTCCCGCATTTTCTCCCGTGTCCCCCGATGCCCATTGCGGTTGTGTTTCCGGTTGAAATAGGCAGCATAACCGGTGAGCAGGCGCCGCATTGTTTCGGAAAGGGATACTCCGGTCGGCATGAGCAGCAGGTGAAAGTGGTTCGACATGAGCGCCCAGGCATAACACTTGGTGGCGCTTTTGGTGAGCAGTGCTGACATGCTTGCCACAAAGCGCAGCTTGTCAGCGTCATCAGCGAAAATATCACGGCGCTCAATCCCGCGAACTATGACGTGATGCAGGACGTGTGGTATGTCAAGACGTGGTTGGCGTGGCATGTGTGGATGATAGTAGCAGAGTGGATTGGAGGCAATAGTTGATTAGTGAGCAACGTCCCCCGTGTCCCGCGCTGATGCTGGATGACTTTCATACCGACAACCCGGCGGAGTATTTGGCTGGCTTCCCATGGCATCCACACCGGGGCATAGAGACGATAACCTATGTTCTCAATGGTCTTGTCGAGCATGCTGACAGCATGGGCAACAAAGGAGTGATCAGCTCCGGCGATGTCCAGTGGATGACGGCCGGCAGCGGCATCATTCACCAGGAAATGCCTCAAAAAAGCCCGACAGGGATGATGTGGGGCTTCCAGTTCTGGGCTAACCTGCCCGCTGAAAAGAAAATGATGGCGCCGCGCTATCGTGACGTGAAGGCGGCTGATATACCGGAAGTGTTGCTTGAGGATGGGGTAAAGATAAAGGTCGTTTCAGGCCATATTAACGGTGTTCAGGGGCCGGTGAGGGATATCGTGATCGACCCGGAAATGCTCGATGTCACTGTTCCTGCCGGCGCAACCTTTCGTCACTCTGTTAAAGATGGGCATACTGCCATAGCCTATGTACTTGACGGCAAGGGGCATTTTGATGATCGGCGTGATGCGTTTGCCTACGAAATGGTCGGATCGGGATGGATGGATCTCGACCGGAGCTGTCTCTGCGGAGCTGAAACGGTTATTCTTTACAACAGGGAAGGAAGCGACGTTGAGGTCAAAGCCGGGGAGCTTCCGGTCCGTTTTCTGTTTATCTCAGGAAGACCGCTTAACGAGCGGATCGCATGGTACGGTCCTATTGTCATGAATACACAGGAAGAGCTGCGGATCGCCTTTGAAGAATATCAAAACGGGACTTTCATCAAAAACGGATAGCATTGTCAGGTAACAATGGGACCGGCATGCCTCAAATATGCGCTACGGTTACCACTTGTAAGGCGTATAATGGTGATGTAGATGATCAAGATGTCGGAGCGATTCATGCGATACCTGATCTGGTTGACATCGCTATTTATTCTTGCCGCAAGCATCCCGGCCCGAGGGGCGGATTTGCTGCCTTTGGCTGATTGCTCTATAAAAGTCTTCAGGGACATCAACCGGAGCCATGTCTGGTCAGGTAAGCCGCCGGTCGGATGTTTGGCGGATGTTTATGTCGATAAACGTCCGGCAGGGATTTTTGTCACCACATGGAGTAACGATCGTTCTGAACAACGCTGGGTAAGAGTGTCATTGTCGGCAGCAATGGGCTTTTTCGAGGTTGCCGACAGGAAAGCGCTTGATAAAGCCGGACGTGATATCAAGGTACGCGCCGCGCGTATCGGCCGTTGCCTCGATTCGATTATCCGGTTGAATGACCCGCTGGAATGCCGCGACTATGCGACTAAAACGTACTCTGCCGGTGAAGAGCTTGGCGTTGAGTACAAGAGGAGTATCTGGCTGGATGACGGCGGACGTCACATCGTCGCCGGATATGCCTACGGCGATACCGAGGTTGCAGTCAGCCCACCGGCCGATCTTTTCGGCGGAACGGCGCTTCCCCCGGGAATGAACCTGAATATCTTATTTTCAGACAAACCATAAGGAGGGAGTGAGCTTATTGTTATTTGATGGAGGCAAGGCGGAAGCGCCCTTGATGAACATATGAACAATGAAGACCTGAGAGATTATTACGGTTTACTTAAAGTTTCACGAAATGCGACGGTAAGCGAAATACACAAGGCCTATTGGCAGCAGGCATCCAGTTGCCATCCGGACAAAGGCGGTAGCCACGAGTTGATGGTCCAGTTGGTTGAGGCATGGAAGATCCTTTCCGATCCGGAAAAAAGAGCCCGGTACGATCAGGAGTTAAAATACCGGAAAGAAGGATGGCGCAGCAGAAGGTTCAACGAAGATGTGCAGGACGCCAGGAAACGGGCGCGCGGCGATGCCGCCGGTTCGTGGGCGGAATTCGAGGCAATTTACCAGAAGGCTTTCTACACGTTCAACCAGGATTTTTATGGCGAGGATATTGACGTAAAAGCCGCAGGCCCCTACTCTCCACTGGTGGGCTCCACCAGGAGCGCGGATACATCTGAAAGCAAGCCGGTGCGCAAAACTTCAAACAGCGCTTTAAACATTGTAAATGGGGCCATATTTGCCTACATCGTAAAAACCGTCATCATGTTTTCAGCGATTGTGGGCGCGCTGTTCGTATATCGAAATTATAGCGGCATAGGCAGGTATGTACCGCTGTGGCAGCCGGATGTCTCCTACCAGATGATGCTGGACACGACCAACGGCGCCGTCTATTTCGTGGAAAAACGGGACGGCTCCCTCTCATCCACATGGAAGCAATCAGTCTCTCCATTTCCCCGCGAAAATATGAAGTCCGTTAAATAGTACATTTCCCCTGGAAGTTGCCTCGATATTGATAAAATGAGTTACCCCCTCTTTTTCGGAGCAGGAGTATAATGAATCTGTGGAACCGGACATCCGGGTTAGAACGTAGGAGATGTCCGGATTTCGGAGTATAAGGAGGTTGGTTATGTTAGCCATTATTGGAGCATCAGGAAATATAGGAAGCAAGGCAACCGAGATCCTGCTGGCAAAAGGTGAAAAGGTGCGGGTGATCGGCAGGGATACCTTCAGGTTGCAACAGTTTGTCAGAAAAGGAGCCGAGTCGGTGGTAGGGGATGTGAAGGATACGGATTTTCTGGCCGGTGCCTTTAGTGATGTTGACGCAGTATTCGCCATGATTCCCCCAAATTATACGGCCCCCGATTTCCGAGCCTATCAGAACGAGATCGGCAGAAGCATTGCAAATGCCATCACCAAAGCGAAGGTAAAGTACGTGGTTAACCTGAGCAGTCAGGGGGCTGAGTTGACGACCGGAACCGGGCCGGTTGTCGGGTTGCACGACCAGGAAGAACGGCTTAACAGGCTGGTAGGAGTGAATGTTCTTCATTTGCGCTGTGCCTATTTCATGGAGAATCTGTTGATGAATATTCCGCTGATTAACGAAAAAGGTATTGCAGGTTCCGCGATTCGGGGCGACTTGAAGTTTTCCATTGTCGCCACGAAGGACATTGCCGCGGAGGTTGCCGAACATTTGGTCAAGAGGGATTTCAAAGGCAAGGAAGTGAAAGATCTGCTCGGTCAGCGCGCTCTCTCGCTTGATGAGGCTATCGGCGTTCTGGGGCGCAAGATAGGTTGGCCGGATCTGAAGTACGTGCAGTTCCCGTACGACGAGGCAACCAAAGGGCTGGTGGAAATCGGGCTGACTCTCGACTTCAGCAAGCTCATCGTCGAAATGAGCGCGGGGATCAACAAGGGGTTGTTTGGGGTGAATCGGCCGCGAACGGCAGAGAATACGACCCCCACATCGATCGAGGAGTTTGCCGGGGTCTTTGCTGCGGCATTCGAGGCTACGCAGTTGAAAAAAGCCGCCTGACCGGCGTGCTGATGTATTCGAAAAAGCCCGCCTGGCGCGGGCTTTTTTGTTTGCTGATTCTGTCCGGGGAGAGTTTTTTGACTAGAATTCAAATGTGGAAATGTGAAGGGCGTACCTTCGGCATTATTCATGCCGACGATGTGATACGGAACTGGCTGCGGAACAGGAATTCCTTGGCGTCTGGGAGCGTTTGAATAGCCCCGATTTTAATCCCGCGAATTCGACCGGTATATTCACAGTATTTATCGACCTTGACTTCTGTCACGCCTCACATTAGCGTTGGGTGCTGATTGGGCGGTTATTTCCTTAACGCCTTTCATACCGGTCTGTTGCTGATCCTCTCTGTTATCCTTTAGCAGTCATCATACGAAGCTTCGTAATGTCCCGTAATGGCGGTGCACCGAACATGCGGTTATATTCGCGACTGAACTGTGAAGGGCTTTCGTAACCGACCTGGAACGCAGCATTTGCAGCATCAAGTGACTCCGCCAGCATTAAACGCCTGGCTTCGTACATGCGCAGGTGCTTTTGGTATTGCAGTGGACTGAGCGCGGTCATAGACCGAAAATGGTTATGAAATGAAGAAGTGCTCATGCGGGCCCGGGCAGCCAGATCATCAACACGCAGCGGCTGTGAGAAGTTGTTTTTCAGCCATTCGATCGCCCGTGCTATCTGTTGACTCTGACTTCCCGCCGACGCAATCTGGCGTAGACGCGCCCCCTGTTCACCCACAAGTAAGCGGTAAATGATCTCCTTCCGGATGATCGGTGCCAGGATAGGTATCTCCTGCTCTTCATCAAGCAGGTCGATCAGGCGCTGAAAGGCAGTGAGCAGTGGCAGTGTTACCTCACTCGTCGCCATACCATGACCGGATTGTTGCGAACGATGATGGGGGAAATTACCATCAACCAGCAACTGAGAAACCTCTTGTATGTCAAAGGTCAATTTGAGCCCCAGTAACGGCCTTTCTTTGCTTGCTTCGAGGGCCTGGACGAATGTAGGCAGGTTCACGGACGTGATCAGATAATGATTCTCGTCATACAGATACGGTTCATTCCCCAGCAGCACACGCTTGGAACCCTGCACGACCATACAGATACTTGGTTCATAGACGACGCTCATCGGTTCGGTCATTTCGTCCTGTCTGAAAAAAAATAACCCCTGAATTGCGCTTGCATACAGATCACTGTTATTCGTCCATCGGGCAATGCTCTCCCGCAAGGCTTCTCGCGACGATTTTATTTTGTCGTCCATAAAATCTCCTAATTCTCTGTTTATACAGTGCTTTGCCGAAGCAATTCTGATTGAATCATAGCAAGTCGTTTTTTCTATTACAATGTTTTTGGAACACTTTGTAGGATCAGGCAATAAATGTGTAGGATCGTTCTACCGCCTTATACCGTTAAGCGGTACGATAAAAACCATCAGGATCAAATATTTCAAACCAAAAGACTTATTTCAGGGAGAATCACATGGAATTTGAGTACTACAACCCAACCCGCCTCATCTTTGCTGCCGGAGCACTCGCACGTCTGGGAGAGGTTGCCAGCCAGCATGGCAAACGCGCTCTGCTGGTTACCGGCGGCGGCAGTGTCAAGCGCAGTGGTGTTTTTGATCGCGCAGTCGCCAGCCTGAAGCGTGCCGGCGTCTCAACGGTGGAATGCTCCGGCATCGAGCCCAACCCGAGAATCACCACCGTCAGACGAGGTGCCAAGATCGCTCGGGACGAAGGCTGCGATGTGATAATCGCCTTGGGCGGCGGCAGCGCCATGGATGCAGCGAAGGTTATGGCAGCCGCGTTTTACTATGACGGCGATCCCTGGGATATGATCTTTCACGGTCAGCCCGCGCCGTATGTCCCGACTCGTGCGCTGCCTGTCATAACCGTGCCGACCCTGGCGGCTACCGGTTCGGAGATGAACATGGGTGCGGTTATATCCAAC
>JANYBN010000037.1 GCA_025360785.1 Geobacter sp.
CGCCAGCTGTTCCAATACGATATCTGCCACATCCAGTCCCGCACGATTACATGATTTTACGATGTTTTGAGCACTGGCAACGGCACCGGTGACGATATGCACCTTGGCCTCAAGTCTGACTCCGCTCATGCCAAGCGGCTCGCGGATGCCGTCCTGTTCGTCTATGATGAATTCCTGCGGCAGGATGTGGAGTACTTCACGATCCATCGGTATATTGATCGCTTTAGCAGCATCGATAACCCGGCGCACATCCTCCTGCGAAACCTCACGATTCTTGATGGCGATTACGCCGTTGGAGTTCAACCCTTTGATGTGTCCGCCTGCAATTCCGGCATAGACGGACTTGATCTCACACCCCGCCATTAATTCCGCTTCCTCAATGGCCTTGCGAATGGCACCCACGGTGCTTTCAATGTTAATGACCACACCTTTACGCAGGCCGCTGGAAGGGCTGGTTCCAATGCCGACGATATCGATACCCTCTTCCGTGACATTGCCGACGATGGCGCAAATCTTGGTTGTACCGATGTCGAGGCCGACGATCAGATTATCCCGTTTTGTTGCTGACATACCACTCCCCCCTGCTAAAAACAAAAAGTATGAGAACTAGCTTTTTTTGATGATGATTTTATCGTTGTAATCGAGGTCAATGTAATGAATTGACGGCAACTGAGCCACCAGACCCTGATAGATACGGGCGAACCGCTCAATTTTTGCGGTAAAATCTCCCGAGCCGACCTTGATCGGTAGTGAACCGGCTGCTGTAAACAGAGTAAAACCGTACCCGGTATCGTAATGAATCTCTGATACATCTGCAAGGATAAATGCGCCCTTTTCGCGTAATATCTTCAGGAGAAGGCAGGTGGCTTCAAGCGCTTCTCTGGTCCCTTTCGGATTGTTACCAAGTTCTTCCTCGCTGAAGCCGGTGACCACCGGATAATCGAGTTTGTCACCTTTATTAAGAACCTTGAAGACGTTTCCCTTCTTGTCAAGATAGTAGATGAATCCCATATTGACGATTGCTACCGGTTCGCGCTCAGTGATGACTATTGAAACACCATCCGGAAAATACCTATTAATGCGTACTGTTTCTACCCAGGGGTTCTGCAGGAGATGCTCTCCCATCCGCTTCAGATTCATACGTAGCAGATCTTTACCAGGCTCTAAGCCGGCTAATCCCAGTATTTCGTCTCTGGTTAGATGTTTGGCGCTTGATACTTCGATCGATTTGAGAGAAAACAGGGTCATCTTAGTGAAAGCTTTATAGCAACCGTACAGGATTCCGCCGGCCAGCGAAAACGCGACCAATCCTGTGGCCATAAACTTCAGCGGGCGCAGATACTTCTTGAGATCAAGCGGAGCGCGCTGGATCTTTACTTTGTTGGGCGCCACTTTTCTGCGCTGATATGATGAACTTGCGAAGTCTCTCAATCGTCAATTCACCTTTATTGAGACCGCTGCTGATTCAATAATTCGCGAAACAAGCGCCTCAAAAGGCAGTCCGGCACCCTTTGCTGCAATCTCGGGCAGAAGAGAGAGTGCCGTCATTCCCGGCAGAGTATTGACTTCCAGTACATAGCAGTCGCCGGTAGAAGTCACCAGCAGATCTACCCGGCTGTATCCCTTGCAGCCCAAGGCGAGGTGGGCGGCAAGGCCGACATGCAGAGCTTTTTCATACAATACCGGCTCCAACTGTGCGGGAAAAATATGTTCGGCCATGCCGTCCGTATATTTGGCTTCAAAATCGTAGAATTCATTTTTAGGGACGATTTCAATGGCACCGACCGGTTTATCATCAAGTATACCTACCTGTACCTCCTGCCCCTTGATATACTGCTCTATCAGTATCTCGTCATCATGCTGGAAAGCCAGTTCCAGAGCTTGTGCCAGTTGGGATTCTTCCTTGACAATCGAGACTCCGACCGAGGACCCCTCCTGTACAGGTTTGGCAACCAGCGGCAGGCCGAACGGCAGATCTGCAAGTATCACGGATTCACCACGCCGGTAGCAACAGTAGGGTGCTGTCAGGATGCCGCTGGCGGCAAAGGCCTGCTTACTGTAGAGCTTGTGCATGGCCAGAGCGCTGGCCAGGACACCGGATCCGGTGTAGGGAATCTGCAGCAGTTCCAATAATCCCTGCACACAGCCATCTTCACCGTAGCGGCCATGCAAGGCGATGAAGGCCACTTCAATCCCTTCTCTCTTCAAAACCTCAGCCAGATCGCGCCCGACATCGATCGCAACTGCGTTGTATCCCTGAGTTACAAGTGCATTATGAACAGCGGCACCGCTCTTAAGAGAAATCTCGCGCTCGGCCGAAAGTCCTCCGAACAGTACACCGATTTTTTTTGATTTCATCATACTATTAAACCTTCCTTAATCGAGCCTCTAACGAAAAGAGGTTAGATTTCGCCCACTATACGCACTTCTTCTTCAAGTGTCACGCCGGATGTTGTGAAAACCGCATTCTTTACAATCGCCGAAAGCTCCAAAAAATTCTGTGCGGTCGCCCCTCCGGTATTAACCAGAAAATTGCTGTGCACCTCTGAAACCTGAGCGCCTCCAACTTTTTCACCACGCATCCCGGCCGCATCTATCAATCTCCAAACAGCCTGCCCGCTAGGGTTTTTAAAGAAAGACCCGGCGCTGGGATAGCCGACATTATGCTTCAAGCGACGCTGTTCCAGATCTTTGCGAATCTCCTCCTCAGTATGAAGCGGCTCTATTTCATCCAGCCTGAATGCGGCTGCCAGCACTAGATCGCCATCTTCCAATCTCAGGTGGCGATAACCGTAATCCAGTTCTTCTAACCTGAAATTGTGGATTACTCCGCTGCGCAACAGTGTAAGATGTTCGGTCCGCTCCAGTATCCCCTCGCCATATGCGCCGGCGTTCATCCTGATTGCACCGCCAATCGTGCCTGGAATGCCAGATATAAATCCGATTCCTCCCAATCCCCTTTTCTGGGCAAATCGAACCACAGCCAGGTTTTCGGCTCCCGCTTCTGCCAGAATAAGCGCTTTTCTTGCTTCAGTGATCCGGTCAAACCGTTCCAGCGAGATAACAGCCCCTCGAATTCCCTTGTCCCGCACCAGCAGATTGTACCCCCTGCCAACCGGCATCCATGGGATGTTCCTATCGCCTAAACAGGACAGAAGATGGCGCAGATCCTCCGCATCTTCAGGAATCGCATACAGATCAGCAGGGCCTCCCGTTTTAAGCGAAGTATGGAGTCTCATCGGCTCGTTCTGCAGCAGCTGTCCGCGAAACGAGGTCCTGATGTCGTCGTAGAAACTATTCATTACTTGCCTCTACTCACTGTCCTGCAATAATTTCACCAGCGCTTCCCCCTGCTGCCAGATGTTTCCAGCACCCAGTGTAATGACAATGTCACCTTCGCGTACGATTCCGGCCAAATGCTCCGGGATCAGCTCTCGATTGGCGATACAGGTCACATCCTTCTGGCCATGGCGGCGGATCTCTGCGGCAAGCCGTTCGGCAGTAGCGCCTTCGATCGGCTGCTCACCGGCGGCATACACCTCAGTTAGAATCAATACGTCGGCATCGTAGAAGGCGGTAACGAATTCGCCGAATAATTCGTGGGTCCGTGTGTAGCGATGCGGCTGGAAGGCGGCCACGATACGGCGCTCGGGCCATCCCTGCCGCGCTGCCGCCAGTGTCGCCTTGATTTCTGCGGGGTGATGGCCGTAGTCGTCTACTACCATGATCCCTTTAGGCTCCCCCTTGACGGTGAAGCGCCGCCCGACTCCGCTGAAAGTTGCAAAGCCCTCCTGGATGGCATTGAACGGCACATCCAGCTCTAGCGCTACCGCGATGCAGGCCATTGCATTCAGGACATTGTGCGCTCCCGGCATCGGGAATGAGATTTCGCCCAGCCGGTATCCTTTGAAATGGGCGACAAATGATGTCTGAAAGCCGTCATGTTTGATATGGGTTGCACGAATGTCGGCCTGGGCCGAGAGTCCGTAGGTCATGTACCTTTTTTTGACCCGGGGGAGAATCTCGCGGATGTTTTTGTCATCGAGACAGAGGACGGCCAAACCGTAAAAAGGAACCTTGTTGATGAATTCTACAAAAGTATCCTTGATCTCCTCAATGCCGGAATAATGATCGAGATGATCGGCATCGATATTGGTTACCACGGCAATGGTTGGCGACAGCAACAGGAAAGAGCCGTCTGATTCGTCCGCTTCGGCGAGCAGAAATTTGCCCTGTCCTATCTGGGCGTTAGTACCAATGGCATTCAGCTTACCGCCGATTACGATCGTCGGGTCGATACCGGCATGCCCCAGAATGGCGGCACCCATAGAAGTCGTGGTGGTTTTGCCGTGTGTGCCGGCGATGGCGATGCCGTACTTCATCCGCATCAGTTCGGCCAGCATTTCCGCACGCGGGATGACCGGAATGTGCACTTTTTTAGCCTCAACCACCTCAGGATTGTCGTCATGCACGGCGGAGGAGATCACTACCACATCGACATTCTTCAGGTTTTCGGCTTTGTGACCGATGCATATTTCAGCGCCAAGGCCGGCCAGTCGCTCGGTGATTTCCGATCCACGCAGATCAGAGCCGGAAACCTTGTACCCCAGATTAAGAAGGACTTCTGCGATCCCGCTCATGCCGATACCGCCGATACCGACGAAGTGAATTTTATCTATTTTCCCGTACATAATTTATCCTTTGCTTAAGGCAATTTTTTCAACACTGGTGTTAATGGCAAACGCCTTGATGATGTGGTTGGTGAAAATGATCAGATCATCCAGATGGCGCTCTATCACCTCAACCATCAGACTGATATCCATGCGTTGATATTCGTGTATGAGGATATTTCTGAAACCAACCATTCCTTCAAGATTTTTTGCAAGTTCAATGGGTATCACCCTGGCCGCAGCCAGCAGGCGAAAACTTTCCTTACTATCTTTCGGAAGACCAAGTTTGAGAGCTTTTATGGTATGATTTGCAAGGTCAATGCACTGTTCACAGGCACGTTGCAGATTAATGGCGATACTGTCCTGTTTCATGTAATCTTCTTCAAAATCAAGGCTGGAAGACATCGCATAATACGCGCGTATCTGGCTGATACAACGTTCAATACTCTCTTTTTTGTTTAGTACAATATCGTTCATATATTGTAAAACCTCCCGTCAGCAAGAGCAGATTCAATTATCTCACCCCGTTCCTCGTTCAGTTTCTGGTAAAAAGAAAGAGTCAGCATCTCAAACTCATCAACGGCATAGCGATCCGCACAGTATAAAAGTCTTCCCTTGGTAACGATCTCTTTCCTGAACACAGTTGAAATCGTGCGGGCATTAAGGAGGTCAACCTCTTTATCAAGCACACGAGCCAGTTCAATGGCACAATCACTCATAACCAGATGTCGCACTTGTTTTGCTTCAACCGGCGGCAGCAGCAAAGCAAGATCAATATCACTATCCGGCCATTCATCTTCCGTCATGCAAGAGCCGAAAAGATAAATTCCCTGCACATTCGGATAATGTACCAGAATAGTTTGAACTATGGCTTCAGGTGTTTTCAAACGGCCCCTCGTGTCTACGAATTATGCACCAATACCTTTCATCATCTCATCGACAATAATCCTAGCCGCGTCCAGACGTGCCAGACTGAAGGCCAATTCTCCGGTACGGCGTACGAGGTTCGGATCCTCAGCCAGAGTGCGAATGATCCCTGCCAGGGACCCGCCGGTCAATTCCTGTTCCAGCATCATGAAGCAGGCGTCCTTCTTGAGCAGCGCTTCGGCGTTACGACGCTGGTGATCATCGACCGCGTGAGGAAAAGGAATGAACAGACATGCCTTGCCGCAGGCCGTTACTTCGGCGATAGTGGTGGCCCCCGCCCGGCAAATGATCAGATCGGCTCTGACGTATTCTGCCGCCATGTCACTAATAAACGGAGTTACCCTCGCCTCGATGCCAGCCGTAAGGTAGGCAGCGGCTACTTCGGGACAATCCTTTTCACCGGTCTGGTGGGTGATTATCAGGTTACTTCGGCTTTTCTTCAGCAACGGGAGCGCCTCGATCATGGCGGCGTTGATGGCGTGCGCGCCCTGGCTGCCGCCGAATATGAACAGATGGAACCTATCGGCACTTCTGATGTCATCCTTGGCGTCCCCGGGCAAAGCATTATCTACCATATCCAGAATCTGCCGCCGCAGCGGATTGCCGGTCAGCAGGGTTGTCGGAGCAGGGAAATAGCGGGCCGATTCTTCCAATGTGATAAATACCTGGCTGGCGAATCTTGACAGCAGGCGATTCGTCTGGCCGGGAATGGCATTCTGTTCATGAATAAAACGGGGAATCTTCATGCCACGGGCAGCAAGAACCATCGGCAACGAGGCGTACCCGCCAACACCAAGTACGATATCCGGACGGAAGCTCTTCAGTATCTTTCTGGACTGGGAGTAGCCATAGATCATCATGGTTGCACCCTTGATCTGGCTGAGGGTGCCTTTGCCGCGAATCCCGGCGGCCGATATCTTCTCCAATTTATAGCCGGCCGCTGGTACGGCACGCGACTCAATGCCACGTTCCGTTCCGACAAACAGAACCTCATTGGCTTGGTCACGTGACAGAAACTCTTCGGCAACAGCGATGCCTGGGAAGAGGTGGCCTCCGGTGCCGCCACCCGCAATAATCAGTTTCATTTTTCCTCCTTGAGGTTGATGGAGGATATTTTCAGCCCCGATGAAATATTGAGCAGGATTCCGACGGCGAACAGGCTAATCAACAGAGAACTGCCACCGTAACTGATAAAGGGAAGTGCCAGACCTTTGGTCGGCAGCAACCCCGTCACAACCCCCATATTGACCGACGCTTCAATACCGAATAAGACGGCAATTCCCAAAGCAAGAAATCGGCCGAATGTATCGGGAGCGGCAACAGCTATACGCATGGCCCGCTGAACCAGCAGAAAAAACATGCCGATTATTACGACCACACCCAGGAAGCCAAGTTCCTCGCCGACAACCGAGAGGATAAAGTCGGTGTGCGCTTCCGGCAGATAAAACAACTTCTGTTTTCCTTCACCCAGTCCCTGACCGAAGACACCGCCTGTTCCGAGAGCCAGCCACGACTGGATGATCTGAAAGCCGCTGTTCTGAGGATCCTGCCACGGATCCAGAAAGGCCAGAATGCGCCTCTTGCGATAGGCGACATTCATAACCAGAAAATAGATGAACGGCATGGACATCAAAACTATCGAAATAATATAGATCAGCCTGGTTCCCGCTGCAAAAAGCATGATCATGGCCACAGCCGCGAGGGTCAGTGCCGAACCCATATCAGGCTGTTTGAGCAGGAGTCCCAGCATCACAAGCAGGATCAGGATGTACGAAACAAAACCGGGACCCAGTTGTTTGATCTTGTCCTGTTTTCTGTCCAGTGAATAGGCCATGTACATGATCAGTGCAATCTTGGCGATCTCCGAAGGCTGAAGATTGAAGCCGGGCAGCCGTATCCAGCGTGACGCACCACCGGCACTGCCGCCAATTCCGGGGATCAGAACCAGCACCAGCAGCGCAATGCATCCAAGCAGGATCGGAGCGGCCAGCTTGCGCCAGAACTGGTAGTTGATACGCATAGTTATCAGCATCAGCGTAAAGCCGAGCAGCGCGAACAGACTCTGCCGTTTGAGGAAGAAGAAGCCGTCATGAAAGCGTTTGGCAGCCATGATGGACGAAGCTGAATAGACCATTACAACCCCGAAGCAGGTCAGGGCGATGGCCATCAGCATGATCACGAGATCATATTCTTCCAGTTTTTTGAACATTTACAGTTCCTTTACTGCCGCAATAAACCGTAGCGCCCGTTCTTCATAGTCACGGAACATGTCAAAGCTTGAGCAGGCCGGCGACATCAGTACGGTGCCTCCGGTGGCTGTCACCTGAGCCGCCAGGCGGACGGCGTCTTCCATAGTTGCTGCCCGGCGGGTGTCGGTCAGCCCTCCCAACTCCTGTTTCATCCGCTCAGCCGCTTCGCCGATCAGAATCAGATGTCTTACACGCTCCTTTACCAGCGGCGCCAGCGGCGCATATGAACCACCCTTGTCTTTGCCTCCGGCTATCAGCGTGATATCGGCGAAGCTTTCCAGCGCCTTTTCGACACTGCCGACATTGGTTGCCTTGCTGTCCTCATAATAGCAGACGCCGTTTACTTCGCGGACAAACTCCATACGGTGGTGCAGCGCCTCAAAGCAGAGAATCGTCTCAAAGGTCTCATCAGGACGGCAGCCGAGCAGCAGGGCGCATGCCACGGCGGCCATGATGTTTTCCAGATTATGCACCCCCTGAAGCCGGATCGCTGCAGTCGGAAAGCATTCCTCGTGGCCCTCATGTCGATAGGTTATGACACCATCCTTATAGAAGATTCCTTCTTCGAGTTCGAATTTCCGGCTGAACGGGAATACGGTGGCTTTAAGCCCCTGAGCATGCTGCCAGACCAGCAAATCATCGCGGTTGACCACAGCAAAATCATCTTCAGTCTGATTTTCAAAGATGCGCAGCTTGGCGTCTATGTAGGCCTGATAATCAGGGTAGCGATCGAGATGGTCCTCGCTCAGATTCAGAAGCACCGCTACTGTCGGCCGGAACGAGGTGATCCATTCGAGCTGGAACGAGCTGATCTCAGCCACCACCTGATCGAAGATCTGGTGTGATTCCGCCAGTTCAATAAGAGGATTGCCGATGTTGCCGCCGACAAAGGTGTGATAGCCGTTATGCTTGAAGATCGCACCCAGAATGGTGGTTGTCGTAGTCTTGCCGTTGGTGCCGGTGATCGCAGCCAACGGCGCGTCGATGAAACGTGAGGCAAGTTCGATCTCGCTGATGATCTCACGCCCGGCCAGCTTTGCCGAGACCAGCTGCGGCAGATCCATCGGCACGCCGGGGGAAACAACGATCAGGTCGCTGGCCAGGAAAGTCGCTTCGTCATGGCGTTCCAGTTCCAGGTTGATCTTGAATTTTGCCAGTTCTGCCAACTGATTTTCAAGTATTGCTTCACTCCGCATGTCGGTGACGGTCACCCGTGCACCCTTGGAGGCCAGGAAACGGGCACAGGCAACGCCGGTTTTGGCAAGGCCGACTACAAGGATGTTTTTGTCTGTATATTCCATGAGAATAGTTACCTCATCTTCAGGGTCGAAATCGCCACCAGCGCCAGAATGATACTGATAATCCAGAAGCGGACGATGATCTTCGGCTCGGCAACCCCCTTCAGTTCGAAATGGTGGTGAATCGGGGCCATGCGGAATATGCGTTTGCCGCGATATTTGTACGAGCCAACCTGAAAAATGACCGACAGCGCCTCTACAACAAAGATGCCGCCGACTATCACCAGCAGGATTTCCTGCTTGGTCAGCACTGCAATGGTCCCCAGCGTTCCCCCAAGCGAGAGCGATCCGACGTCTCCCATGAATACTTCGGCCGGATATGAATTATACCAGAGAAAGCCGAGACCCGCACCGACCATCGCGCCGCACAACACCGCCAGTTCACCGGCACCCACCACGCGTGGGATCTGCAGGTAGGCCGCCAGGGTGGCATGTCCGGCGATATAGGAGAAGAGCATATATGTAGCGGCGTTGATCGCCACCGGTCCGATGGCAAGCCCGTCAAGCCCGTCGGTCAGGTTGACGGCGTTGCTGGCCCCGACGATCACCAGAGTGGCAAACGGTATGAACCAGATCCACAGATCGGGGTGAAAGTTTTTGAATAGCGGGAAAAAAAGCTGTTCACTGAAACCGGGTATAATAAACAGGTATGTGGCCACCGATCCGGCCAGCACGACCTGCCAGAACATCTTCTGCCGGGCGGAGAGACCCTTGGTGTTTTTCTCGACCACTTTTTTGTAGTCGTCCACAAAACCGATTACGCCGTAGCCGATCGTGATGAAGAGTGTAATCCAGATATACTGATTGGTGAGATCTGCCCAGAGAAGAGTCGGGATGACGATTGCCGCCAGAATTATGACACCACCCATGGTTGGAGTTCCCTGCTTCTGCAGGTGCGATTCCGGGCCGTCGGTACGGATGACCTGGCGCGCCTGCAGGGATTCCAGCTTGCGAATGACCCACGGTCCAAGCACAAAACAGACCACCAGCGCCGTGATCATCGCGTAGATAGTACGGAAGGTCAGGTACCTGAATATATTGAACAGTTTTATGTTAGTCGCAAGTGGATAAAAAAGGTGGTAGAGCATGGACTATTCCCCTTTAGTATTTTCCATCAATTGTTTCAGTTCCGTCTGGACATTTTCCATAGCCATTCCGCGTGACCCCTTGAACAGAATCACGTCACCCTCAGACATGGTTTGGTGCAGATGTCCGGCAATTTCCGTGTGGCTTGTACAGCAGATGACAGATTCAGGCGGCATATCTGCCAGCATGGCTCCTTCAGCGGCATATTTAACCATCCGCTTTCCAAACAGATAGAGGCGATCGACATTCCGCCCGGCCACTACCCCGACACCGCGATGCGCTTCGGCCTCATGCTCTCCGAGTTCCAGCATATCGCCCAAAACAGCAATTCGATGGCCTGCTGCGGCGATCTGACTCAGCGTTTCCAGAGCGGCCTTTGTTGAAGCGGGGTTGGCATTGTAACTGTCGTCAACGAGAATTATCCCGCCCAGTTGTTCGATCTGGAAGCGCCCTTTATAGGGGGTAAAGCTTTCCAGCCCGGCAACGATGACCCGCAAGTCAACCTTCTCCAGAAGTGCGGCAGTTGCTGCAAGAGCGTTATAGATATTATGGCGACCGCAGGCCTTCAGGTGAACTGTGGCTTCACCGCATGGAGTGTGCAGCTGGAAGCGTTGCCCTTCGAGTCCCAATTGCTCGATTTCCCTGGCGCGTACTTCACCCCGGTCTATACCAAAACTGATTCGGCGGGCGGAAGCATTCTGAGAAAGCGAGGCGACGCGTGGGTCATCGGCGTTTACAACCGCCAGGCCGCTGTCGCTGATACGATGCAGCAGTTCACCCTTGGCAGCGGCCACCGCCTCGACCGTTCCCATACTCTGCAGGTGAGCCGGCAGAGCATTAAGTACGATTCCGACACGGGGTAGGGCCATTGATGCCAGGAGATCGATTTCGCCGGGTTCACTCATCCCCATTTCCAGCACCGCCCAACGATGCTCAGGACGTAGTTGGAACAGCATCTGTGGCAGTCCAATCAAATTATTGAGATTACCGGAAGTTTTAAGCCCCGGCCCGGTCTGCTCCAGAATTGTTCCCAGCATCTCCTTGACCGTTGTTTTCCCATTACTTCCGGTCACACCAATGATCGGGATATCGAAGCGCCTTCGCCACTCAGCTGCCAGGTTACCCAATGCACGCAGGCTGTTTTTGACAACAACGCATGTCAGAGAGTCGGGAATAGTGTGACCCTTGATCCACTGTTCCTCGGCCAGGATTGCTGTGATCCCTTTTTCTGCAACTTCCGGAATGAAATTGTGGCCATCGAAATGATCGCCTCGCAACGGCACGAAAAGCTGACCGGGGGTAACACTCCTTGAATCGGTGGAGACCGAGGCGACCTCTCCCGTGGCAAGGCCGACTATCCTGCCGCAGGTGGCAACGGCTATTTCGTTGATGGTAAACATTATGTCAATTTCTCCATAAATGCGGCAGCCGCTTCTTCCCGATCGTCGAAATGATGCTTGGTAGTTCCAATAATCTGGTAATCTTCGTGCCCTTTGCCTGCCAGCAGGACGATATCGCCGGGACTGGCCAACCGGATCGCCAACCGGATCGCTTCATGGCGGTTTTCCATCATGGTGAACCCGTTTCCCACAAAGCCGTCTGACAGCTCATCCGTCCGGTATTCACGGAATCCCAGAGGCGTCATGCCGGATCTGATCTGCTCCAGAATCACCAACGGGTCTTCAGTTCGGGGATTATCGGACGTGACAATCGCCAGATCACTCATGGTAGCGGCGATTTTCCCCATGATCGGCCGCTTGCCGTTGTCGCGGTCTCCGCCGCAGCCAAAGACGGTGATGATTCTTCCGGTGGCAATTTCCTTCAGCGTGGCCAGAACATTCTCCAGTGCGTCCCCGGTGTGAGCGTAATCAACCAGGCAGGTGACACCAGTGTGATTATCGACACGCTCCATACGGCCCGGGACTGTGGCGTGATTTTCAATGCCGGACTTGATTGCCTGAAGCGGAAGATCCAGGGCGATACCGGCCGCAGCGGCGGCCAGAATGTTGGAAAGATTGAAGCGGCCCAGAAGGCGTGACACAAATTCAAACTCCCCTTTCGGGGTAACCAGAGTTGCGCAAATACCGTTGACCGACGATGCCACACCAGTCGGGCGCACATCGCAGTGACCATTAATCCCGAATGTGACCACCGGGCAAGCGCAACGATCAGCGATTTCCTTTCCGTACGGATCATCCATATTTATAACGGCCCTGCGGCGCGGTTTTTCCGAAGTTGGCCGGAGCAGATCAGAGAACAGCCGGCATTTGGCCTCTAAATATTTCTCCATCGTGGCGTGGTAGTCCAGATGGTCGCGCGTAAGGTTGCTGAATATACCGACGTCAAAATGACAGCCATCGGCCCTCTTCTGTTCCAGCGCATGCGAAGAGACCTCCATCACAAAGGCCTGAGCACCGGCATCTGACAGTTGCCGGAATGCGCCTTGAAGTTCGGTTGACTCAGGGGTGGTATGAGATGCCTGAATGGTTGTCGCGCCAAAACGGTAACTGATCGTACCAAGTACCGCCGCCTGTTGTCCTGCCGCAGCCAGAATCGCTTCGATCAGATAGGTAGTGGTGGTCTTGCCGTTAGTTCCGGTAATACCGATCAGCGGCTTTGTCGCAGTTGGATCGTTATTGAAGCGCGCTGACATATGGCCCATGGCCGAGCGTCCGTCGGCCACTCTGACCCAGGGGATTCCAGTTGGAGCGGCTGCAGCGTCCTCCAGAATAACCGCCGCAGCGCCTGCCTTCACTGCGTTTTCGATATAACGGTGCCCATCAGTCTGTGCACCGCGCAGAGCGAAGAACAGCGTGCCACGTAGTACTTCGCGTGAATCACAGGTCAGAGAAGCGATGGAAACATTAATGTCTCCGTGAGTATCCGTATCGGGTATTTTTTCGAGCAGTTCACGCAGTGTCATGCGCTCTCCTGTAAAAACGGTAAAACCTGCCGGTAGCCCGGCAGGCGTTTTAAATTCAAGCTGAAGGGGTGAACTTTATCCATACTTCATCTACGCCCCGGATCTTATGCCCGGAAGGTGGACTTTGCTCGGCTGCTCTCCCGCTTCCAATCAGTCGTATATTGATGCCGCGTTTTTCCATCACCCGCATGACCCGCCGCATACTCATGCCGCGAAAATTAGGCATAATCGCACCCTCCGCAGGAAGATCCTGAACATCTTCATCCTTAAAGGTTTCTACTGCCGGAGCAGCAGAAACCTTTACGTCAGCAGGTTTAACGGCAGCTGTATTCGGCAGGTTCGGTTGAATTTTTAGATACGCCAGAGAATTCTGAGCAATTTCCCGAAATGCGGGAGCTGCAACAGACCCCCCGTATTTAACCCCTTGAGGTTCGTCAATTATCACAGTGATCGTCAATTTTGGTTTGTCGGCCGGGACAAAGCCTGCAAACGAGCCAATTCGTTTTGTCGGCGAGTAGGCGCGGGTGACCGGATCGACCTTCTGCGCTGTCCCTGTCTTCCCGGCAACACGGAACCCGTCCAGCGCAGCTTTCGTGCCGGTACCACCGCTGCCGGTGACCGTTTCCATCATTTTAGTTACTTTTCGTGCGGTTTCAGCGGATATGACCCGCCGCAAGATCTGTGGTTCAAATTTCTGCACAACTTTGCCGTTGTCATCGAGAATCTGCTCTACCAGGTAGGGCTTCATCAGATTGCCGCCATTGGCCACAGCCGAGAGAGCTGAGGTCAGCTGGACAGTCGACAGGGAAACACCTTGGCCAAAAGAAATCGTTGCAAGGTCGATCCCGTACCAGTGTCGTTTAAGGTTTCCTGGTGATTCACCCGGCAGATCAATGCCGGTGCGGCCGCCAAATCCGAAGTTCCGCAGATAGGATGACAGCGTCTCCTCCCCCATCTTTGCAGCGATCTTTGCCGCACCTATATTGCTGGAATATTTGATTATTTCAGACACACTCAATCTTGATTGCGGGTGATCGTCATGGATTGTCCGATCAGCTATCCGATAGGTGCCGTTTTCACAATTATAAGTATCGGTCGCCTTGATACTGCCTGAGTCCAGCGCTGCTGCGATGGTAAAAACCTTGAAGGTCGAGCCCGGCTCAAAACTGTCTGCCACGACGTGATTGCGCAACTCAGCAAGTGAATAACGCGAAAAGGCATTCGGGTTGAACGTGGGGTAGTTTGCCAATGCCAGCACTTTGCCGGTATCTGATTCCATCACAAGCGCCATGCCGCTTTTAGCCTTACTTTCCTTCACAGCCTTGGCCAGCTCTTTTTCGGCGATAAACTGGATGGTTTTGTCAAGAGTCAGGACCACACTTTTGCCGGGAGATGAATCCTTGATGACCGTATTTGTTACTGCGATATTTCTGCCAAGAGCGTCCCGCTCCGTTATCATATACCCGGTGCTGCCCAGAATGGTGCTGTCATATTTAAGTTCGACCCCTTCGAGGCCGTTAGGATCGCGGCCGGTGAAGCCAACGACATGCGCTGCTATCTCCATATTCGGGTAAAAACGCTTGGATTCCGGAGCGAATCCGATACCTGGCAATTTCATATTTTTGACACGGAGTGCTACTTCCGGTGCCAGCCATCGTTCAACCCATATAAAAGATTTGTTTACGGAAAGTTTTGCGATCAATTCATTTTTCGAAACACCCAAAATCGGAGCCAGTACCCCGGCTGTTCCATCAACATCATTAATGCGACGAGGTTCGGCATAACAGGAATCCATATGAATTGACTCTGCCAGGGTGGTGCCGTTACGATCAAGGATGCTGCCACGCGCCGGCAGGAGATCAACTTTATGCTGATGCTGCTTATCGGCTTTTTTAACGAGATTTTCATGCTGCAGTATTTGAAGATAGAACGCCCGACCGACCACACTCAGAAACATCAGGCCAAATACGGTCCCGATCATGATGATTCGGATTCGAGCCCATTTTTCCCGTTCATCTTTCATTTAACGTGGATAACCTGCTGCTCAGTCGGCAGCGCCATGCCAAGTTCATTCCTGGCTATGGCTTCAATACGGGCCGGTGCTTTCAGCGATGCAACTTCCAGTTTCAGGCGCTTCTGTTCCTGACCGGTCTCACTCAATTGGCTACTGATCTCGGACATTTCCAGGTTGAGGTCAACCAGCTTGAATCGTGACCAGACGTGAAAAACGGACACGATCGTAAATACTATCATGCAAATCATAAGATATTTAAATATGTCAATTCGGTGTGGTGTTAGTTCCATCCCGCCAAGAGCACGCGGGGAGGCAACTTTAGTATAATCGGTTCTTGCTTGTGCCATAATGACCTCCTTCGTTACTTTCTGATCTTCTAGCCAAATCTGAGACCTATAATTTTTCTACTGCCCGCAGCTTGGCGCTGCGAGCCCGGGGATTGTTGTCTGTTTCCTCCTGCGTCGCCGTCACCGGCCGGCGGGTCAGGACCTTCACTCTCGGCTGTTTACCGCACACGCATATCGGCAACTGACGTGGGCATGTGCATCCCTCGGAATATTCCCGAAAAACATGTTTGACAATCCGGTCTTCCAACGAGTGAAACGAGATGATAACGCCCCGACCGCCTGGCTTCAGCAGGTCAATGGCCGCACGCATCCCCCGCTCCAGACTGTCCAGTTCACTGTTGACTGCAATGCGGAGAGCCTGAAAGGTGCGGGTAGCCGGATGGATACGTTCATCCCATTTAGCCTTGGGAACAGCGCCTTTTATGATGTCAACCAATCGGAATGTGGTTGTAATCAGTGACTCTGCGCGTTCCTTGACGATGAATGACGCGATCCGCTTTGCCCATCGTTCCTCACCATACTCACTGATAATCCGTTCAAGTTCCGGTTCAGGCAGTTTGTTAACCAGGTCTGCAGCTGTTTCTCCGCTGCTGGTGTCCATCCGCATATCCAGCGGGGCATCCTGTTGAAAACTGAAACCGCGCTCCCTCGTGTCAAGCTGATGCGACGAAACGCCGAGATCAAGAATGAAACCATCAAGACCTGTTATTCCAAGTTTGTTCAGATGCCCGGCAACTCCGGCAAAGTCGCCGTGAACCAGGCGGATATGCTCTTTGTGTACGGCCAGGCGTGTTCCTGCAGCGGCCAGAGCGGCCTGGTCCCGGTCGATACCAATCAGCAATGCATCAGGCGCCTTTTCAAGAATCAATGCGGCATGACCACCGCCGCCAAGCGTACCATCCAGATATGTCTTGCCGTCCTCCGGCTCCAGAAAGCGGATGACCTCTTCCGGTAAAACGGAAAGATGATGAAATGCTACCACTAGAGACCAAGCTCTGCGGCTGCTTCAGTGCCGCTCGGGAAGTTTTTAACATCCTGAGCACGGACTTTGTCCCATTCGTTCATACTCCAGATTTCAACTTTGTCCATTTTGCCGACAAACTGGATTTCCCGATCAAGGACAGCACTCTTGCGAAAGCTGGGTGAAATCAGGAAGCGTCCGAGTTTGTCAGCGCTGCACTCCTGAGCCGGTGAAATGATGGTGCGCATGATGCTATTGCGCTGCTCCGATGTGAATCCCTTGCTGATGCGAAAATTTTCCTCAAATACAAACCAATCCCTATAGGGAAAAATCAGCAGGCCTGAGCTATGCAAGCCACCGCCCAGATCAACCGGAGCCGAATTGGTCAGAAAAAACCGCTCGTCGTCATGTCTGCTGACGAGAATCTCACGGAATCTGGCCGGCAAACTGGTACGACCCTTGGCGTCTATGGTTGTCTCGAAAATTCCTCTGAACATCGACGTCTCGCTGGTATTATTTTCCACAATATGTCACTTTTTTCCACAATAAGGGAAACTTATACCGGCGGTCAAGGGTTGTGTCAATATAAAATATGAATATTGTAAGGGAATATTGGTATACAACCTATTTACAGCATCAGGGATGGAGCATAATCCGCCACTTCTTGTGCACACAAAAAAAGGACAGGGTCGAAACCCTGTCCTTATACAAAGGACATCAGATGCTTTATCTGTAAACACTACTCTCTGAAATTAGTAAACTGCATCTCCACATCCAGCTCTTTCCCCTTCAACAGCTGAATCGCATCCTGAAGATCGTCACGGTTCTTCCCGATCACCCGGACCTGATCTTCCTGGATCTGGGCCTGCACCTTGAGTTTGCTCTCTTTGATAGCATTGGTGATATCTTTGGCTTTTCCCTTGGAGATCCCCTGCTGAACGGTGATGATCTGGCGTACCATGCCGCCTGAAGCCGGCTCTACATTGCCGTATTGAAGCGCCTTGATCGAGATATTGCGCTTCATGAATTTGGACTGCAGTACATCGACGACCGCTTTCAGCTTGTAGTCGTCGTCAGCCAGGATTTTAACCGAGTCCTTCTCCGGCGTGATCTGGCACTTGGAACCTTTGAAGTCGTAGCGCTGGCCAATCTCCTTGATCGCCTGATTCACGGCGTTGTCGACCTCCTGCATGTCAACCTTTGATACGATGTCAAATGACGGCATAACTTTATCCTCCGATGAAATTACTGCTTTATGACCTCGACCCCTTCCGGGACCTTGAAGTTGAATCTACTGTCGGCGAGCCCTTTGTTGACCCGTGCCCGACTGTAATCGATCCGGGTCCGGTTGCCGGCGGCGTCGTGAACTATCGAGGATACTATCGGAAAGACATCCTTTACGTATCCAGATTTTTGTAACTGTTCTACGGCTTCATCGTCTATTGTCAGTTGGAGTCTGCTCAGAACCGGGCTCGCTTTTTTCGGGGTCAACTCAAGCTGATAGTTCCCGTTTTTATCCCGATGTTCAGCGGCAAAGGTGATGTCGAAGTCGCGCGAAACGTGGCCGAGGCCGGTCAGATACGACAGGGCGATGGAGTTGCCCCCCGCGAACATGGTGGCGACACTGTTGACCTGCACCTGCTTGTTGTCCGGGGTGTAAAACCAGACCTGACTGCCGTTCGAAATTATCTGCTGTTTCGGCTTGGTATAATTGAAACGGAACATGGCGGTTGCTGATGCGGGGCGCTTCAGAAACACTTCTCCACTCCCTTTCTGCTCGCGATTGACGGCCGAAATGGTGGTTTTCTGGGAAAAGTCGGCCTGCACATCCTGCAGCCCGGCATATCCCTTCTCAAGAGCGGCGACAACCTCCTTGAGAGATGCGGGTGACGCGGCTGCCGAGAGCGGGTGAGCGCAAACTGACAGCAGCAGGAGGAGGGTGCAAATTTTTAGCATGGCTCTACCTTTCTCAGCGTGGCTGATTACGTTCGGATGGCCTTACGACTTGGGCCCATGGCGGAATAATAAACGAAAAGTCCGAGTCTGCAAGACGGGAATTTATTTTCACGTTGGCAAACTCCATTGTTGTGCTGTTGCCCTCCTGGTCTTCCACCGTGGATGAAAGGAGCGGAAAAGGGTCTGACGTCCCGCCGAACGCCGGCATACCCGCGAATGGCGCCGGAGTACTAAAGGGTGTCCGGGGTGCGGGCGACAGTGTGCGAGAATTGGGAGATGCCGGCGCTGGTCCGTTTGTGAGAGGGGTCGCCCCGGTTACATAGGACAGGACACTGTCACGACTGACAACCAACAGGATACGCCTGGTATTGAGCATGGAGCGACGCGGGTTGAGCTCCAGAACATAATTGCCTGCTCCGTCAAGCATTCCGCTAGCAAAATTGATCTGGAAATCTTTTGAGATCCGCCCAAGCCCCTGCAGGAAGTTCACCGCGCTGTCACGGTCGGGATTGAAGCCGGAACGGTTGTAAATAAAACTGACGTCGCTCAGGATAACCTCCCGGTTTTCGGGGTGAAAGATCCAGAGAGATCTGCCGTCGCTGACGATCTCCTGTTGATAGGGGCGATAGTACTGAAACCGGAACATCAGCGGCAAGTTTGCAGTGGCCAGCCTGACAGAAACCACGCCGTCGCCGCGCATTTCACGATTCTCTTTTGTCATGAGTGTGCGCTGCGCAAAATCTGCCGTAAAGTCCCCTATCGGTGCCTGGCCGTTGCTGCCTGCCTTGAATGATTTTTCGACCGTGGCGATGACGTCATTTAATCCTACTTTTATCTGCTGCGCCGCTTGCGACGTAGTGACCATACATGAGAACAACATGCCGATAAATAGTGCAATCCTGTGTGTCATAGAGTTCTCCCCCTCTTCGAGTCCGTCTGGAAACTCTGCCCTGCTGAACTGATGTATAATTCTGCCATATATAGCTGTCAGCCGCAACCGTTTCAGCAACATATCTGTGCTTTACGACGCCGACTCCACAGGACTCAGACCAATATACTCACATCGACAACAAAAAGCACCCGGCCATCGCCGGCAACGGTAGCACCGCTGACGCCCCGCAGTGAAGAGAGCGGCGAGCGTAAGGGACGAACAAAAATCTCCTTCTGGCCTGAGATACGATCAACGCTGAAAGCGACCGGAATGCCGCCGACATCACAAACGATCACCGACAGCAAAGCGTCTTCAACGACAGATACACTCGGCAGGTTCAGCACCTGACGCAGACTCCGTACCGGCACGGAGACGTCTTCCAGAATCACCGTAGAACGACCTGGTTCTTCAAGTATTTCTGAACGTTTCAGTTCCAGTGTCCGCGTGACAACATTGAGTGGGAACGCTATTTCGAACGGACCGCACTGAACGATAAGAGCATTAATAATTGATACCGTTATAGGCAGTCGCATGACAAAACGACTCCCCTGACCGCTTTGCGACTGGATGGTCAAAACTCCTGCCAGCTTATGCACGGCCTCGCGGACGGCATCCATGCCGACCCCCCGCCCGGAAATGTCGGTAACGGCTGCTGCAGTTGAAAAACCTGGTGCGCAGACCAGCTGGTACGCCTCTTGTGGCGGCATTTGAGCGGCCTGTTCGGAAGAGATCAGCCCTTTTTCGATCGCCTTAAGCTTCAGTCGCTCCGAATCCATACCACGACCATCGTCAGCAATAACAACTTCAACATGATCTTTATCACGACTAACTGTCAGGATTATCGTGCCGCCAAAAGGTTTGCCCGCCATCACCCGTTCATCGGCTGACTCCAGGCCATGATCGACGGCATTCCGCAGGATATGGACTATCGGTTCGGCTATCTCTTCCAAAATACCGCGATCAAGCTCTATCTCTTTCCCGTCAAGCTGAAAGAGGACCTCTTTCCCCTGCTTACGAGCCAGATCCCGCACCAGTCGCGGAAAACGCTCGGCTATAAAAGCAAACGGCAACATGCGAGCTTTGAATACCTCATCGCGTAAATTCCGCAGCAGCATGGTAAGCTGGTGAAGCGGCTCACGGCATTCGGAAGCATTTGCCAGACGAATAGATTCAGCAAGTCGGTAACGGTTGGTAATCAACTCCCCGGTGATATTGACCAGATGATCGAGAGTTTCGGTTTTGATGCGGATACTTTTAAAGGAATCGGCCTGCCTGAATTGATGCGGTGCTGAATCAGATGTTTCACTGGGAATAACGGCCGTTACGTCGGGTTGATTGGTGCGGGGAGGGGGGGGGGCTTCAACTGACGGGTCGAAGGCCGCCAGTCGTTCAGTCAGAGCGGTTGTGTCTTCAAAGGTATCACTCCCTGATTCAATACCGGATATAAGGCGAGCCAGAACATCACCGCCTTCCAGCAAAAGGTCGGCAAGAGTCGGCAGCAGCATGAATTCTCCGCTCCGAATCCTGGTCAGCTGACTCTCCATGAGATGGGCGATTGTCACTATTTGCTCATAGCCCATGGTCGCAGCCATTCCCTTCAGTGAATGGGCATGGCGAAAGATCTCATCTATTGAGGCGCTATCGCCTGGAGAATCTTCGAGGCGTACAATCAGCTCTGCAAATGCGGAGAGATGTTCGCGGGATTCAGACACGAACAGATCCCGATATGGGGACATGTCCACTAGTTAATCCTCCAGACTTTTCAGCACTTCAGCCACTTTTTCGGGAGTAAACGGTTTCTGGATAAAAGCCTTGGCACCAAGATCAAGCGTTTTGCGGATAACCAGCGGCTGCCCTATCGAAGAGCATACAACAACTTTAGAGTTTGGGCAGGCGCTGATGATCGACTCCAAAAGGTCAAGACCGTTTGAGTCAGGCAGAATGATATCCAGCAGGATAACATCAGGGTGATTGGAATGCAGGTTCCGCATGGCCTCAATACCGCTCCCCGCCTCTGCGGCCACGATATAGCCGTTTTCGACCAGAATTCCACGCAGAATTTTGCGTATGAAGAGCGAGTCATCGACAATCATCACCGTCCGGTTCATGTTAACCTCCATTTAAGAACCTGCTGGACGAGGCAATATTACCTGATCCCGCCAGACTCCTACCCCTTTAGTTTGTCCAGTAGCAGTTCGTTGACCACCGTCGGGTTGGCTTTTCCTTTGCTGGCTTTCATGACCTGACCGACGAAAAAACCAAATACTTTATCTTTGCCGCCCCGATATTCATCAACCTGCCCGGAGTTGGCAGCCATTATTTCGTCGATGATTATCTCAATAGCACCGCTGTCGGAAACCTGTACAAGTCCCTGTTCTTCTACAATTGTCTGCGGAGCTTTACCGCTGCGCCACATCTCGTCAAAAACAGTCTTGGCGATCTTGCCGGAAATAGTGCCGTTGTCGATAAGCTTGAGGAGTTCAGCCAGTTGCAACGGCGTTACCGGACTTGCTTCAATCGAAGTTCCGCTATCGTTCAGTGCTCTGGTGATTTCACCCATTATCCAGTTGCCTATCGCCTTGGCATTGCCATGGGCGGCAACACCAGCTTCAAAATAATCAGCCATGGCTCGACTGGAGGTCAGCACTTCAGCGTCGTATGGAGGCAGCCCCAGTTCGGATATAAAGCGCTGCTGCCGTTGTTCCGGCAGCTCCGGCAACTCCTGACGCGACCTTTCAATCCACTCGTCGCTGATTACCAGCGGCACGAGATCAGGATCAGGGAAGTAGCGGTAATCATGGGCCTCTTCCTTGCTCCGCATCGAACGTGTCGTTCCGCTGTTCGGGTCAAAAAGACGCGTTTCCTGAACAACCTTACCGCCATCTTCGATCAGGTCAATCTGGCGCTGGATTTCATGTTCTATGGCCTGTTTGACGAATTTGAAGGAGTTTATATTCTTGATTTCGGCACGTGTGCCGAATGTGTCAGAACCGACCGGCATGACCGAGACGTTGGCGTCACAGCGGAAACTCCCCTCTTCCATGTTCCCGTCACAGATACCGAGCCAGGTGACGATCTGGTGCAGCTGCTTCAAGTAGACCACCGCTTCGTCGGACGAGCGGAGATCCGGTTCGGAAACGACTTCCAACAGGGGTGTGCAGGCCCGGTTCAGGTCAACGCCCGAATCGTCATTCTGACCGGAAAGGTCGCCATGCACCAGCTTGCCGGCGTCCTCTTCCATATGAATGCGGGTGATACCGATCCTTTTTGGTTCCTGCCCCTCAA
>JANYBN010000179.1 GCA_025360785.1 Geobacter sp.
ATCACTGCCATCGATAGAATATTTTATGACTGAAAGCGTATCATTTGCTGTCAGCGATACGTTAGTTGTGCCCAGGTAAATGCCGGGTGTAGGGAAAGGTGTGGTAACCGGCGGGATCGTGTCATACATGATCTGTGCAATTGCCGGTACATGCAATACCCCATTAGTGTCAGTGAACCTGACATACACGGTCCTTACACCGTCGGCACCAGCAGCCAAAGGCCATGCTTTGGATGGGCCAAAAGTTTCATCGCCACTATAGATGTTGTCGTCATTTGAGAAGCGCATTTTTGTTGCGCCGGTCGCAGCAATGGTCAGCGTCACATTAAGATTGTTCGTGACAGTTGCACCGCTATTGATGGCGACAGTTGGATTCAGGCTGATAGGGCGCAGTTCATAGATTCCTGACTGTACAACTTCAGGATTCCCGGCCGGATCAATTGAATAGTACTTGAGCGTAGTTGTCGCACTGATATTTATTGGTAAGGTATATATCTGTGTCGTCGCGGATGTGACGGGGTCACTGCCATCGATAGTGTACTTGATGACGCTGCCCGGTTCATTTACCTGCAAATATACCTGCACTGGATTCAAAAATGCGCCAGCCGGAGGAATAGCCGTGGTTATCGGCGGTGTGATGTCAATTGTCGGCTGCAGGGTGTACGGAATCGACTGTGAAATATCAGGTGTAGTCGAAGCATAGTTGGTGCGGGCATCAACATTGACTGTGAAGACTGTTGATGGATTAGTAGTCGCCGGCATGACCCAGTAACGCAGGACGCTATAGTCCTGAACAACCGTGCCATTTACTGAAAAACGGTACTGAGGCTGGACGTTTGTGCCGCCGGCGAGTGCAATGAATTTAACCGGCCCTGCGTGCGGTGAGGCAAAATCGGTTGTCAGTGCCATAGTGCTGGCAGGTTGCCAGCTTAATGAAGTTACATTTCCGGAATAGGCCGGTGCGGTTTGTGCGAGTGGATTAGTAAGGCCATCCACCCACGCGTTGTTGGCGGAGCCATTGGTCGTGTAGCGGTTATAGCCGATGACACGATAAGTATAAATTGAACCGGAAGTAACAGTGTCATCTATATAGGTCGGATTGGTTGATGAAATCATGGACATTTCAGCAATGCGTGTGAAAGTGCCGGTTGTTGAATTACATATACCGTTGCAGCGCTCTATGTAAAAGCCAAGAGTCATATTATATGGATTTGCAACAGTTCCGTTATATGAATTGTCAGTCCATGATAATGAATTTTTCTGAAAGCCTGCCGTAGCAGTCAATGCTGTTGGATCAGCAGGGACACCCGTGGCAACGCGTAAAACCAGAGGCCGCATCATGTCCTGCTCTTCATGACTTAATATGTGGCAGTGCCATACGTATTCCGCACCGTAGTTATACAACCCGGCATTGTTGTCTGCCGGCACTTTTGCCTGTCCGGTCAGCGGATCGAGGTTCATGAACCCGTCAGTTACAGCTGCATTGTCCGGATAGGCCGGGTTTTTCAGGCGCCTGCTGTCCTGTAGTGGGAAAGGAACCGGTGGGGCTTTGGGCCTCATTGCAACGATAGTATCTTCCAGTGGGCTTACTCTGACGGTTTCCTTCCAGCCCAATTCGTTTGGCCATGGCAGTCTGACAAAGCCGTCCCAGCCAACGCGATTAAGTACCTGAACATCGAAAAGATGGAAATGGAGAGGATGGGTATCAACGCCGTTATGGGTTATTTTCCAAATTTGAACCTTGCCATCCTGCATGTTTTCAGTTGGTGGATCGACATAATTCTGCATGACGAAAATCTGGTTGATGTTGTTGGTGTTTGGCAGCTCAACTCCAAGCTTGGCACTCATACGTCCATATTCGTCCCAGACAGCACCCATCTCGTCATGAAGAGCTTTCGGCTGCATCGGATATGAGTTGACAATTTCAGGAGCAAGTGTCGTCGGATTTAGTGTTGCAAAAGATATATTCTGGTCACCGATGTTGACAAGTCCCCAGAATGGGGCAGTCGAAGGAAAGACAAGATTGTAAGCGGTGTCGTAGGCAGACTGGCCAACGAGTGTTGGATGCTGTGATTTTTTGAATACACTGTCCTGAGTCGGAGTTGTGGTGAATTCAGTCATCAATTTGTTCAGATCAAATGCGGGTGCCGGTGTTGCGGCAGCAACATTGATTTGCATAAGAGTGCGGGTATTAGGACCTATACCTGCCTTTGGGCCCGGGTGGCCGCCGGTGCCGGAGGTGTCTGGTGCATCGGTGAAATAATCATTGTTTGGCACAAATGCCGGCATTGCAGCTGGGGCGTCGTTGTAAAGAATCAGGGTTTTGCCTGCATACTGGGAGAAGTCAATTATTACGTCGGCTCGTTCGGCTGGTCCCATGATGAGGGATCCGTCATTTACGTTACCAACGTTAAAGAGGGTCGGATCCATAACAAAGGAGATCGGTTGACTTGGTATAACGGTTGGGGCTGGAAGGAATCCGCCTTCATTGCCGATCTGAATCCAGGCAGGCCCTGATGTCGCGGGGTCTGGGACGCCGCCTGTCCGCTGGTCAGCAGGCGCGTCCCAGAGTGGAAAGGCTGGATATCTTACAGCGGGAACCATTTTTACTTCTGTGTTTGTGGCACAGCCACCCAAGGCGGCACATGCGGCAGCGTTGACAATATTTGGATTGACGCTGCCATCTGCAATATATAGCTGCAGATTGAAGGATCTGTCATGTGCAGCGTTTAAAATCCGTAAACGGTACGATTTTGGTTGAACATCAAGTTTTGGGTAGACAGTGCCGTTAATCATCGGGGTGTCCACAAATGCCTCGGCAACCCAGGAAGGATTGGGTGGAGCTGGCATGGTGGGCGGCTCCCATGGAGTCGTTCCCAAATCCAGATCATAATATGGGTTAGTTACGGGCAGGAATTTAATACCGGTGGTCGGCGGCCAGAAATAGAGACCGTATACCCAGCGTCCCATCGGATTTACACCACCCAATGAGCTGGGATTTTCAGCCGGCATATATACATGCGGCCACCAGAGGTCGCCTGCTTTAGGCGCTTTGCCGGCAACTTTCCGGGCACCGGCAACGCCACAGGTTAGCTGCCCGTCCGGACATGCTGAAATAGTGCCGCCTGTTGCATCAATCCACTTGATCGGCAATGCAGCGCCAGTTCCCCAGGCCCAGGTAGGATCAAGAGTGCCGATGGTCGTCGGGTCAACAAACGCTTTATCCTGGATGACAAGCGGAATCTGATCGGCAGGGATGACACCACGTGTGATCAGGTCAAGTTCGGTTGGATCCTGGATCATATAACCGGCGGCTTCACCGGCGTATACGTTGAGGCGGGTGATGCCGAAAGAGTGGTCGTGGTAGAACATCAGACGGGCACTCTGCTCGTTGGTATAATAATATGTTTGAGCGCCGTCACCGGGATTTATACTGGCTCCTGGAGTTCCTGCCGGTACTACATTACCGCTCCCGTCAAACCACATATCCGGAACATACTGGACATTGTCGGCTTTTTTGTAGGGAGTGGTTTCTCCCGCAGGTGTTATCCACTGATGTGGTGTGCCGTCACTGATCCATGGACTTAAGCCGCCATGGAGGTGGAGCTCAGCGCGGTTGGTTGTATAATTTGCACAGTTTGGTTCGGTAGTAGGCAGACCTCGTCCACGTGGATCCCATACCGGATCACAGTTGGTGCCATTCGCATTTCTTGGCCCCATGCCGGCGCCCATAACAGTTTTGTCAACCGGCAAATAAAATGGAGAGACACTTTCAAGCGGGAGTTTGTTGACAAACTTGATACGAACCGCACGCCCCTTTTGTGTCAAAATCAATGGACCCAGGTAATGTATAGCGGCTGGGGCAACAGTGTTGGAATTACCCGCAGCATTCGTACCGTTATTTACCTGGACATAACCCTGGAATGTTGTCGCATTGGGAAGGTCGGTATGGACTTTTTCAGTATAACGTCTTAGCTCTATTTCATAGTAGTCAGATCCGGGAAATGTCAGTTTGTCAGGCACTGCGATTGGAATACACTGGCCAAGGTTGTTGGTTGAGCCACACCCCAATGGAGCCAGAGAGTCAACAAACTTTCTTAACGGCGGGGTGAGGTTCCAGTTCGAAGTGGAGCCAAATACATCCGGCACCAGAATGCCGTCCGATTGCACCGCAGGATTAGCTGGTATAACAGTCACACCATCAGGAGCAATGCCGGGCACGAGATTTCCGGCAGAGTCGCGAATGGGGGGGGTGTTGAGGGGTGGATTTGCGGCGTACACTGCTGATGTAAAGCTGCAGGCAACGGCAACAAACAAAAACAGTGCAACTAATAGTGGAAAGCTGAAACGTTTCATGGAGGAACCTCCCTAGGATTTCATCATATTATTTTGCAATATTATCAGAACCATTATTTGAAGCAGCTGGCTGTGAATTCTGAACAGGTTCAGAATTTTTTTGGCCTGATTGAGCAGCTTTACGCGCCGCAATCTCTGCTTTTTTCTGCTTCATCGCTTCTGCCGCCGCCTGCTTCTGCTTTTGGGTGATTTTCTTCCTTGGAGCATCGGCATGCGGGTTAACTCCTTCAGGATTCAGCGTTTCGGCGTTGGAATCGCCTAAAAAACTGAGACTCAGGGATAAAGTCATAAAAACGGTAAAAATCTTGATTGCATGTACTGTCATAATGGTCTCCTTGTTGAGATGTATTTAAAATAGAGCTTTAGCAGGCAAAAAATACATGATCATTTACTCAATTCAGGTTGAACAGAGCAAATCATGTTCCAATAACAAGACAAAAAACATCTTGTTTGAGATTAAGAGGTTACGCCGAAATGAGATTGGTGATCGGACGTGATCCCGTCTCAATTTGATACTGCTGTATCAAATTGAAATACATCCTAGAATACCACCCAGTCACTTTTCTTAATCAGTCTGGCGGTCGCGCCTTTGCCCAGCTGCACGAGATAGCATCCTTTTGAGGCGTAGCGCTGCCCGGGTCCAAAGCTGTAGCGTTCAAAGTCGGGCAGATACTGATCCGGTCGCATGGCAAGCACATCCAACAGCGTATCACGGTAAAAGTCCTGTCTTAGCTCCTTCAACCCCTGTAAAAAAATATGAATCATGGAAAAAGTACGGGTTGCGATACGCTTTTCATCGGGCTGTTTCAGTTTTCCGAGTGTTAGAAACTCCTGGTAACCTTTAAAGGACTGTTCGTCCTCCGGTAAGCGGAATGGATACGTAATGAAAAGGTTTTCTCGCAGCGGTTCCGGAATAGAAGTAATCGATTTGCCGACATAGCGCGAAGAAACATACAGCTGAGGCCGTTTAGTCTGTGGCGGCAACCCTGCCAGCGTTGCCACGGTCTCGTCGCCAGTCCAGATGACAACACTATCCGGTGTATATTGAAGCAGAAGTTTTTGGAATAAGGTTGAATCCATCTTTTGATTCTGTTTCAGGTTTATTGTTTGCAATTGACCTCGCCCTGATTCATTCCATGTGGAAGTAAATCCAGTAGCAAGAGCGTTACCCTGATCCGTGTTGCGAACAATCTGCAGTACCTTGCCGCCGGCGCCGTCACGGATGCTGTCGCTGATAAAACGGGCGGCAGTTTCACCTTCCTGATAAAACCCCTTGGAGGCATAATAAGTGTACCAACCTTTGTCTGCGACAGCGGGCAGGTCGGTTACCGGAAAGAGGCAGGGGATCTGGTTGGTCTCGCAGAAATCGTGAATCGGCTGCCACGGCCTGTTTGAAATCCCACCCAAAATTGCAAAAACAGGTTCTCTTTTATAGTATGTTTCAAGTTGAGCAGTCCAAGTGGCCGGTTCACCTTTCAACTCCCATGTTTTGACGGAAATCTCTCTAAAAAAAGCGGTGTCAAGCATGCGGAACATTTTGGCAAACTGGGGGAATTTTTTTTGATTTTTGGTCTGTTGGTTGATGTTGACCAATGTTTCGATGGACGCTAACATTGCTTGACGATCATCTGTTGAAACGTCATCGGTGACTATCGTGGCAAAGGTAATAGATTTGTCAGTCACTCCCGGTGAAAGTCTGGAGGAAAGATTTTTCAGGTAGGTGACCATAATCTGCATATCCTGGTCATTTAGGTTGTAGCGCGGCATGATCGGTACAAATTCCCTGCCTTGTGGGTCCATTCCTCCACGAAGCGCGTTAGCCAGTGTTTCATCGGTATATGCCGGCCTTATGGCTTGAGCCGGCCGTGTTTTCCCTTTGCTTTTGGAGATGCTATTTTTTATCTGATCTTTATATTGATAACGCGGGTTAAACAACGTAGCGCCGTTAACAGGCGGCGATGACACCTGTCCTTCAACAGAGCCGAGGCCGCCACGAGCGTGGCAATTGGTACATGAAAACATGGTGCTGTCAATTTCGACATCACCTCTTACATACCCCTTTAGCGGGGTGCCGTCGGAAAGGATGCCGTCACGATACATCCGCTCACCGAGACGGTTTAGGCCGGACGAATCAGTATCTGCAGCAATGGCGTTGCATGCCAGAGATGTGATAAGGCCGATTATGACAAGTGATGTAACCCTGCTCATAATCCCGCCTTTTTTGTCTCATCAACAAACTCTGAACTGCTCATAATTCCATAGATCCTGATCCAGCCGTCAGCATTCGGTTTGTGGATCAATGTCAGGGCGTAATGGGACATTTTATTAGGGATATAGGCATTATATGCCCGCATGATTGTGTCAATATCCTTACGTGAGCCGGTCAGGAAATCCCAACCCGGTTTTCCCCGATAGCGCTTGAGGTATTCTTTCATCACTTTTGGTGTATCGTTTTCCGGGTCGATACTGATGGAAATCAGGTGAATTTTCGTACTATCTGTACCCAGTTTTTGCTGTAAATTGACATACCCGGCTGACAGAACTGGGCAGATAGTGGTGCAGGTACCGAAGATGAAATCAAGTACCACCGGTTTATCGCTCTCGATGATGCTTTTAAAGGAGATGCGCTTACCGTCCTGGTTAACAAGAGTCACATCAGGGTTGGTGAACTTCTCAAGCGTGCGTTTATAGGTTTTAGTATCTGCATGGGCAACTGAAGTCAGGCAGAACAGCAATACAGGTACTCCCAGAAAGAAGCGTAATTTGCGTTTCAGTGATAGTTGCATAAAGTAAAACTCCCCTGACGATTATGAAAATTGTATTGATCATAAGATTTCCGGTATAGCTGTCGGGTATGCAGAGTGCTCAGCACAGAGCGGCAGCGAACTCATCATGCTTTTAGTGCATCAAGGATTACAGATGGTCGTACCGGCTTTTCAAAGAAATGGGCAGCACCCAAGGAATACGCCTGCTGCTCAATTTCATGATTGCCATAGCCTGTTACCATGATAACTTTGGCGTCGGGCTGGTGTGCTTTGATTATATTAAGTAATTTCAGGCCATCAGTGTTATCGGACCCTGCCAGGCGCATGTCTGCAATTACGGCGCAATATGTATTAAGCCTTATGTTTGATAGTGCAGTTTCGATGTTTTCACACACATCCACTCCAAAGCCTTCCCTTTCGATAAGCTTCCGGTAAGCGAACAGGATCGCAACTTCATCGTCGACGATCAGGATCTTTTTTTGATTATAAAGCAGCGTTTTTTCTATCGGAGAAATGGTCATGTAGCCAATTGAATATCAAGAATCATGCCGGTCATGTTGATAGACAATTATGCATGATATCAATAGGTTCTAAAATCTGCGGGGGAGTTTAGGTGTCTCATGAAGAGATGCCTGTCTCATTGTGAGACAATGTGTGAGAATTTACTTCAGGTGGAAATATAGATAATTGTGTGCGTCAAAGATGCGTATCTTTGAACTGCTTGAGTCGGCGATACAGTGTCGCACGAGAGATATTGAGATTCCGGGCAGCGCTGTTGATGTCGCCGCCGGTCTGTTTCATCATCGCCATGATGTGATGTTCCTCAAGCTCCTGTATCGTTTGCCGGCAGGGTTCAGGCAGCGGTGACCTGGCAACGACCAGATTGGAGAAATGTGCCTGCCGGAGTTTAGTCCCGCGCGGGGTGAGCAGCAGAGCCCGTTCGAGAACGTTTTTCAGTTCGCGGATGTTGCCGGGCCAATTATATTCCCGCAACATATTCATTACTTCGTCGGTGAGAACCGCTGCGGACGAGCCGAGCGACTGTAGCAGATATTCGACCAGTGCCGGCAGGTCGCTAATCCGTTCTCTGAGCGGAGGCAGGTGAATTGCCATCATGTTGATCCGGTACATAAGATCGCGGCGAAACTGTCCCGAGATGACCAAAGAATCCAGTTCGTGATGCGTCGCGCATATCAAGCGAAAATTGCTTCGGAGCAGCTTTACATCTCCGAGCCTGCGATACGTCTTGTCTTCCAGTACCTTGAGGAATTGTGCTTGAACATCAATGCTCATGTCACCGATTTCATCCAGAAACAGCGTGCCACGGTCGGCGATATCTAGCAGTCCTTTGCGGTCTTGGTCGGCAGAGGTGAAGGCGCCCCTGACATTTCCGAAAATTTCGCGGGAAAGCATTTCACCCCGCAGTCCCGAACAGTTCAGTTCCACGCATTCGTTAGCTGCCCGCGAGCCCTTCTGGTGAATCCATTTGGCAAGAATCCCTTTTCCTGTGCCCGTTTCACCAGTAATAAGCACAGGTATGTCACTGGCTGCGGCCGCAAGCGCCAATTCATGCATCTCCTGCATGACTCTGTTTTCGCCGATAAAAATATCATCCTTCTTTTCGAGCCGCTTTCGAGCTGATTGCTGTTGCTTAAGGACTCCGATTTCGAGTGTCTTTTTCATGAACATCGCCAGGGCAGCATTGTCAACCGGCTTGGTGAGAAAATTATCAGCACCGCGCTGCATCGCTTCAACCGCCAGCGGAATGTCGCCTTCTCCGGTTATGACGATGATCGGAATGCAGGGATCACTTGCCCGCGCAGTGTCTATAAAGTCAATGCCGCTGCCGTCGGGCAGGTTTATGTCGAGTATCATGATGTCAAAACGCCGGGTGGCCAAAGCGATTGCGGCCTCGGCAAGGTTGGCCGCCTCGAAGATTTCATAGCCGTCTTTTGAAAAATAGCGCACAAAACCGAAACGGGTCGAGGCGTTGTCTTCAATCAAGAGAACATTCGGTTTCATTTAGACTCCTCACTATATAGAGGGATGCGGATTTCCACAGTACATCCCGGTGGTGGGTTGTTATTCCAGATCTGCACGGTTCCGCCCATGTTTTCGATAAAATGCTTGACGAGCGCCAGCCCGAGACCGGTACCCCCTTTTCTGTTGGTATAGAAGGGGTCAAAAACCTGTGCGAGTTTGTCTTCGTTAATGCCGGTTCCTTTATCGATCACCTGCATGACCGCCATATTGTCAGGCCGGTTCGAGTCCTTACTCTTCAATTGAATCGTGATGCTGCTGTCATCATGGGTGTGATTGCCGGCATTTTCCAGCAGATTAAAGAATATCTGCTGGAGTTTGATACCGTCAGCTAAAACATGGATCGATACATCGTCATTTTCGGAGGTCAGGATGCCTCGCTTGTTATTTGCCATGCCGGTGGACTTCCAGAGATCAAGAGTTTCACGGCATACATCGTATAGTGGTATTGACTGCAGGTTGGTTGCCGGAATTTTTCTCCCGAGGTCCAGCAGGTCATTCATCAGCTGAACCAATCGGTTGACCTGTGTCCTGATATGGAGAATATACGGCTCGAAATCGGGATTGCACTCAATCTCTTTTTCTCTGAAAAGGGCCTCGGTGATGGTGAGAATGGCATTGAGCGGATTTCTGACCTCATGGGCGACTCCTCCTGCAATCTGGCCGATCGCTTCCAGCCTTTTAGCAGTGAGAAGCTGCTGTTTAAGCAGTTCCCGTTCAACCAATTCCTGCCGCAATTGTGAGTTGATTTTGGAAAGGTCGCGGGTCCGATCAATAATCTGAAGCTCCAGTTGCGTATGAATGCCGATAAGTTTGGCTTCGGCAATTTTCTGTACATTTATGTCATAGCAGCTACCGATGTAGCCGGCAAAAGAGCCATCCATGTTGTAGTATGGGTGGGCATGGTCGTTTATCCAGTGGTAGCTGCCGTCATTATAGCGAAGACGATATTCCATCTGAAAAGAACGCTGTGCTTGAAATGCATCCATGTAGGTCGCAAAGCAGTGCTTCAGATCATCCGGATGAACCCCGTCAATCCAGCCGACTCCAACCTCCTGATCCAGTGTACGCCCGGTGAAAGCCAGCCATGTATGATTAAAGTAGTCACAAAGGGCGTCGTTGCCTGATCGCCAGATGAGAGATGGAATGATTTCCAGTAATTTCAAATGGTAGTCGCGTGACCGGGTCAGGATGTCTTCTGACTTTTTCAGCTCGACATTATGCTTTTGCTCAATTTCATACAGCTTGCGGAGCGTTTCGGTCTTTCTGCGGTTTCCCCATAGGAATGCGCCAAGAATCATGGTTATAGTTGCGGCCACTCCGGCGAGCGTTACCATCAGAATGCTCTTCAACAATGGCGACAAGACCTCGCTCGTATCGATCTTGGCAACAATTCCCCATTGAGTCCCCGGTATGGTTCTGACCGAGCAGAGGACTGCAACGTTGCGGTAATCTACCCCCTCAAAACTGCCTTCCTGCCCGAGAGCTGCCCTTACCGCCGGCATATTAAGATCTGTGAGCGGTCGCAAAAACGGAGCGGAAGCTCTCTTTCTATGGCGGAGTTCGTTCAGGAAAACTACGGAATTTCCTTCCCGTTTGACCAGTAAGGTTTCGGCTGTTGAACTGGCAGTAGGCCATGACCGGGTGAGAGGGTAAAGACGCTTGTTCGGATCGATATCAAATACCAGCACAGCGATGCATCTGGAATGCCTTCCGTCAATAAGCATGATCGGGATTGCCAGGTTTATATCGTAGGGGGATCCAGCGCCGTCACTGTGAAAATCCGAAAGGATTACATCATTATCTTTGGCAGCAGCGGCAACAAGGTCAAGGTTATGCTGAGAAGAAGGTGGTGCTCCGGGATCAGAATCCGAGCTGATTATCTCTCCATCAAGATTAAACAGGATACCTTTGCTGTAGCCACCAAGGTCAATCAGGCTTTTTATCCAAAGTCGGAATTCTGCGCGAACGGCGGCTTTGTCCTTACCGGCAATATAATCATTGATGCGACGGGCCATCATGGCATTTGCGCGGCTGGAGGCACCTTCGGCAAGACGTTCCTTGCGCCATTGGACCAACTCGGAAGATTTAAGGTCGGCAATTGTTGAAATTTCCTTGAACTTATCGTCCAGTAGAAACCTTCTTTGCTGCTTTATCAAGGCGTAACCGGCTGCGGAAACCAGAGTAATGAAGACCAGGATGGTGAGAATATACCAGACAGAGTCCGACCAGTATTTTTTTGCGGGAGGTGAGATGTTCATGCGGTGTAGGTATGATCTCCGTTTGATATCGGGGTTGTCATGAAAGGCGCGATGATTCTAGCATATAAAAGCTATAAAATCATCTGATTGTGCTCGGGTGAGTGTGGAGGAAAGCCAGCCTCGGTTAATTTTAAGTCTCAAAACAAAAGACCTTTCGGATTTTACGGAAGGTCTTTTGTTTTGCAAATTCAGAAAAAATGCTTTGAAATAAGTCGGATGACTTATTCTGTCGCATAGTTGTGATATTGTTTAGGCCACACAGTTTGAAGCTAAATGAGAAATGAGTTAACGGGGCATTATTAGAATAGTATGTCAATTTAAGGATGCGTGGTAGGGTCTGGATTTCAATTTGTGAACGTAGGTGCGCTGCTTGCCGCGCCCAGGTTTTATAAGATTAACGCGCCAGATGTTCATAGAGACGATAACCTTGTGTTCATCCCGTTTTGGGTTTTGACGTAGGGGCAATCCCCATGTGGTTGCCCGCCTTTGGGGTCTTTATTGATTATGGAGATGTTTATGGGGAATTGTTTTGGGTATTGGGGGAAGGCGGAGAGAGGTGGAGCGGGTTATCACCTGCTGCCGTGGCATTGCTTGGATGTTGCAGGTAAAGGAGGTTATTAGTGGATAAAGCCTTGGTAAACATATGGGCAAAGACGAACAGGAATGACGATACTGAGTGGCATCCGCTAATTTTGCATATGCAGGATGTGGCGGCAAGTGCGGACGCCATCCTTGCACGTGAACCTGAATCTACCCGTAACAGGATGGGAGCAATCCTTGGAATGGAGTGGACTGATGCCCGACCATGGATCTTGCTTGTCGTAGCCTGTCATGATTTGGGGAAGGCTTGCCCTGGTTTTCAGTGCAAGTGGCCAACTCTCCTTGCTTTGACCGGGCTGCAACTGCCTCGAAGTCCAAATACCGAAATCAACCACGCCTTTATTAGCCAGATTGCATTAACAGAACTGTTACAAAAACAAGAATGGCCGGATGGCTTGGCGGAATTGGTGTCAGATGCGGTGGGTTGTCATCACGGGAATAGAGTTTCGCCGACCGCTCTCTATAATTTGGCTGGTGATAGACGTGCCATCGGAAGTGATGATTGGACCCAGGCACGCCGGGGGCTTGTGGATGCCCTGCTTAAGGTTTTTAAGCCTTCTCGGATTCCCTCCAAACAAACTCTTTCCGGCCCGGATTTCATGTTGTTGTCCGGCCTGACGAGTTTTGCCGACTGGATCGGCTCAAACGAAGAGTGGTTCCAGTTCGGTACTGCTGAGGATTGCGCGGATGTGCCGGGGTGGTTCCAAAAGCGCAGGATCAAAGCCGACCACGCGCTGGATGCACTCGGATGGGAACAGCGAACCCCGCTTTCTCTGGAGATGAAATCTTTCGAACAGGTTTTCGGTTTTGTTCCCCGCCCGTTACAGCAAGCTGTTGCCGATGCATTGACCACGTTGCAGGAACCGTCGATTCTGTTGGTGGAAGCTCCCATGGGCGAGGGCAAGACTGAGGCCGCTTTTTTTGCGCATCTCGAGATGCAGCGCCGTTTTGGACATCGCGGCTTGTATGTGGCCTTGCCGTCAAAAGCCACCGGAAATGCCATGTTCACGCGAACACTCAAATTCTTGCGCAAACAAGGATCGAATCGAACGCTCGACCTGCAATTGTTGCATGGCGCGACTTTACTCAACGATACTTTTCAGAACCTGCGCATTTCGGGTATCCATGATTCCACCACGGGCGGCGAAATCCGCGCGGAAGAATGGTTCACTCACAAGAAGCGGGCGTTGCTATCGGAATACGGGGTGGGAACAGTGGATCAGGCCCTGCTGACAATTCTCCCGGTGCAGCACAATTTTGTACGTCTGTGGGGGCTTGCAAATCGCGTAGTGGTTTTCGACGAAATTCATGCATATAACGCCTACACAGGAACTCTCCTGATTCACCTGCTGCGTTGGCTCCTGGCTCTTGGTTCGTCGGTGGTGCTGCTTTCGGCAACCTTGCCGCCTTCTGTCCGCCGCAAGTTGGCAGAAGTGGTTGATGGCGACTTTCCGAAACAAGAAGCAGAATACCCGCGTCTTTCTGTCTTTCGCCCTGGTGTGTTGGAACAGGTCCATTTCAAGGCCGATCCTGCACGCCGCCAAGTGCTGCGGCTACACGGACTCCCTCCTGATCTGCCGAGCATTTATTCTGCTCTTGTGGCGCATCTTGCCAGTGGTGGAATGGGGTTGGTTCTTGTTAATACGGTGCAGCGGGCACAGGAACTTTACCGGATTTTTCCCGATGGTGAACCGCTGGAACTCGACGGGGAGCGTGTCGGAAAACGCCTCTCCGATGGGACGGAAGTATTTCTTTTTCACGCCCGTTTTCCGGCAGAACGACGCCAGAAACGCGAAGATCACGCTTTAGAAACTTTTGGAGAGGGTAAGTGGCGGGTTGGCCGAAAAATCCTGATTGCCACTCAGGTTGCGGAGCAGAGCCTGGATCTTGATTTTGATTTGATTGTAACGGATCTTGCGCCCATTGACCTCATACTTCAGCGAGCAGGGCGCTTGTGGCGGCATGCTCGGGAATCGCGTTCTGTTACTGAGCCGGTTCTGCTGATTGCAGGGCTTGCTGGAGACGAACCGCCATCCTTCGGAAAGCCCTTGTGGTGGGGTGAAGTGTACCGGGAGGATGTTTTGCTGCGTACATGGAGTCTATTGCATGGAAAACAGACTCTGACCCTGCCGGATGAGATCGACACATTGGTGCAGGCGGTATACGAAGAGCTTGTTGAAGTGCCGGAATCCATACAAGAACGACAGGAGAAAGCCCTGCTGGCAGGGGACGGGAAAGCTTTCGCCCACAAAGGACAAGCTAACCAGGCCATTATCGGCTTTCCCGACGATGCATCATGGAATGATCCAGGGAGATTTGTTCTTTTCGATGAAGATGAACCGGGTGTGCATCGAACCCTCATGGCTCAGACCAGACTCGGTGAAGACTCGATTGTTACTATTCCATTATGGGTGGAAGACAGGTTCAATCCCGAGACTACGCCGGAATTTGCCCAGTCAAAACTGTGGTTCCTGCGATCCATCAGTATTTCACGCAAAGAAGTGGTCAGGAAACTTAAAACAATTGGGGTGCCGGAAGGCTGGAAAAAGACGCCTCTTTTGCGCAACTGTTATCCGCTGGTTTTGGACGAGCGAGGCTGTTGGACAGAGAGTGCTAACGTGCGACTGGATGACGATCTGGGACTGATGTATGAAACAAAGGAGGCCGAATGAGCCGATTTAACCTGATTGACGAGAAATGGATTCCGGTGCGTTTTGCCAATGGGACTCGTGATGAACTGGGTATTAGCGATACCCTGCTGCGATCCAAAGAGATAGCGGCAATCGAAGACCCTTCGCCGCTGGTGGTTGCGGCACTGCACCGTTTCTTGCTTGCGGTGTTGTACCGCGCACTGGAAGGGCCGACAGATATCGAGCAGGCCAAGACTTTGTTCAAACAGGGACTGCCCGCAGAGAAGATCGCGTCTTATCTGAAAACATGGCGGGAACGGTTCTGGTTGTTTGATGAAAAGTACCCGTTTGGACAGATTCCTACATTTGAACCGAAGGCTTGGAGAGCTTGGACGGTACTCGCTGCAGAGCATAATGCCGACAATGCCAAGGTACTGTTCGATCATGTGGATGTCGAAACACCGGGCACCATTTCAGAAGCTGCGGCAACTCGTTGGCTATTGGCCACTCAGACGTTTTCTGTGAGCTGTGGTAAAAGCGAATTATCGCATACCGGAACCGCACCATCTGCGACGGCTGCCATGGTTTTGCCACTTGGGTGCGATCTCAACGACACACTGCTGCTTTCATTGGTCCCACAAAACAGGGAAATAGCTGCCACTGATCAACCCCTGTGGGAGAGAACTCCGGAGTCAGTAGAAAGTCTAAAAGAAGGCTTCACGCGCTCTGTAAGCGGTTTTGCTGATCGTTATACATGGAGGACTCGTTCAGTTCGACTGGGAGCTGATGATACGGGGCAGATTAAGACGCTAGCTTTTGCCTCCGGAGTTGGAAATGCCTCTGTTGATCAAATCGACCCCATGCATGGGTACAGAATTGATGACATGCGGGGTAAGCTCCCCATTCAATTCCGTGACCGGGGTTTTTGGCGAGATTTTGACTCATTGCTCCCCGATGAATCACATCTGGCACCTCAGGTGATTGAACATGCAACAAGATTAACCCAGTCGAACCGTGACCGATTTCCACGATCAGTAATGGTTCTTGGACAGGCAAACAATAAGGCGAAGATTGAGTATTGGCGCATGGAACGTTACGCCTTACCTGAATCGCTGGCAGTAGATCACTACATTCGAACGGAGATTCGACAGCTTCTCTTAGATGCAGAGGATACCCAAAAGTCACTCTGGATGGCCTGTAAGTCTTTTGCACGAGACCTTTTAAGCCGTGGAGAACGAGAGCCTTTCGGTAAGGACATCAGTAGGTTTGTGGAACAGATGCCGGTTAGCTCCTGTTACTGGTCCATCCTTGAATCTCGCTTTCACGACGTTCTGCGCGAGTACACTCTCGACCGGGATCCCGATGATATTCGCTGCCAATGGCTGAAATCTGTTCGGGACGTGCTACAGACTGCTTGGGAGCTACATAGCGTTTCCGTCTCTACGGGTGATGCCTGGGCTATTCGGGCTCTCGTAAAAGCCGAAGGTCCGGTGCGGCGTAAATTGAATGAACTAAACAAGGAAATTTCCAAATTCGAACCACAGAAGGAGGTCGCATGAACGGATTCATCGAATGGCTGGAAGGTCTGAACGATAAGGATAGCAAGGTGCGGGCCGTGCTACGCCGCAGTCTTGCCTTTGATCCGGGAAAGTTCACAGGTGCTTATCCCTACGTCGAGCCTTTTCTGAAAGATGAGGAAAACATTTGGAAGAGAGAAACATTTTATCTGGTTGCCGGACTTTGGGCAAGTCATTGGCGTGTCGGCAGGAGTGGCGTGCCGTTGACTCTTGGGAAGGCGTGTGCGGCTCATCAAATAGCAAGTGGCTCTACGAGTACGGAGCGGCGTTTCATCACGCTGCTGGACGCCGATGCCGATCAGTTGCCACATCGTTTACGCCAGATGGTTGCACTTCTCAAGGAACAAACCATTGATTTTGGCGATTTGCTGAACAGGCTATTTTACTGGAACGACGACCAGAAACGCACCCAAAACATATGGGCTCGCGACTTTTACCGTAATCTGAACGATGACACAACTATCAAACCCAACACAGATAAGGAGATCAGCAAATGAAAACAATTGTCGAGATACATGCCCTGCAGAACTTTGCTCCGTCAAACCTGAATAGAGATGATACAGGTGCGCCCAAGGACGCTCTTTTCGGTGGCACCCGCCGTGCCAGAGTTTCCAGTCAGTGTCTCAAACGCTCGATTCGTCAGTATTTTTTGGGATTAGTGGAGCAAAATGCACTCGCGTCGGATGATGTGGCTTTCCGTACCAAGCGTGTATTGGACGCTATCATTACGGCCTTGGTTGAAAAGGGACGGAACAAGACCGAAGCGGAAGAAAAAGCACGTTTGGCGTTGGGGGCCATGGAACTTACTGTGAAGGAAGACAGTAAGAGTGAGTATCTCCTGTTTTTGGGACAGCGCGAAATATCCGGCATAGCCTACATTGTCCATGAAAAATGGGATTCCATCACCGCATCAGATTCAGTGTCTACAGAGGGGAAAAAGCCGGGTAAAGCCAAGAAACAGGCTGCACAGAACGCCGATCCTGAATTGAAGAAAGCTCTTGATAAGGTTTTTAACGGTGGCAAAGCGCTTGATGTGGCACTATTTGGCCGCATGCTCGCCGATATGCCTGGAAAGAATCAGAACGCCGCTTGCCAGGTTGCCCATGCAATTTCGACTCATTCTGTTGAGCGGGAATTTGATTTTTACACCGCTGTTGACGATCTCAAGCCAGAAGATACAGCCGGCGCCGATATGATGGGGACTGTGGAATTCAATTCGGCCTGTTTCTATCGTTATGCGGTGGTGGATTGGGAAAAGCTTGTAGAAAACCTCCAGAACGACCGGGAACTTGCGGCCAAGGGGCTGCGTGCTTTTCTGGAGGGTTTCGTCGTGGCTGAACCGACCGGCAAGCAGAATACCTTTGCAGCCCACAATCCACCTGAGTTTGTGGCAGTTACAGTGCGCCGCAATACCGCGCCCCGCAATCTTGCCAATGCCTTTGAAACACCAATTTGCGTTAAAAAAGAAGAGTCGCTGACCAGAAAGTCGGCGGAAGAACTTGCCAGGAAGGCCCAGACGCTTCAAACAGCATTTGGTGGCGCGGAACAAACATTTGTTCTCAATCTCATTGAGGCAAAGTTGAATGGATTGGGAACGGCTTTGCCAGCGTTGAAGGATCTTCTCGATAAGGCCCTTTCGGCCGTACAGGAGTAACCTATGTCCACATTGTTGCTTCGTTTGGTGGGCTCCATGCAGTCGTGGGGTACCACCAGCCGTTTTGACCAACGCGATACCGGCAAGGAGCCCAGCAAGTCCGGAGTCATCGGACTGCTGGCTGCCGCTTTGGGAATTGATCGAGAAAACTGGACGGATCTGGAACCGCTTACTCGTCTGTCCATGGGTGTTCGTCATGACCGGCCAGGGGTGCCGAAGAAGGATTATCAGACAGCCGGGTGTGCTAAAACCGATACGATTATCAAGGCGGATGGCTCTCAGGCTAAAGATGGCGGTGTTGTTTCACAGCGCTACTATCTGGCGGATGCCTGCTTCCTGGTGGGGCTTGAGGGTGAAAACGACACCTTGCTTAAAAGGATTCACGCCGCTCTGCAAAATCCTGTCTGGACACTTGCCTTGGGGCGTAAATCCTATGTTCCGTCGGAGCCGATCTGGATAAATGACGGTCTGCAGGATGCTCCGTTGATGGACGTAATGGCTCGTTGGCCATGGATAGCAATGCAGCGGAAATGGGAACAATATCCCGAAAAACTTCTGATCTCCTGCGAGTCCTCAGATGGTACCGGTGTTCTCAAGATGGACCAACCGCTGTCGTCGTTTGCAGAACGGCACTTTGGGTCACGTTTCGTGCGCTCGGAATGGATTCTCTTCCCTCAGGAGGTGGCCCATGTTCCTGCATAGGATACATATCGATCCTCGTTGCAAGGAAGCTCGCCGCGACCTGTCTGATCCCTATCAACTCCATTCCACTCTCTGCCGTGCATTCAGTGCGCCGGACAGTAAATGTCCGGAAGGTGAATTCTTGTGGAGACATGAGCCGGAAATGGATGCAGATGGGTGTCCGCGTATTCTTGTGCAAAGTCGGATGCTACCTGACTGGACAGGCATTGGTGTGAATGGCTGGCTGGCAAATGCTGATCCGGCAATTGATTTGAGAGAACGGCTAAAGCTCGATTCGCTCAAGGTTGGTAAGCGCTTTCGTTTCAGGCTACGTGCTAACCCTTGTGTTTCTCGCAATGGCAAGCGTCAAGGGCTGCTGCGGTTGGAGGAACAGGAAGCATGGGTGAAGCGGAAAGGGGAAATGCATGGTTTCTCGCTGCCGCATCTGGCCTCTTTCGATTTTTCAGAATCAACGCAAGAGCGGGTTGAAGTGAGAGTTTCTCAGGAACAGATGCTCGGTGGAAAGCAGCATTCCGGCAACGGCATAAAAATTTTTTCAGTGTTGTATGACGGGATGCTTATTGTTACTGATCCGGACAAATTCAGGGACGCGCTGCAAAAAGGCATCGGACATGGCAAGGTTATGGGGCTTGGGCTTCTTTCGGTGGTGCCGATGGGTTGAATTCTGCATCGGCCCGGTTAAAGGCTTTGGCTGCGGGTTGATGCTGGTGCGGCGAGAATAAAATAATCACAACGTCAAAACCAGGGCAACCACATGGGGATTGCACCTACCACCAACCGAAAACCGGCGGACATAAACGTCAAGGGCGGGCGAACACAAGGTTACGCCCCTACGAATCACAATCAAAACAAAAACCGGGCGGTGGCGTAGGGCCGCCCTTGTGGTGGTTTATGACATTTAATCCTGATATCCATCACCGTCGTTCCATACGTTTGAGGGAATATGATTATTCCTCGGTTGGCGCTTATTTTGTGACCATCTGTGCACAGGGTCGGGAATGCCTGTTCGGCAACGTTGCGGATGGGGAAATGCGCCTGAATGATGCCGGGCGGATGGTGGGTGAATGGTTGTTTAAATTGCCAGATAAATTTCCCGGCGTTGTGTTGGATGAATACATCGTCATGCCCAACCATTTTCACGGCATAATTTGTATCGTAGGGGCGCCCCCGCGTGGGTGCCCGTCTTTGGTGGTATCGCCCCCGCCTTCGGTGGTATCGCCCCCGCCGTTTGTGACGATGCCCGCCATTAACGTCAAAAACGGGCAACCACGTGGGGATTGCCCCTACGGCAAAAACGAAATCAAATCAAAATCAGGGCAACCACATGGGGCCGCCCCTACGTTGGGGGATGTTATGGATTGGTTTAAGACCATGACCACCAATGCATATATTAAGGGTGTAAAAAATGCCAATTGGCCGCCTTTCCCCGGTCGTGTTTGGCAACGCAATTATTATGAACGAGTGATCCGCGATAACGCTGAGTTGCATGGAATACGGGAATATATCAATTTCAACCCGGCGAATTGGACGAAGGACGATGAATACGAAACTTGATGATTGACGTATCGCAATTTGTCTGATGCGTCAATGGTCGATGGGTATGTAGGGGCGCCCCCATGTGGGTGCCCGCCGTTGGTGGTGCCAGCGCCTAACGTCAAAACCAGGGCAATCACACGGGGATTGCCCCTGCAACATCAAATTCAAAACCGGGGCGAACACAAGGTATCGCCCCTACAAAGGCAAACCATGACTGTTCCGATCCTCCCGCCATTAAAACCGCTGCCCATCAAGGATCGCATTTCGGTGATCTATGTTGAGAGGGGCAACCTTGACGTCATTGACGGCGCGTTTGTTGTCGTCGATAAAACCGGCATTCGCACTCATATTCCCATCGGTACGGTGGCCTGTCTGATGCTGGAACCGGGGACGCGGATTTCTCATTCAGCTGTTGTATTGGCGGCGCGGGTAGGGTGCCTGCTGGTCTGGATCGGCGAGGCCGGAGTGCGGCTGTATGCCGCTGGTCAGCCGGGCGGGGCGCGTTCGGACCGTTTGCTGTATCAGGCCAAGCTGGCGCTTGACGATCCGGCCCGCCTCAAGGTTGTTCGCAAAATGTATGCGCTACGCTTCAACGAGGAACCTCCCGAACGGCGCAGTGTCGAGCAGTTGCGCGGCATCGAGGGGGCGCGGGTGCGCAAGATTTATGAACTGCTGGCGCGTCAATACGGCGTTGAATGGAAGCACCGCAATTATGACCACACCGACTGGGAAAGCGGCGATGTGCCCAACCGCTGTCTTTCGTCAGCCACGGCCTGTATCTATGGTATCTGCGAGGCGGCGATTCTGGCGGCGGGGTATGCTCCGGCGGTTGGTTTTATTCACACTGGCAAGCCGCAGTCTTTTGTCTACGATATTGCCGATATCTTCAAGTTCGACACCGTTGTGCCGGTCGCGTTCCGTATTGCCGGCAAGAATCCGCGCAATCCGGATCGAGAGGTGCGGCTGGCCTGTCGTGATGCTTTCAGGCAGAGCAAACTGCTGGACAAGATCATTCCGACGATAGAGGAGGTTTTGGCTGCCGGGGAGATGGAGCGGCCCAAAGCTCATGAAGAGGCGGTTGAGATGGCCATTCCCAACAAGGAGGGACTTGGCGATGCTGGTTATCGTGGCTGAAAATGTGCCGCCGCGTCTGCGGGGGCGGCTTGGTCTTTGGTTGGTTGAGGTGCGCGCCGGGGTTTATGTGGGTGATGTCAGCCGCAAGGTTCGGGATATGATCTGGAATAATATGGAAGAAGGGGTTGAGGATGGCAGCGTGGTGATGGCCTGGACGTCCAATAACGAATCAGGTTTTGATTTTCTGACGCTGGGGGCGAACCGGAGAATTCCGGTTGAGATGGATGGTATAAAGCTGGTATCGTTCTTGCCGCCGGATGGTGTGAAAGAAGGTGAAGAATACCCGTTCTGAGAGGGTAAGAAATCGGTGCAAATTTTAATGTGCGAATACCTCAATGATATTGAGGAAGTAGAAGTAGTATGTTCCCCGCAAGCGCGGGGATGAACCGGCGGTTACCGCCGCTCCGGCAGCCGGGGTTAAATGTTCCCCGCAAGCGCGGGGATGAACCGCAGCAAAACGAGCTGACAGCGGCGCGGGAAAAATGTTCCCCGCAAGCGCGGGGATGAACCGTGCCACTGGCCGAAATGGTCCAGCAGCTTCAGATGTTCCCCGCAAGCGCGGGGATGAACCGCACTATGTCCAACAGTTTCGCGTAAGGGTTATATGTTCCCCGCAAGCGCGGGGATGAACCGCAGGTCTATGGCAAGATTCACCGCCTCATCG
>JANYBN010000192.1 GCA_025360785.1 Geobacter sp.
GGTGGCGGTGGCGGTGGCGGTGGCGGCAATTCAGTAAATAAAGTCCTTGCCTCAATTGCGATCAAACCGGTAGATAACAAGTTGGCGGTAGGTAAATCTCAACAGTTCACGGCAACCAGTACTTATGCTGACGGTACGACATCTTCGGATTCGGGGTTGCCTGTGATTTGGAGTTCGTCATCGACCTCTGTTGCCACAATAACTTCTAAAGGAATGGCAACGGCAGTTGCAGTCGGTAAAACGACGATTACAGCTACCTTGGGTGAAATCTCGGGCACGACAACTCTGGAAGTGCCGCTGCCGCCTCCGATAACGCTGAATTCAATAAAAATCACCCCGGCGACTCCGACAATAGCCATTAATACCGCCCAACAGTTTACGGCGACCGGCGCGTACTCGGACGGCACCACTAAAGTCCTGACTTCAGGGGTGACCTGGAATTCTTCAGATACGTCCAAGGCCACCATTACAACAGACGGTAAGGCCAACGCAGTTGCAGCCGGTACAACTGTTATTAAAGCCACTTCCGGCAGCATATCCGGCACTACTAACCTGAGCGTATCTTCGGCAACGATCACCTCCATCACCTTGATACCGTCAAATCCGACCATTGCCAAAGGGACAACCAAAAAATTCGATGTCACAGGAACACTTTCGGACGGCACTACGCAGGATCTGTCATCTTCAGTCACCTGGAGCTCATCCTCCAGCTCTGTCGCAACTATTACTCCAGACGGCATAGCAAGCGCAATTGCAGCCGGTTCAACATCGATAACAGCCGCCATAGGCAGCATTTCGGCTACGACTACCCTGAATGTCAGCTCGGCCACGCTTGTATCCATCACTGTCGTATCCATTCCGGATATTGCCTCTGGAACTATCCAACTCAGTGCCATAGGAACATTTTCGGATAACACTACTCAGGATCTGACTTCACAGGTTACCTGGAGTTTACCGTCCGGCACCATTGCAAGCATCACACAGGATGGTAAGCTCACTGCTGTTGCAAGCGGTACGATACCGATCAACGCAACATTAGGCGGCGTAACCGGATCGCAAAGTGTAAATGTTTCACCTGTCGTTGTAACTGCAACCGGAACCGGAACCTGGGAGGGAACTTATAGTATTTATGACTCAATTGATCCAACTCAGATCGGCACATATACGTTCAAGTTGGTTCTTACTCAAAGCGGCACCAGCGTAACCGGCACATCATCGTTGCGCTATGCCACCAATGGCCAGCTGCAGGCTGATGGGCTGTTTCTAAGAGGCGACATGACCGGCAGTCGTATGGATTTTACCTATTCATACAACGATCCCAAATTCTCACGCGAAATGGTGAATATGGGAACTGCAACAATCAGTGACACTTCTATGACCGGAGATGTTATAGAAAACTACAACGGCGGGTATAATTGCAGTTATACTTTTAGCCTGAAAAAACTATAGATAACAAAATATTTATTGGGAATATCTGAGCCGAGTACCTTTAAAGGTACTCGGCTTTTTTTGTTTTGTGTGTTTCAAGTCACATCGATCTACAGAGATATGAGTAATAGTACGCTTCAACAGGTTGTTGTGAAGTGTAAATAAATATTGAAAAAACAAGTTCGTCATTCAGTGATTCGTATCACATAATTTTAATCGCTATCGAGCGATATTGTTCAAAAGAAGTGCTGTTTCCGAAGAGGTAAACTCAGGGTGACCTGGGGGCACAAAGCTGCGGGTCCTGAGTAGTTCCTGGGAAGTCAGGATGGCCGGGTTGGCGAAGGAACAGGTTCCATGGCAGGTAATTTACCTGCGGCGGACTGTCCCTTTTTTTTTGCTCGTAAGGTGCTGTAAAGAGCAATGAAAAAGACAGTTACGCACTGAATATGAAAGGCTAAAGGAGCCCGTTTATGAAAAGCCACACCCTCAAAGTTCTCTTCTATGTGTGTATATTCAGCATAGTAACAGCCACGGCCAGCCAGGCAAGAGATGTAACCTTACAGTGGGATCCTGATACGGATACTTCCGTAACGGGTTATAAAATCAATTACAGTGCCGACTCTGCAACTCTTCCCTTCAGCGGAACAGCAGCTGTCCAGGGCGTGTCACCAATTGATGTGAAAAATCTGACAAGCTCAACTGTGACCGGCCTTGACCCCGGTCGATCTTATTATTTCGCTGTAACTGCCTACAATGCATCAGGGACGGAGAGCTCATATTCCAACATCGTCAATGTTGCTGAAGCCACCCCGCCGACAGTATCGATTGCCTCGCCTGCAACAAATACCACAATAAGCGGAACTGTTTCGGTTACCGCCAGCGCCACCGACAATGTCGGGGTATCTAAAGTAGAATTTTATTTGAACGGGGTTCTTAAAACCACCGATACGTCAACTCCGTACTTGTACTCGTTGAGTTCATCTACACTTGCCACCGGGACTTACACACTAATGGCCAAGGCTTATGACGCAGCCGGTAATGTTGGCCAATCGAGCGATGTTTCAGTCACGGTTGTCAATGACACAACAGCTCCAACAGTTTCACTGACTGCCCCCGCTAACAATGCAACAGTGAGTGGGGCAACGACAATAACAGCAAGCGCGAGCGACAACGTTGGCGTTAGTAAAGTTGAATTTTACAGAAACGGTGTCCTTTTAACCGCAACAAATGTGGCTCCGTACAGCTATAGCTGGAGTACGACTACAGTTGCTAACGGCGGATACACGTTGACTGCCAAAGCCTACGACAATACCGGAAATGTTGGCCAGTCAGCGAATGTCCTGGTGACCGTGAACAATCCGGTGGCCGATACCACGGCGCCGACCGTAAATTTGACAGCTCCGGCTAATAATGCCACGATCAGCGGAACTGTTTCGGTTTCTGCCGATGCCTCGGACAACGTGGCGGTCAGCAAGGTTGAGTTCTACGTCAACAGCGTTCTGGCCGCCACTGATACCGTTGCTCCCTTTACCTACGGCTGGGATACCACCAAGGTGGCAAACGGCTCGTACAGCGTAATGGCCAAGGCCTACGACTCAGTCGGTAATGTCGGTCAGTCTGTTTATGTGAACGCTGCGGTCAATAACAGCGCAACACTACCAACAGGAACACTTACAGCCGTTTTTGGCAACGCTGCCGGTTCCAGTTACCCCAATACCGTTGCAGATACTTTTCTCAATATAAATACTAATGTCAACGCGACAGGCACGAGCCTCAATACATACACCTGGCCTGCCGGTAAGCCGGCCAACGCCATTCTCATGGCCTGGAATCTCTCCTCCCTTCCTGTCGGTGCCCAGATTCAGAACGCCACACTCAGCCTCTACATGACCGGTAGCGGCGGAGACGCCCTGTACGAAATGCCGGTATCCGGGATAATCAATAAATTACCGGTTATCGCCAAAAGCACCGGAAATACCTATGACGGTGTCAATGCATGGACAGCAAGCAGTGTGCCTTACGGCGGTATTCCCCTGGCGCAGTCCGATATAGCTCCCGCCATTGAAGCACCACTCGTAGATAAGATCATTGGCTACAAAAGCTGGAACGTGACGAGCATGGTTCAGGACTGGGTCGTGATACCCGGCAACAATAAAGGACTGCTTCTAAACTCATCAAGCAAAGCAAGCGCCGACAGCAGCCGCGTGTTTGCCTCCAGTGAAGCTGCTGATGCCACTCAGCGACCCAAGCTTGTCGTTACGTATACTCTTGCGCCTCTTGTGCCTGATTCCGTAGCCCCCTCTGCTGCCATCAGTACTCCGTCCGCCAGTGCCACAGTCAGCGGCACCGTCGCGGTAGCCGCCGCCGCCTCAGACAACGTGGGGGTCAGCAAAGTTGAATTATATGTCAACAGCGTACTTCAGGGCACTGACACGGCTTCCCCATACTCTTTCTCGTGGAATACCGCTCTGCTGGCTAACGGCTCTTATGCCCTGGCCGTAAAGGCATACGATGCAGCCGGAAACGTGGGCCAGTCGTCTGCAGTCAGCGTCACAGTCAATAACCCGGTTGCCGACGTTACGGCGCCGACCGTTGCAATTGCCTCGCCGGCTGCCGTCGCTACCGTCAGCGGCACTGCCACAGTAACCGCCACCGCATCAGATAACGTGGGGGTCAGCAAAGTAGAATTTTATGTTAACAGTATACTTCAGGCCACTGACACAGCTTCTCCATACTCATTCTCGTGGAATACTGCCGCGCTGGCCAACGGTTCCTACAGCCTGTCCGCTATGGCATACGATGCCGCAGGCAACAGCGGCACAAGCAGTATTGTTACAGTCACCGTCTCCAATCCGGTTGCGACAACGGCAACGTCCACGATCTGGACCGCCTCAACCGTTCCGGTTGTCAAGGACGGCGGCCCGGACAGCTCAGTGGAACTGGGTGTGAAATTCCGTTCCGATGTGAATGGTAATATTACCGGCATCCGCTTCTACAAAGCATCGACCAATACCGGCACCCATGTTGCCAACCTCTGGACCAGCACCGGCACACGTCTGGCAACGGCAACTTTCGCCAGTGAAACCGCCTCCGGGTGGCAGCAGGTGAATTTTGCCACCCCGGTTGCTGTTACTGCCAACACGGTTTATGTCGCCTCCTATCATGCCAACGTTGGGCACTACAGCGCCGACCAGAACTACTTCGCCTCCAAGGGAGTGGACAACGCTCCGCTGCATGTTCCTGTAAATGCAGCATCCAACGTTAACGGCGTGTTCGCTTACGGTTCCGCCAGCATATTCCCCAACAAGGGGTGGAAAAGTTCGAACTACTGGGTTGATGTAGTTTTCAAGCCATAACAGATCTGAAATATAAATATTAATCAAAAAGCTGCCTACTCAACTGAGAGGGCAGCTTTTTTTGTATTTAGAGAACAGGAATCAGTGCTGACGCAATCTTTCCCGCAAAGATATTAACAAGACAAGTATTTTCTGAATCCTCATATTCCCCTGTCAATCCTGCGTTCGCAGTAAACATCAACCCTTTGTGCAATATGGATTTAACAAACAAATTTCCCCTTCATTTTCTGCAACATCTTGAAATTACGATATATACAGTTTGGCGCGAAAAGTGGAATGCTATTAACCGGATTACATCAATATTTTATCGAGGTGAGAGCAGGTTGGCTGGTGAAGGAATATACATTTCAAAGGGAGCATCAGTATGAAAATAATACTTCCTGTAGCAGGAAAAGGTACGCGGTTACGGCCGCAAACCCAGACAAAAGCGAAGTCACTTGTCCATGTCGCCGGGAAGACGGTGCTGGAGCATATCATTAATCGCCTCAACCATTCGTGGGCAACTGACTATGTTTTCATTACAGATGAGAACGGCGGGCAGATCATGGAGTTTATGGAAAGCAAATTTCCTTCTCTTTCATGTCGCTATATCGTTCAGAAGGAGCAGAAAGGTCCTGCACATGCCGTATCACTTGCTGCACCCTTTATAGAAAACGGCGATGACATCCTGATTGTCTTCAACGACACTATATTTGATACCGACTTAAGTCAGATTAACGATCTCTGCGCCGGTTGCGATGGCCTGATCTATTCAAAGGAAGTGGAGGATTATCAGAGGTTCGGTGTCAATGTAGTCCAGGACGGGTTCATTACAGATATGGTGGAGAAACCGGATAATCCGGTTTCAAAGCTGGCACAGGTCGGTCTTTATTATCTGAAAGACGGCTCAGCTTTTATGCAGTATCTTAATCAGACTATTATCGCTGAGGACCTGGTAAAGGGAGAGTATTATCTGCCCGCTGTTTTCATGAGGATGATTCAGGACGGTAGATCATTCAAGGCGCCTGAGATCGATTCCTGGCTGGATTGTGGAAAACCGGAAACCCTGCTTGAAACAAACAGTTACCTGCTGATCGGACGGCACCACATCCATGGTCTGGCTATAGATTCTCTGCTTATTGAGCCGGTTCACATCGAAAACGGAGCTGTTGTGCGGGGATGTATTCTGGGCCCCAATGTGTCCGTTGCCGCCGGGAGTGTCATTGAAACCAGTATAATCAGAAATTCGATTATTAACGGCAAGTCTCATGTCAGGAATATGATCCTTCAGAACTCGATCATTGGTGATGCCGTACATCTCATAAGTTCGGCCCGGCGTATGAACATAGGTGATCACTCGTCGATCGAATTGCAGGTAACGTAGGCTCTATTATCAGTAAATACTGTTCAATTTAACCTGCAAATAAATCCGATAATTATGTCGATACAACTTACAGAAACAGTCGCAAAATATTGTATGACAGTGCATGTATTCAATAATTACAGTCATTTATGATCTGGCACAATTGATGCTGAATAGATGACATGATATCTGTAAATTCAGTCTGAAGGAGAGTGTCATGTTGATAAGGGTTAAATACACGGATGAGCGTTTTGACATGGTCCGTCCTGAAATACTGGACCGGCTCCTTGCGGCAGGCAAAGTACGGGAATTTGAACGACGGGACGGATGGGTTATGCCTGGCACAGGTAACTTGCGTCGCACAAACTTGAATAGTTTTTCCGGCACTGACCGTCGCAAGACGCCTTCGATGGAACGGAGAGCTTCCGGGTAGGTTTGAATCCGCTGGAAATTTTCATTTAGTATGGTAGAATCTCAACGGATTAAGGTTGTTAATAATTAATCCATGGATTAGTTGATAAAGGGATCTGCCATGCCGACCAAAAAGCCCGGTTTTTCTCAGGATGAACAAGAGAAGATTCTCCATGCAAAACAGGAGTGGGAACAGACCTTTGATGCGGTATCTGATCTGATTTTTATCGTTGATCGCGACTTCACCATCATCCGTGCCAATCGCGCCATGGCGGATCGATGTGGTTGCATCCCCATGAACCTGGTGGGGCGTAAATGTTTTGAAGTTGTGCATGGCACCGACTCCGCTCCTGCCGGTTGCCTGCATGTCAAATTATTGGAATGCAGGAAGCCTCAAACAGCGCAATTTTATGTGGAAAAGCTCCTCGGATCTTTTGAAGTAACCATGTCTCCGGTGTTTAATGCGGAGGGGCAGATAATATCCAGTGTCCATGTCGCCCGGGATATAACCGAGAAGAAGCGCCATGAGGATCTGCTTGCGTCACAACAAAAACAGCTTGAAGAAATTAACAATTCCCTGGAGTCCCGCATCACCGAAGCGGTGACCGAACTTCGCAATAAAGATAATATCCTCATTCAGCAGAGCCGTCTGACCGCCATGGGTGAGATGATAAGCAATATTGCCCACCAGTGGCGTCAACCACTCAACAATATCGGATTGATAGTTCAGAGCCTGCAACTTGCTTTTAAAGCAAACGATCTCACCGAACAGGAACTGGATGAAGATATTGCTGAAACCATGGCAGTCCTCCAGCAAATTTCACAAACTATTGATGATTTCCGCAATTTTTTCAGTTTTGAGGATAAATCCAGCTCCTTTGTTATCAATGAACTTATCGTCCGGGCGCTTGTTTTTGTGGAGCCATCCTTAAAAAGAAAAGGAATCCGGATTGAATTTGATGAACAGCCTGATGTATCCGCAGTTGGATATCCCAATGAGTACGTCCAGGCGTTTCTCAATATAATGCTGAATGCGAGGGATGCACTGCAAGATAATCAGGAGGAATACCCTGCTGTCACCATCCGCATTTTCGAGGAGAACGGGCGTTCGATCGTAACCGTCCGTGATAACGGCGGTGGTATCCGTGAAGATGTCCTGCCAAAAATATTTGATCCCTATTTTACCACAAAGAAACAGGTCACTGGAGCCGGCATAGGTCTGTACATGGCGAAGATGATTATCGAGAAAAAGATGCATGGATCCCTGACCGCACGCAATGTGGATGACGGGGCCGAGTTTCGGATAGAGGTGTAGAGTAGAACCTTACCACCCCCAACCCCTCCTGCCAGAAGTAGGCGCTTCCAAGCGGAATAGGAGGGGGTGGGGGGGGTGATTTTTCACCCCACCAGAGGAGCAAAGAGTGACCAGGAAAAAGCCGGACAGCGCCACCTCCTCAACACCGGAAGCAGCAGAACCGTCTGCAACAACTGAGACCACACCTGAAACAACCGGCTTCCCAATCGTCGGCATCGGCGCCTCAGCCGGCGGGTTGGCGGCCTTTGAAACCTTCTTTTCCGGCATGCCGCACGACAAAGATCCGGGCATGGCCTTTGTACTGGTGCAGCATCTGGCGCCGGATCACAAGAGCATCCTTACCGAACTTATCCGGCGCTACACCCGCATGCAGGTTTCCGAGGTGACCGATGGTGTCGTGGTGCAGCCCAACTGCGCCTACATCATACCACCCAATCGCGACATGGCCTTTCTTAACGGCACGCTGCAGCTGCTGGAGCCGGTCTCGCCGCGCAGCCAGCGCCTGCCGATCGACTTTTTCTTCCGCTCCCTTGCTCAGGACTTGCACGAGCGGGCGATCTGCATCGTGCTTTCCGGCACCGGCAGTGACGGCACGCTGGGGATGAGGGCGGTAAAGGGTGAGGGGGCATGGCAATGGCCCAGACCTCTGAATCTACCGAGTATGATGGCATGCCGCGCAGCGCCATCGCCACCGGTCTGGTGGACTATGTCCTGCCGGCTGCCGAGATGGCGACCCACCTGATTGACTGGTTCAAGGCAAAAGGACTGCTTTCCAGCGGTGCAGTAGAGGGTCTGAATCTTAAAGCGAAACTGACTATCAGAAAAGCATATGGATTCAAATCTCCTGGATGTCTAAAAACAGCAATGTATCATACACTTGGCAAACTACCCGAACCACTGTGCTTGCACATATTTAGCTGACGAGCCGAAAATGTTATCGAGGGGGCGGTTATCACCTTTTTTGATATCAGCGAAATAAAGAGGGCGCGGGAAGCGCTCCAGAAAGCCAATGATCTGCTCCGACAGGCGGCGGTGGTGGTGCACGATGCCCACGACGCCGTAATTTTGCAGGATATGGAGGGTCGCATCAAGGCCTGGAATCCGGCCGCGGAGAGGATGTACGGCTGGAGCGAGGCCGAGGCTCTCAAGATGAACATCAATGACCTGATCTCGGCGAACCAACAGAAAGATGCGTTGGCCATGGTTCAGCAACTGAGGTCCTGGCGCCCTACCGGGCCCGACGGATCACCAAAGACGGCAAGATCGTCAATATCTGGCTTACCGCTACGGCATTGGTCAACGAAACCGGCAAGATTTACGCCATTGCAACAACGGAACGAGTGCGAGGCCGGGAAGATCAG
>JANYBN010000218.1 GCA_025360785.1 Geobacter sp.
GCAGTCAACTGGAATGTCGCCAAACGGATCTTGATCGCCTGGGTGCTTACCATTCCGGCTTCCGCGCTGGTGGCCTATGTTACCTATCAGGTGTTGCTGCCGGTATTTGGGAAATAGCGGAGATCTTACCCAAGTACACCTTGCCGAGTATATCTCGGCACTTAATATCTAGGTGGAGCGGCAGCAATGCCGCTCTTTTTGTTTGTATGGCGTTTGAAGGGTCAATTTGCTATAACTCTCCAATGAATTTTAGACCAATCGGTACCTAAAGGACTCACAAAAGGTCGTATCTATCATGAAACTCACCATCAATTCACCCGCTAAAGCCCTGAGCAAGGCGTACCTCAAACAAAGCCTCAAGCGCGACCAGATGGAACTTTTCAAGGTCAATCTGGCGCGGATGTTTGAGCGCATCCGGACTGACGAGCACGAAGAGCACCTCAAGAACATCGTCTCCGATTTCCTCAAGGATACCTGGTACAAACTTACCAACGAGATCAACACCAGCGGCCGCACTGATTTGGCGATTCATAACGGCACGACTTCAACCGCTTCAGTCGGCGTGTTGATTGAGGTCAAACGTCCGGGCAACAAGAATGAGATGATCACGCCCGAGCGGCCGAACACCAAGGCACTGCACGAGCTGCTGCACTACTACATGCAGGAACGTTACATCAAGGACAACAAGGAGATAAGGCACCTCATCGTCTGCAACATCCACGAGTGGTATGTCTTCGACGCGGTTGATTTTGAACGTTTTTTCTTCGGCAATCAAAAACTGGTCAAGAGCTACAAGGATTGGAATGACGGGCTTCTGGTCAGCACCAATACCGACTGGTTCTATCAGGAAATTGCCAAAGCGTTTATCGAGAAAGAGCTGGATGAGCTGCCCTGCACCTATTTTGATTTACGGGATTACGTAGGGGCGATACCTCGTGTTCGCCCGCTTTTGGGTGGCGATAACAGCATTGGTGGCAATGCCGACAAGGGCGACCGCAAGGGTGCGCCCCTACAAAACGAAAAAAAGCTGATCGCTCTTTACAAGGTGCTCTCCCCGCCGCATCTGCTCAAACAGACCTTTGCCAATGACAGTAACTCTCTCAATAAAGAATTCTATAGCGAACTTTTGCATATCCTCGGCCTGGAAGAAGTTAAAGAGAAGGGCAAGAAACTGATCCGCCGCAAGCAGGAAGGGAGCCGCAATGATGGTTCGTTGCTGGAGAATACCTGCAACTTCCTCAAAACCCGCGGACGTCTTTCAGTTCTCTCCAACCTGCAACAATACGGTGCCGATGAGGATGAGCGCTGTTTCAGTGTAGCCCTGGAACTGTGCATCACCTGGCTGAATCGTCTGCTGTTTCTAAAACTGCTGGAAGGACAATTGATAGCCTATCACAAGGGCGATTGCAGCTACGCCTTCCTCAACAGCAGCCGTATCGAGGATTTCGACGAGCTGAACGAGCTGTTCTTCGAGGTATTGGCGGTCAGGATTGAAGAACGGAGCGAGTCGGTTCGCGCCAAGTTCGGTAACATCCCCTACCTGAACAGCTCCCTGTTCGAGGAAAGTGATCTGGAACGGGCCACCATGGGGATTAACGAGCTTAAGAATCGGCTCGACCTGCCGCTGCACGGTTCAACAGTTTTGAAGGGCGCAAACGGCAAGCGCCTCACCGGCAGCAAAAGCACTCTTGGCTACCTGTTTGATTTTCTGGACGCCTACGACTTCGGAGCAGAGGGGAGCGCCGACATCCAGGAGCAGAACAAGAGCATCATCAATGCCTCCGTGCTGGGTCTGATCTTCGAGAAGATCAACGGCTACAAGGACGGCTCCTTCTTCACTCCAGGCTTCATCACCATGTATATCTGCCGCGAGTCCATCCGCCGCGCAGTGGTGCGTAAATTCAACGACACTTTTGGCTGGAGCTGCACGAGCCTTACGGAACTGCATAACGACATATTCCGTCAGCGTATTCCGTTGAATGAGGCTAATGCGTTGATCAACAGCCTCAAAATATGTGACCCGGCAGTTGGTTCGGGGCATTTCCTGGTTTCGGCGCTAAACGAGATCATAGCTATCAAGAGTGAATTGCGGATACTTGTCGATAGTGACGGCAAGCTGCTGCGCTGTGATGTCACAGTTGAAAACGATGAGCTGATAGTGACCGTTGATGACCAGATCTTTGAGTACCACTACAAAGACGCTGAATCGCAGCGAATTCAGGAGACCTTCTTCCACGAAAAAGAGACCATCATCGAAAACTGCCTCTTCGGCGTGGACATCAACCCCAAGTCGGTTGCCATCTGCCGCCTGCGTCTCTGGATCGAACTGCTGAAAAATGCCTATTACCGTCGCGGCAGCGATGCCTTGGAAACGCTCCCCAATATCGATATCAACATCAAGTGCGGAAACTCATTGGTCAGCCGCTTTGCCATCAGCGGCAATCCGAATATTCCGGCGGCAAACCGTAAAAAGTTGAAAGAGCTGACAGACAAGTATCGGCAACTTGTGTGGGATTACAAACAATCGCCAAGCAATAAGTCTCTGCTGCGTAAGGAGATTGAAGGTCTCAAGCATTCACTGGAAAACTTCGGCCTGCCCAACGACAAGGATTTGAAATCGTTGTGGCTGAAAAAGGAAGAGCTGTCCGTAATGACTCTGTTCGGTTTCAGCAAGGAAGAGACGGAGAAACGGCAAAAGCTTCATGAACAGCTTGCAGATTTGGAGCGGCGTTTTGCCGAGAAGGAGAAACTGGTCTATCATAACGCCTTTGAATGGCGCTTTGAGTTTCCCGAGGTGCTGGATAGTGAAGGAGAATTTGTCGGTTTTGACGCCGTTATCGGTAACCCGCCGTACATCCGGCAAGAGGCTATCAAGGATCAGAAGCCGGCTTTCATGGAGATGTTCGGCTCGTTCTATTGCGGCACCGCTGACATATACACTTATTTCTACAAGACCGGTCTGAACCTGCTCAAGAGCGGTGCGACGCTCTGCTACATCGCACCTAACAAGTTCATGCGCGCCGGCTACGGTAAAAATACCCGCGAGTTACTGACTACTCTTGCTAACCCACTGATGGTGCTGGATTTTGGCGACCTGCCGATATTTGACGAGGCGACGACGTATCCGTCGATTGTGATGGTGGAGAAGGTAGGGGCGATACCTTGTGTTCGCCCGCCTTTGGGTGCTCATGGCAAAAAGGGTGGCAATATCGACAAGGGCGATCACAAGGATACGCCCCTACAAACCCCTGATTTCTTCACCGCCACCTTCACTGATTTCGCTCAACTAACCCGTTTTGACGAAACCCTAGCCACCATCGGCTTCACCATGCCGGTTGCGGCACTACGAAGCGACGGCTGGACCCTGGAACGCCCGGAAGTTCTGGCGTTAATGGACAAGCTGCGCACGACAGGAAAACCGCTGGGTGAGTATGTGGAAAATCATATTTTCTACGGCATCAAAACAGGACTAAACGAAGCCTTCGTTCTTGATGAAGAAACAAAAGCCCGACTTATTGCTGAAGACCCGAAAAGCGCCGATATAATCAAGCCTTGGCTGCGAGGGCGAGACATTCGCAAGTGGCAGGCGGATTGGGCTGGGCTATATCTTATCAACATTGCTAGTAGCGCAAACCGTGAGTGGCCTTGGTCACAGGAGAAGAGCGAAGCGACGGCGCGACCAATTTTTGAACAGACATATCCGGCGGTTCATACGCACCTTTCTCAATGGGAAGCAGGTCTTCATAAGCGGGACGACAAGGGTCATTTCTGGTGGGAGTTGCGGGCATGTGCTTACTACGATGCTTTTCTTGCGAGTAAAATAATATATCCCGACATTGCGCAATCGCCGAAGTTCTTGATGGATGAGAGTAGCTCCTTTTCAAGTAACACCACATATTTCATTCCAAGCTCGGACCTCTGCCTACTCGGGCTTCTCAATTCAAAACTGCTGTGGTGGTTTTACGGCACAATAACCTCATCTATTCAGGGTGGATTTGTCCGCTATTTTTCGCAATACATGGAACAGCTCCCCATCCCACCCGCCACCGACACCCAGAAAGCCCCCATCATCGAGCGCGTCCAGAAAATCCTCGCCGCCCCTGACAGCCCGGATGTTCCACAGCTGGAAGCCGAGATCGACCGCCTTGTTTATGAACTCTACAACCTGACCGAAGAGGAAATTGCGGTGGTTGAAGGGAAGGGCTGAATAGGCAAGAATGGGAGGGGGGGCAATGAGCAATATGACACCAGAACGTGGTTGTTTTTATCGGCAACTATCAACTGATCTTGTCTATCGGTGTGAGCAGATAAAGGATGCGCGAGCATTGTTTCATATTGCTGATGTTGAAACGCACCCGACTGCCGAGAAGAGGCTGATCATCTGTTCAGAGGCTTATGGAGATTGGGGTAGAGTGCCTGAAGGTGACGAACTCAATTTTAATCAAACATATAGTCGTGATGCTATTGCGGAGTATGGGCCTGAAGTGGGGCTACAGGGGATTTTATTTCGAAGACAATACTATCTTGATCCATATCTGCACAATATTGGGAAAATAGAAATTCGTGATCGTCTAAATGCCATTGCGGATAACAGTATGATGTACTCTGCGACTGGACAGGGTTACCTCACCAAAGTGGATACTGCTTTCTGGCATCGGAAAGCCGAGGAGGTAATGGAACACCTAAGGTTGACAGGTACAGATGATTTTTTCATTGAGAGCACGGAAAAGCCAGGTGCCAAGATTCTAAGGCTGCGGCATGATCTTCGAGAGAAGGATGGATATACTCAGCATGCACCATGGGGAAGGATCCCGGCGCTTCCCGAACGAACAAATAATGCACTGTTTAAATTTGGTGAGGCAAAGCATTTACGCCCTGCGCTAGAGTCTGGACGCTTTCTAATCCGCCCTGCGTCGGCCTATAGCGACCCAAGTTTGAGTGTTGCACAACGAGATGCTGACGAGTTACGAGTGGTGTTGCGACCATCAACGACTGGAAAGGCCATCGTCCTCACAGATAAAGAAGGAAATACTATATATGACACGTCTGCCCCACGCGACTCTCTTTTAGCATTAGAGATAGGTGGTGACCAAAATTACTATGTCTGGTGCTGTAGTAAAACCTATGAGCCCAGGTTGTTTGTGGACTTCAAGGCTGATGCCTGCCTTATTATTCATGACCATAATGAGTTTGCACGACGCCTTAACACTGCTTTGTATGCTAATAATCAGTCTTTACCTGGTATGCGCGGGAACGATGTTCATTACTATGACCCCCTCTCGCCCGATGAAGCATTGGAGAAGATGATTAAGGAACCACTGGCGATAATGTTTTTCAAGTATTTTCGCTACACCTATCAAGCTGAGTACCGTTTTGTTTGGCCAGTGAAGGATGATACTAAACTGGCTCCTATCAACATAGAAGTCGGCCCGTTGCACGATATCTGTGATCTAATTGAGTTGAACTGAAATTCTAAAATTGATTACGATTGTGGCTCATCTACATACGTTGTAACCAGCAATGTGAAAAAAGGAACATATCGCCATGACCAAAGAAACTGCGATTAAGCTGTTCGAATCGAAGACGATCCGCTCGGTTTGGAACGAAAAGGACCAGAAGTGGTATTTTTCGGTTGCAGATGTAATCGAAGCCTTGACTGATACCGTCAATGTAAAAGACTACATCAAGAAAATGCGTAAACGCGATTCGGAGCTTAATTCCAACTGGGGGACATTTTGTCCCCCCCTTGAGCTTGTTGCGCCTGATGGAAAGAAGCGCAAGACACAATGCTCCAATGTTGAAAGTCTCCTCCGTATCATCCAATCCATCCCCTCCCCCAAGGCCGAACCGTTCAAACGCTGGCTCGCCCAGGTCGGATATGAACGGATTCAGGAGATCGAAAACCCGGAGCTGGCCCAGGAGCGCATGAAGCAGCTCTACGAGCAGAAGGGTTATCCGAAGGACTGGATAGACAAGCGCCTGCGAGGCATCGCCATACGCCAGAACCTAACCGATGAGTGGAAGGAGAGGGGGATTGCTTCGGAGCAGGATTTCAGTATCCTGACCGCCGAAATTGCCAAGGCTACATTTGGTGTTTCGCCATCAGAGCATAAGGAGTTAAAAGGTCTTACCCGCAAGAATGACAACTTGCGCGACCATATGACTGATCTGGAATTAATCTTCACCATGCTGGGTGAAAAGGTGACGACCGAAATATCGGCGACGGAAAAACCTGATACCTTCGAGAAGAACAAAAAAGTAGCCAAACGAGGAGGAGGCGTGGCGGGAACCGCGCGCAAGGAAACCGAGAAAGAGCTGGGCAGAAGCATCGTCAGCAAAAAGAATTATCTGCCAAAAAGTTTATTGGATGATGGCTCGAAATAATCAGACAGTATTTCCAGTTCACCAAAGCAGCCAGCTTCCTCTCTTTTCCACCATCAAACTGTCACAATCTGTTTACCCACTTGTAACGCTGCCCCTCTTCAAATCAGTGTAAAATTGTCCTGCCATTGACAGATACCTGGCTTTTAGTATCTGAAAACTGAAGGAGGTTTTACAAATGTCCGCCGTAGCCGATGACGTCTTTTCCGCACCGTATAATAACCTCTCCCCGGCCAGGATTGTCCTGCTGTATCTATCTGTTGGTATCGGCTGGATTTTGCTTTCAGATAAAGCAGCGCTGTGGCTCGTAACCGATTCTCATCAGCTGGGACATATTGCCATCCTGAAGGGGATTCTCTTCATCATTGCTACTGCCTGTTTGTTGTTTCTGTTAATCCGTAATTATGCCCGGCAACTCCGCTCATCACAGGAAACATTTCACCAAGCCGAGCTGGAGATAAAACAGCTGGCTTATTACGACCGCGACACCGGACTGCCCAATCACAACCTGCTGCTGGACCGCTTGAATCAGGTGATCGCCTTTAACAGCCGCAAGAGCAAAAATACGGCGGTCATCTACATCAGTCTGACCGGTTTCAAAGCCGTTGTTGACGCCCGCGGGCACAGCGGCGGGTGCGAAGCGGTGTGCGCCATCGCCGCACGCCTGACCTCGACATTGCGGCAATATGATACGGTCGCCCGTATTCATCGCGATGAATTCGTCCTGGTGCTGGGGGGAACCGTGCAGGAAGGGGATGTCGCCATGATCCTGAGCAAGCTGCAGGCGGTGTTCGCCGAGCCGCTTCTTCTGGGGGCTGATGAGGCGATTATCCCGGCCTGTTTCGGGGTCGCCTGCTTTCCGGCCGACGGCGTCACCAGCGAACTGCTCCTCCAGCATGCCCATATCGCCATGAATCAGGCCCGCCAGCATGAGGTGGCGTTCCAGTATTATTCCGAAGCGCTCAATCAGAAAGCGGTCGAGCGCCTCAGTATTGAAACCGGCCTGCTGCACGCCCTGGACAATGGCGAATTTTTCCTCTGCTACCAGCCGAAGATGGACATCATCAGCAAGGACATCATCGGCATGGAGGCGCTGGTACGCTGGCAGCGCCCGGGCCACGGCATCATTCCGCCCGACCGGTTCATCCCGGTTGCCGAAGAAAATGGCCTGATTGTGCGACTCGGGACGTATGTGCTGCGGGAGGCGTGCCGCCAAAACATGGCCTGGCAGGATGCCGGATTGCCAAAGCTCAAGGTCGCAGTCAATCTCTCCGCCCGCCAGCTGCGTGACAGTGCCATTGTGCCGCTGGTTACGCAGATACTTGCCGAGACCGGACTGGATCCGCACTATCTCGAACTGGAGCTGACTGAAAGCGCCCTGATGGGGGATGCCGGTGATACTGTCTGCAAGCTGCTGTGCCTTAAAGAGCTCGGCATCAGCATCTCGGTCGATGACTTCGGCACCGGTTACTCGTCGCTCTCATACCTCAAACATCTGCCGATCGACACCATCAAGGTTGATCGCTCCTTCGTCCGCGATATCGTCCATGATCCCGATGATGCGGCGATCGTGGACGCCATTGTTGCCATGGCCCATTCGCTTAAACTCAATGTGATTGCCGAGGGGGTGGAAACCCGCGAACAGCTGGAATTTTTGAAACAGCGCAAATGCCAGCAGGTGCAGGGGTACTATTTTGCCCGGCCGCTCGACCCACCGCAGTTTGAAGCGTTTATAGCCGGGGGCATGGCGTCCGGGGAGATGTCGGTCTCCGCACCAGACTTCTCCTCAGGCAACCTCAGTCCGGGAACGCTTGCCCGCCTGGAAGAATCAGTTCCGCCCTGCTCCGGGGAGAGCCATGAGAGCACTGTCGTTATCTCCGAGTTTATCGGTGATATCTCCATCGCGGTAACGCCTGCCCACCCCGGCGACAACCTTGCCGCTGTTCTAAAACGCTTTCAGAGCGACCCGGCCCTGCTGGTGCTGCCGGTGGTGGATGACGGCCGTGCGGTCGGCATCATCAATCGCTCGACCTTCCTGGAGGATCATGTCATCGGCATGAACGGCTTCGCCTTCCATATCAACCACACCAAGAAGATGCGCGACCTGATGGCTCCGATCAAACTGGAGCTTGAAGTCAATATCAGCATCAGAGACGCCGCCCAGGCGATCCAGGCGCAGGGGATGGATGTCAGGGTGGACAATATCTGCGTCACCCGGCGCGGGAACTATCACGGGGTTGTCGATGTCAACCGTTTTATCAGCGCGATTACCGATATCAACCTGACACTGGCCAAAGGGGCCAACCCGCTGACCGGGCTGCCGGGCAACGAGAGCATCCAGCGCGAGATCAACGAACGGCTTTGCACGAAGGAAGGTTTCGACATCGCCTACATCGACATCGACAATTTCAAGCCGTTCAACGATTACTACGGTTTTCAGCGCGGCGACGTGGTCATCAAGGGGATCGGAGAAATCATCTCGGGGGTGGCACGGTCAGCGGATGCGGGATGTTCCTGTTTTTGCGGACACATCGGCGGTGACGACTTCATCATCATAACCGGAACTCACCAGGCGGAGAGCATCTCGTCACAGGTCATTCAGGCACTTGAAGAGCATTTGCCGCTTTTCCATGGCGAAAAGGATTGTGCTGCCGGCTGCTACAGTGCCGTAAACCGCAAGGGAGAGCATGAGACCTTCGGGCTCCTCTCGATTTCCATCGGCATCGTCAATACCCGCCTGACGCCGGTCTCCTCGTACGCCCAACTGGCCTCGATCTCCACCGAGGTCAAGAAGGCCGCCAAGACGTTGCCGGGATCATCAGTAGTTATCAATCGCCGGATGAGTGAAGAGTGAAGAAGTGTCAGGAAGTCGCAGGAACAATTTCTAACGGAACAAGGAGAAAAACGTACATGTGGAAAGAAAATAGTATCGACCTGAGGTTAACCCGTTTTTTTGAGATGTCGGCCCGAGTTGTCCTGTCGTTGTTGATTTTTGCCATTTTGTTGGCAATTCTCGCAGGAATAGGCTGTACCATTTACGACATGAGGCTTGTTTTTCAACTTGAGTTTCACGATGCCTTCAAAACAATTATGGTGGATATGTTGACGGTGCTTGCCATTGTGGAGGTGTTGCGTACCGCACAAGCTTATTTTACCGAGGGTCGCGTCAAGGTGACTTATATCATCGACACGGTTATCGTGACGGTATTAACAGAGGTAATGGCTTTTTGGTACAAGGAGATGGAGTGGCAGGAGGTTGCCATGTTCATTGCATTGGTGCTCTCCCTTGCCTGCATCAGGATTATCGCCGTCCGATTTTCTCCGCCCCGTTTCAGGGAAGAGCTGTAGCGCTACGCACCGATTCCATCCGGACTTTCATTGAGTTCGTCAGCAAGCGGCCCCGGAATCATCGGCAGCCGCTTGATCTGGCTGAAACCTATGACAACTTGAACTGCAGTACCAGATGCTGGAGCTCCTCGGCAGCCATGTTCAGCTTGCTGGCTGCGGTCGCTGATTCGTGGGCGCCACGGGCGGTCTGCTGGACGACGTCGGTAATCTGCATCATGTTGTTACTGATCTCGCCGGTTGTAGCCGTCTGTTCTTCGGCGGCGGTGGCTATCTGGCCGACCTGATCCGTCAGTGCCGCTATCCGGTTTACAATTTGCGACAGAGATTCACTTGAACGGGCTGATTCGGTTATGCCGAGCTCGACTTTTTTGACTCCGTCTTCCATGGAGCTGACGGCCCCTTTCGTTTCCTGCTGGATGCCTTTGATCATCTCGCTGATCTCCCGCGTGGCACGGGTGGTGCGCTCTGCCAGGGCACGTACTTCGTCGGCCACTACGGCAAAACCGCGACCCTGCTCACCGGCACGGGCCGCCTCAATGGCGGCGTTAAGCGCCAACAGATTGGTCTGATCGGCGATATCCTCAATCGTTCCGACAATCTCGCCGATCTGATCCGAACGCTGCCCGAGCCCGCTGACGGTCTGTGACGATGTCTGTACGCACGCAGCAATGGCGTTCATGACGTCAACACTCTCCTTCACAATCTGGGAACTCACATTAGCCGCATCTTGCGTCTGGTTGGCGGCCTCCGAAGCCAACATGCAGGTGTTGGCGATGTCGCCCGATGTCGCGGCCATCTCTTCGCCGGCGGTGGCGACAGTGCTGACCTGGGAAGCCACCTGCTCCGCGCCGGTCGCCATCTGTTCTGATGTAGAATAAAGTTGGGTGGCGGCGGTCGCAACATGGTGAGAGGTTGTCGCTACTTTTGAGATGATGCCATGCAGCTTTTCAATAAATGCATTAAACATCCTGCTCACCTGGGCCAATTGATCGGAACCGCTAATGCTGAGACGCTTGGTCAGATCACCTTCACCCTGGGCGATATCGGTGATCATCTTCAGCAGGTTATTAAGCGGGTTGGTGATGGAACGAACAACAAAGACGGCAGACAGAGCGCCAATCAACAGCGCTATGAATGCAATGGTAACAAACGTTTTCTTAAGGTTGGCCGAAAAGGCGTCAAAATCTTTCATGTCATCGACCATGCGTTTATCAATATGATCGGCGAACGCATTAACATTCGATTCAAATTTATGGATGGCTTCCTTGTAGACCCCGATTGCGGCATTACCGTCCTGTGGGGTAACAATCTGTCCCGACTTGATCTGCTCCGCCACCTTTTTAAAGCCTTCGGCATATACAGCCAGCTCAGTTCTGATAGTCTTGGTCAGAGTTTTATTTTCGGAATCGACCAGAAGTTTGTCAATCTCATCCAGTTGCTTCGTGGTGGCTTCAAGACTATCAGTCCATTTTTTCAGGTATTCGGCGACCTTTTCCGGTTTTTCGATATTGAGAAAGGTGTCCTTTTCGTAACGGCGCAACGTCAGGGCATTTGCCCTGGTCCGCTGGGCAAGCTCTTCCAGTTTGCCGCTGATATTCACCATGCTGTCGTTGTGCTGATCCATGCTGCTAATGCCCCAGTATCCCACACACGTCATGATCAGCAGCAATCCTATGACCAGTCCGAATCCTGCCGAAATCCTTGCTCCGATTTTCATTATTATATCCTTTTCCTCAAAAAATTAGCCTCCACCTATACTTGAACCAGATCTGTTTTGCAACCGCTAAATGGCATGTTTCTTATTATCTGATGCACACAAAGCGATTGTTGCACGGCTGTAACGAAGATGTAACGCAACTGCAACAATTCTGTGCTTTAGGCAAGAAAGTGACACTAAACAAGTGGTATTGTCAGGGCAAGGCTTAATTGCCGTCGCGCAGAGCGGTTGGTGTGGTCGGCAGAATATATCGAGGGTTGCGACAAGGTGTACAGCCGTGCCGGGTTAGCAGATGCAAGCTCTGGTGGTGCGGCATTTGGGAAGGTGTTGTTTTACGACTGCTTCGCTGCTATGAACAGTCAGTAACTGCACCGGCAAGATCCGGTAAATTCATAGGTCGGTGGCAGGCTCCACAATTGGTGCCATCCTGCAGTTTCGTCCAGAGCACCAGATTTTCCGAATCGCACCAGTCGCAGCACCAGAAATAATAGTCATCATTTGGTCTTATTTTCATTCACATTTCCTCTACTCGTTTTTTTCCAGCATACATGATCAATATTACAAACATGTTGAGATCTGATAAAATGTTTGTGAATTTTAGTAAGTTTCAAATTGTTTTCTGCGTTTGTTTGGCAGAAAATGATTTGCCAAACGCACTATCCAAGTTTATCCGGGATTGAGGAATGTCCCGACTGAATGCAATTTTCTACAAAATCTTTATACGCCTGCAACATGGCTGTAACAATTGTATGGTACAAATATCCGGGAAGTCCGTATATATTGGATTAATGTGACTCAAGAGCGGAGCGTGACATGAAAAAGGTGCTGATTGTCGAGGACGAAAAAGATCTGGCTGAGCTGCTGGCCTTTAATCTGGAGAAGGAAGGGTACGCCGCTACCTGCGTTCATGATGGCAAACAGGGATTTGAGAGGGCCTGCACAGATCTGCCGGATCTAATC
>JANYBN010000221.1 GCA_025360785.1 Geobacter sp.
CTCTGGCCTCCGGTGATGAAGCTGAAATGCGTGCGGCGTTGGAGGAGCTAAAGCGCCTGCAATCCCCTTATCTGAACTGGACCGGCAAGGCCGAGCGGACCAACTTTGCTGTAGATACCGTCTCGCTGCATGTTCACGAGCGGATGGACCCGATGAGTATTCTGGCCGCAGTGCGCAAGCAGATGAAGGAGAGCAAGGCGGGCAAAGTCGTCCAGCCCGGCCTGTTTGAGGCACCCTTTGAGAGTATGCCTCTCCGCGATGCCATTGACTTCTACAAGCATGATCGCGGCTGGGCCAACCGGCTGGTAGCGGGTGATTCGCTGCTGGTGATGAACTCGCTGTTGCAGAAGGAGGGAATGGCCGGGCAGGTGCAGATGATCTACCTCGATCCGCCTTATGGTATCAAGTACGGTTCCAATTTTCAGCCCTTCGTGGGGAAACGGGACGTGAAGGACCGCAGCGACGCCGACCTGACACAGGAACCGGAGATGATCAAGGCGTTCCGCGATACCTGGGAGCTGGGGATTCACTCGTACCTCACCTATCTGCGGGACCGGCTGCTGCTGGCCAAAGAGCTGCTGAACGAGTCGGGGAGCGTGTTTGTGCAGATTTCGGATGAGAATGTTCATCTGATTCGAAACGTGATGGATGAGGTATTTGGGCAGGGAAATTTTGTGTCGCAAATTACAGTTCGCAAAACAACCAGTGAAGGGAGCACATTGTTAGGCGCAACATGCGATTATCTTATCTGGTATGCAAAGAATAAAGCGAAATCAAAATTCAATACTATCTACATTTCTAGAAAAGAGGAGTCTGATAGTCGTTATGATCAAGTTTCAATTGATGATCGTAGGTATCGTCTCGATAACATAACCAGTTCTCGCCCAGCAGGCGAAGGTGATGTTACTAAATTTGATTGGATGGGACGAACATTTGATCCAGGTAAAGGCACATTCAAAACAACGGATATGGGGTTACGTCATCTTGCCAAGTCGGAGCGTCTACAGGCAAGTGGAAATGGTAAGCTCAATTACCGTCGTTATCATGATGATTTTGGTTACGGCCCGGTCGCGAATTTGTGGGCAGATATTAGTGGAGCAGTTCAAAGCCGCAGCGACCCAAAAGTTTATGTCGTACAAACATCAACTCCAGTCATCGAACGCTGCCTCCTTATGACCACCGACCCCGGTGACCTGGTGCTGGACCCCACCTGCGGTTCGGGCACCACCGCCTATGTGGCCGAGAAGTGGGGGCGCCGCTGGATCACCTGCGATACCTCCCGAGTGGCAGTCACTCTGGCCAAACAGCGCTTGGTAACGGCCAGCTACGATTATTATGCCCTGAAATACCCCCATGAAGGTTTGAAGGGGGGCTTCATCTACAAAACCGTCCCCCATGTTACCCTCAAGTCCATCGCCAATAACCCGGATATTGATGAGATTTATGAGCGGATGCACCCGGCAGTGGAAAAGGCGTTGGGTGAGTTGAACAGCGCCCTCACCCCATCCCCTCTCCCAAAGGGCGAGGGGCATAAAGAATGGACCGTCCCCTTCGATTTCCCCGCCGATTGGACGGAGGCCGCCCGTGCCTCTTTCGACGCTTTCCACAAATCCCGTCAGGCGATGCAGAAGCAGATGGACGCCTCCATTGCGGCCCATGCCGATCAGGAAACCCTCTTTGACCAGCCCCAGCCTGACAAGAAGAAACTGCGCATTACCGGCCCGTTTACCGTCGAGGCGGTGCCGTTCCCGACGGTGCTGGCCCTGGACGAAGCCAAACCGGCACATGAGGCAGATGTGGCCATTGCCCGCTCCGGGGAATCGGCTCGCCAGCACCAGTGGCGCGACGAACTGCTCACTACCGGCATTCGCGGCAAGGGCGGGCAGATGCTCCGCTTTGCTGAACTGGAAACCCTGGCTGGCACGCGACATCTGCACGTCAGCGGTCATCTGGACAGTGGCGAACGGGTGGTTATCAGTTTTGGTCCGGAACACGCGGCACTTGAACAGCGCCAGGTGGAGTTGGCCCTGCGCGAAGCCGGGGAACTGTTCCCGCTGCCGAATATGATTGTCTTCTGCGCCTTCGCATTCGATCCCGAAGCGGCCAAGGATATAGACAACCTCAAGGGAATCACCGCCCTCAAAGCCCAGATGAATACCGACCTGCTGACCGAAGACCTTAAAAAAGCCCGATCGAGCAACCAGAGTTTCTGGCTGATGGGCCAGCCGGACGTGGATGTACGCAAGTTGAAAGATGGTACATTCCAAGTCGAAGTGAATGGTTTTGACTACTTTGACACCACTAAAGGCGAGCTGGTGTCCGGCGGAAAAGGGAAGATCGCCATGTGGCTGCTGGACACCGACTATGACGAACGCTCCCTGTTTCCCCGCCAGGTGTTCTTCCCTCTTGCAGGCAAGGGCGAAGGATGGCAAAAGCTCAAGAAGAACATTCGTGCCGAACTGAACGAAGAGTTACTGGAGCAGTTCCACGGCACCGTCTCGCTCCCCTTCGAAGCGGGCGACAACCGCAAGGTGGCGGTGAAGATCGTTGACGACCGTGGTATCGAATCTTTGAAGATAATTCCGTTGGAGGATTAGGTATGCTGATTACTCGGATAAAACTTAAGAACTGGCGGAATTTTAAGAAAGTGGATGTGAATCTGCGTGACCGGGTCTATGTGATCGGCCCGAACGCCGCAGGGAAGTCAAACTTTCTTGATGTAATGCGCTTTCTGCGGGATGTCGCAAACCCAAAAGGAGGCGGTTTACAGAAAGCCGTGCAGGATCGGGGCGGCATAACCAAATTGCGGTGCCTGTTGGCTCGCAATGACCCGAAGGTATCAATTGAGGTTGAGCTTGCCGAACGGGTTGATACTGAGCCACTTTGGCGCTATACCCTCGCATTTCGCAGTGAGGGCAAAGGCCAGCAACGCCTCTTAGTAAGTCAAGAGATGGTAGTCAATTTAAAAACTAAGGATGTTCTGTTAGATCGCCCTGATAAAGACGACAAGCAAGATATAGATCGCCTGACTCAAACCCATTTGGAACAAATAAATACGAATAAGGAGTTTCGTCAGATTGCAGAGTTTTTCGCCAACGTGACTTACCTGCATCTGGTTCCTCAGTTGCTCAAACATGCTGACCAGTTGGGTGGCTACCGCATTGAAAACGATCCCTTTGGACAGGCATTTCTTGAACGCATCGCAAAAACACAAGACAAGGCTCAAACTTCTCGACTTGCTAAAATCGGTGATGTCTTAAAAATTTGTGTGCCTAACATGCGCAATCTAAGGTTTAAACGCGATGAAGTGACAGGGACACCTCACCTTGAAGCCATGTATGAGCACTGGCGACCTGACGCAGGTTGGCAGAGAGAGGATCAATTTTCCGATGGTACTCTCCGTCTTCTCGGGATTATGTGGAGTCTACTGGAAGGCGATTCGTTACTTTTACTCGAAGAACCGGAGTTATCACTTAACGAAGATATTGTACGCCAGATTCACAAACTGATCTGGAACATGCAGCGCCAAGCAAAGTATCGTCGTCAGGTGTTCATTACCACTCACAGTGAGGCACTTCTTCAAGACGAGAGCATCGACGCCAGAGAAGTGATCCGTCTTGAACCGACAAAAGATGGAACTATAACGCATGAAACGTCTACTGAAGATTTGGCACTTGTTGCTGCTGGTTATACGGTTTCGGAGGTGTTATTGCCCAAGACCAAGCCGTCACATGTTGACCAACTTTCCCTGTTCAAACCATGACTATTACACCCTCTCTTGTAATTGCTGTTGAGGACGAATTGAGCGGAGCGGTGATGAGCCGATTGATTTCATTCTCGGGGCGAAATTTTACCATCAGCCGCGTATTTAATGCCCGTGGCAATGCTCGTCTCAAGGATGGAATGACCAAATTCCGTGCGGCCAGCCGTGTTCTGCCTCATATTGTCCTGACGGATCTGGACCGTTGCCCTTGTCCACCGGAATTAATCAACAATTGGAACGCCAAACAATTGCCCCCGCAGTTATTGTTCAGGGTAGCTGTAAGAGAAGTCGAAGCATGGTTGATGGCCGATAGAGCGGGAATTGCGGGGTTTTTGCACATAGATATCAGTAAGGTTCCGCATGCGCCAGAGACAGAGGAAGATCCAAAACGAACACTTATCAATCTTGCCAGAAAAAGCAGAAAGCGGAGGCTATCCCAAGAGATCGTGCCTGAAGTAGGTTCTTCTGCTAAAATCGGACCTCTTTACAATACTCATTTTGTCAATTTCGTTAACTCCAGTTGGGATATAGAGCAAGCATGTTTATGTGCGCCAAGTCTAGCCCGGACGCTGTCACGAATTTCTACCTTTTTGCCTGAGTAATAAAAATGCCAAAAACACACCAATCCCTCATCATCAACTCCCCCTACGAAGTCCCGCTCCAGCACTGGCAACAGGCACGCGACGGCTCGCTAACTTTGACTCCTGAACGTCGCCCGGCAGGTTATGAAATCTTCGATGCCCGCCACAACACCAGACGCACAGAGTCGCTCGATCTGGTCAACAGTATCCGTGGACGCGTCGATGCATGGCGTGAGGCGGGTTATCCCGGTACAACCAGCGTTACTCGGCGACTGCTGGAGCACTGGTACGACCGCGACGCACGACAGTTTCCGTTCTATTTTTGTCAACTGGAGGCGATGGATACGCTGATCTGGCTGGTTGAGGCCTCACCGGAATACAAACAGGGCATCCACGTACCTGGCGATGGCGGGGCCTGGCAGCGGCTTTGCAACAAGATGGCCACCGGGACCGGTAAAACTACGGTGATGGCGATGATTATCACTTGGCAGGTGCTGAATGCGTTGACCTATCCCAAGCGGAACAAAGATTTTTCCCGAGCGGTCTTTATCGTTGCGCCGGGAATCACCGTGAAGGAGCGGCTGCGGGTGCTCTATCCGGGAGAACCGGACAATTTCTACGACTATTTCGATCTCTGCCCTTCCGAAGCGCTCCGCCAGAAACTTAATCAGGTGGAACTGCTGATAGAAAACTGGCACTCGTTGATGCCGCTCAAGCAGACCGACCGCTCGGTGGTCAAGAAAGGCGCTGAGAGCGACGAGGCTTTTACCCGGCGGGTGCTGGGCAAACTGGCAACGCAGCGAGACCTGGTGATTATCAACGACGAGGCCCACCACGCCTACCGCATCCCGGCGGAATTGAAGATCAGCAAGAAACAGGCGGCAGAACAGGGGCTTGATCTGGACGAGGCAACTCGATGGATTGAGGGACTTGACCGCATCCACAAGACCCGGCGTATCCAAAGATGCTTCGATCTCTCCGCCACTCCCTTTGCGCCAACCGGCAAGGCCAGCAGTGAAGCAGGTCTGTTTGACTGGATCGTTTCCGATTTTGGTCTCAATGATGCCATCGAAGCGGGACTGGTCAAGACGCCACGGGTCGTTATTCGTGATGATGCACTTCCCGACACCAAAACCTTCCGTTCCAAGCTCTACCATATCTACCGTGATCCTGAAGTGGCCGACGACCTTAACCGAAAGGCAGAGGCTCACGAGCCCTTGCCAAAGCTGGTTCAGGACGCCTACACCCTGCTTGGCGCCGACTGGCGCGAGACGCAGCGGCTGTGGCAGGAAGCGGGGCATACCTCGCCGCCGGTCATGTTGACCGTCTGCAATCGAACCGAGACCTCCGCACGTATTGAACATTACTTTCGCCACGGTGATGTTCACTGGCCGGAGCTGCATGCGCCGGAACGGACATTGAGGGTCGATTCACGGGTGCTGGAGAAAGCCGAGATTGGTGAGAGCGCCGGCAGTGACAAGGATTACGAGACCACTCTGAAAGCCATAGTAGAAGCGGCCAACATTCCCGAAACTCGCAAAGTCCGCCTGCGGGAATTGAAAAAAGAAGAACTGCTGCGGGAGATCGTCGATAACGTTGGCAAGCGCGGTTCTGCCGGACAGGATTTGCAGAAGGTTATTTCCGTGGCGATGCTCTCAGAAGGGTGGGATGCCAAGAACGTCACCCACATCATGGGCTTGCGGGCTTTCACCAGTCAGCTGCTGTGCGAACAGGTCATCGGCAGGGGCCTGCGGCGAGTCTCCTACGAGACTGACGAGAACGGTCTGTTTCTTCCGGAATATGTCAACATCTTTGGCGTACCTCTTTCCATCTTTCAGGATGCTAGTGACGGAGGCCCGCCACCGCCACCGCCCAAACCAAGTACGCAGATTGAATCGTTGCCGGAGCGGGCCGAGTTGGAAATTCGCTGGCCCAACGTGCTGCGTATCGACAGTGTCGTCCAACCTGTGCTGGTAGTGGATTGGTCAAAAGTGGAGACGCTGGCGCTCGATCCGGCCAAGACGCCAGTCAGTGCCGAACTGGCCCCGGCTCTGGGAGGAGCAACCGATCTGAGCAAGGTTCAGGTCATTGATCTTGAGAAGCTGCCGGAAGGTTTCCGTCTGCAACGCCTGACCTTTCAGGCAGCGCGCAAGGCCTTTGAAACATTGCGCGGCGGCTATCATGGCGGCAACGACTATCTGGTGTTCCAACTAATAAGGCTGGTGGAACAATTCTTCGCTTCCGACCTGTTGCACATTCCGTCGCTGTTTCATCAAGAGCCGCTCCGTAAGCGAATTCTATTTGCCCTCAATATAGATTTGATCGTGCAGCATCTGCTCCGTTTCGTAACCGAGCAAAACTGCGAACGCCTGGAGCCGGTATTTGACGAGGACTCCCCAATTGGTTCGACTGCCGCCATGCGTACCTGGTACACCACTAAAACGTGTCACCCGACCAGAAGGTCGCAGGTCAGCCATATGGTTGCCGACAGCAGTTGGGAACAGCTAACGGCCAACCTGTTGGAAATGAGCAAGCAGGTGACTTCGTATGTTAAAAACGATCACCTCGGTTTTCAGGTGTACTACCTTTGGAATGGGTCACGGCGGCGTTTTATTCCCGATTTCATTATCAGGCTGAACAATGGCAGGGTGCTGGTGTTGGAGATCAAGGGCGAAGACTCGGAACAAAACAAGGCCAAACGCGCGGCGCTCAATTTCTGGGTGCAGGGTGTCAACGCCAAGGGCGGTTTCGGTGTCTGGTGCTGGGATGTGGCTTTTGTACCCGCTCAGTTGCAGGATATCCTGACAAAACATTCTCACTGATTGAGAGCTACTGAACCGACCTGACAGAGGATAGAAAAAAACGATAAAGGGAAGTTGTATGCCCCTTTATCGTTTTTGCGTTGTAGCTTACACCTCCACCACTTCAGGCTGATTCAGAATCAAACCGCAGAACTGCTCAATCCCCATCTCTTCGATGAGTGTGCCGAGGCGTACCTCTCGACCGGAACTACGGTACCAGATTATGATCTTCCCGGCGAACTTGTAAGTAATCCTTACAAGTTCGCCGCCTCGTCCAATTCACCTTCGTCGAAGATGGCTTTCAGGTGGAGCGTGACATTCTGGGGGGTAGTCTGAAACAACTCGGCAATCTGCGCCTGGGCGTTGACAAGCGAATTTTGAGAGATAATATTTATTGATCAAGTTTAAGAGAGGGGGTGTTCTTGTCCTTGCCAGCAAACACCACAGTGCGGATGTTCGGAGCGCTTCACACCATCAGGCGGGAGCGTGGCCTGGAGACTACGATCAAGGTAAATATCCCTCCCGGCGGCTGTACCGCCTGCGATCTTGCCAGAAAACTCGATCTCCCCGAGGCAAAGATCGAAGCGGTATTTATCAACCACCTCGTGTACGGCCTTGACCATATTATTCAGCCGGGAGACAGGGTGGCTTTTGTGCCGACCGGCATTCCTGGCCCGCATCGCTTCCTGCTTGGTATTTTCAGTGCCGGGCAGCAAAATAAAGACCGGGAAGTTCCGGTAATGTGAACATAGCCGAGCATAGTCCGATCAGACTCCTGCGGCAGAAGTATCCCCATTCAGCACCGTGGCGCGGAACTGCTCGATGCCTATCTCTTCGACCAGCGTGCCGAGACGTACCTCCCGGCCGGATTGGCGGTACCAGGTGATGATCTTGTCAATAACGGCAAGCACTTCCGCCTCGTCGGCAGTCGTTTCCACGAGCAGGTCGGCCAGGCGCGGCCGGGCGCCGGCATTTCCCCCGACAAGAATCCGCCACCCCTTGACGGTGCCCATGATGCCGATATCCTTGACTGCCACCTCGGCACAGGAGAGCATGCAGCCGGACACGCCCATCTTCATCTTGTTGGGGAGGGGGAGGGCGTGGTAGAGGGCGTCGATCTTAAGTCCCAGAGAAACCGAATCCTGAACGGCGCGCTTGCATTGAGTGGTGCCGGGACAAATCTTGATGCTCCGGACGCAGAGACCTATGGCAGCACCCGGTTTTTCCGCCACTTCAGTCCAGATCGTGTCCAGATCCTCTTCCCGGATGCCGAAGAGGGCGATCCGCTGGGCCGAGGTCAGTTTCAGCTGCAGGTGATATTTGTCGGCCACATCGCAGATTTTCCGTAAGGTGGCGCTATCGGTTATTCCGCCCGGAATGTGCGGGGCAATGCCGTAGGTTTCCCGGTCCCGCTGCAGGATGGCTCCCTTTTCAACGATATCCTTTTTCATCTCGAATTCCTTTATTTACGCTTTTTGACACTTAAATTACCTAATTTTACATAAACTGCAAATAGCACAGATATGGCTA
>JANYBN010000069.1 GCA_025360785.1 Geobacter sp.
GAAACAGGCCCGCTCAGTTATCGACGGCCTTGAGGCCGATGTCGTCACGCTGGCGCTGGCCTACGATATCGACGCCATTGCCGAGAAGGGATTAATCAAGCCGGGGTGGCAGAAAGAGCTGAAGCACAACAGCTCCCCTTATACTTCGACCATTGTATTCCTGGTGCGCAAGGGCAACCCCAAAAAAATCAAAAACTGGGACGACTTGATCAAGCCGGGCGTATCGGTCATCACCCCCAATCCCAAAACTTCAGGCGGAGCACGCTGGAACTATCTTGCTGCCTGGGCCTATGCCCAGCATCAGCCGGGCGGGAATGATGCCAAGGCGAAAGAATTTGTAACCAGGCTGCTCAAAAACGTGCCGGTGCTTGACTCCGGTGCCCGTGGTTCCACCAACACCTTCGTCCAGCGCGGTCTTGGCGATGTTCTGCTGGCCTGGGAGAATGAGGCTTTCCTTGCAATTAACGAACTGGGACCGGATAAATTCGAGGTTGTCACTCCTCCGGAGAGCATCCTGGCAGAACCGCCGGTTACCGTGATCGACAAGGTGGCCGACAGGCGCGGTACCCGCAAGGTTGCCGAAGAGTACCTGAAGTACCTCTATACCGACGAAGGGCAGAAGATCGCTGCCAAGCATTACTATCGTCCGATCAACGCCAAGATTCCAACCAGACTTGCGAAGATAAAAAAACTGTATACTATTGACAAAGACTTTGGCGGTTGGCAGAAAGCTCAGAAGACTCACTTTGCCGATGGCGGCACATTCGACCAGATCTACGCACCTACGAAATAATCAGGATGCGGGGCGGCTCAGGCTGCCCCGCATTCCTCCTCCCTTATCCCGATTGCCCGGGAGCAGGCTGTGCATGATCCCGGGATAGAGGAAGCGCATGAACCGAAAATCAAGATTCCCTTTTATTCATGTTTTAGGTTATGGTCTCGCTCAACTGAGCATTATGAGTAACGGGACATACATATGAAACTTTTCAAGCGCCACAACAACGTATTGCCCGGCTTCGGGCCGACTCTTGGTTTTACGGTCTTCTACCTGAGCCTGATCGTTCTTATCCCTCTCTCGGCACTGGTATTCAGAACTGCCGGTCTGACCTGGAGCGAGTTCATTAGTACCGTCACCGCACCCCGCGTACTGGCCTCGTACAAGGTTACCTTTGGTGCCGCCATGATTGCGGCGATGATCAACTCGATCTTCGGAGTTCTGGTCGCCTGGGTGTTGGTCCGTTATCGTTTCCCCAGCCGCGGGATTGTCGATGCGCTGGTTGATCTTCCTTTTGCCCTGCCGACCGCAGTGGCCGGTATTACTCTCGCGACCATCTACTCTCCCAACGGCTGGGTGGGGCGTTATCTGGAACCGCTCGGCATCAAGATCGCCTTCACGCCGCTCGGCATCGTCCTGGCCATGACCTTCATCGGTCTCCCTTTCGTGGTGCGCACCGTGCAACCGGTGATCGAGGAGATCGAAACCGAGCTAGAGGAAGCCGCCGTCTGCCTGGGGGCCAACCGCTGGCAGACCCTGCAGCGGGTGATCTTCCCGATGCTGCTTCCCTCGATCCTGACCGGCTTTGCCCTGTCATTTGCCCGTGCCGTCGGCGAATACGGTTCGATTATCTTCATCGCCGGCAACATGCCGATGGTGTCGGAGATTACCCCGCTGTTGATCATCACCAAGCTGGAGCAGTTCGACTATCAAGGGGCCACGGCTATCGCCTGTGTAATGCTGCTGGCATCATTTTCAATGCTGCTGCTCATCAACCTGCTGCAGCGCTGGAGCAGAAGGTATGCGGAATAAAAAGTCAATAGAACGCGGATCAAATCTGATTAAGCGGATTCTCACGGATTTTTCAAACAACAACGGATTCAATATCTTAAAGTAATCCTAAAAACTTAGTCTTTATCTGCGCAAATCCGCTAAATCCGCGTCACCCGCGTTCTATTAAGGTTATGAGGTTTTCATGTCCGCTTCAACCAAAACATACCCGGCAAAAAGTTCAACCGGCCGCGCCCAGACGGAACCTGCGTTAGTACGCTGGCTGCTGATCGCAATCGCGCTGGTCTTTCTGGCGCTGTTCCTGCTGCTGCCTCTGGCTGCGGTTTTCAGCCAGGCCTTTGAAAAGGGACTTGCGGTATATCTGGATGCCCTTAAGGAGCCGGATACGCTGTCATCTATCAGGCTGACACTCATAACCGCTGCCGTAACTGTGCCGCTCAACCTCTTCTTCGGCGTGACTGCAGCCTGGGCCATCGCCAAGTTCAGTTTCCCCGGCAAGAACCTGCTGATCACCCTGATCGACCTTCCGTTCTCGGTTTCGCCAGTCATTTCCGGTCTGATCTATGTGCTGATCTTCGGTCTGCAGGGATGGATCGGCCCATGGCTGCAGGACCACGACATCAGGATCGTCTTTGCCGTGCCGGGAATCATTCTGGCCACGATCTTTGTCACCTTCCCCTTTGTGGCCAGAGAGTTGATACCGCTGATGGAGGCGCAAGGGAAGGAGGAGGAAGAGGCGGCTCTGGTGCTGGGCGCCACAGGCCTGCAGACCTTCTTCCGGGTGACCCTCCCCAACATCAAGTGGGGCATTATCTACGGTGTGATCCTCTGTAACGCCCGCGCCATGGGGGAGTTCGGCGCCGTGTCGGTCGTCTCGGGGCATATCCGCGGCATGACCAATACCGTGCCGCTGCATGTAGAGATCCTCTACAACGAATACAATTATACGGCCGCCTTTGCGGTGGCTTCGCTGTTAGCCTTTCTGGCCCTGATAACGTTGGCGATCAAGACGGTCGCCGAGTGGAAGGTACGTCAGCAGTTGGAAAGCGAGTAATTCAAATGCAATGGAACGCTGATCAAATCTGAAAAGGCGGATACAGACGGATTTTTGATTCAAAATCAGAGGAAATATTTGCCAAATTTTTTTGATTCTTATCCGTATTGATCCGAATTTTCCGCCTTTTCCGTGTCCCATTATTAAAGAGGTCTTTTATGAGTATCGAAATTGAAAACATAAGCAAGCAATTCGGCAGCTTCGCCGCCTTGAAGGATGTCAGCCTCACCATCCCTTCCGGTGAACTGGTGGCGCTGTTAGGACCCTCCGGGTCGGGCAAGACGACTCTGCTGCGGATCATCGCCGGTCTGGAAACAGCCGATGCCGGTCGCATCCTGTTCAACGGCGAGGATACGACCAAGAGTCACGTGCGTGAACGGAAGGTCGGCTTTGTGTTCCAGCATTATGCCCTGTTCCGGCACCTGACCGTCTTCGAGAACATCGCCTTCGGCCTGCGCGTCAGGCCCCGTGCTACGCGCCCTTCCAACGCCGAGATCAGCGACAAGGTCATAAAGCTGCTGCAGCTGGTGCAGCTGGAAGGGATGGCAAAACGCTATCCGGCCCAACTATCCGGCGGTCAGCGCCAGCGGATCGCCCTGGCCCGTGCCCTGGCGGTCGAACCGCAGGTGTTGTTGCTGGACGAACCGTTCGGTGCCCTCGATGCCCAGGTGCGGGCTGAGCTGCGCCGCTGGCTGCGTAAACTGCATGATGAGATCCATGTTACCAGTGTCTTCGTCACTCACGATCAGGAGGAGGCGCTGGAGGTGGCCGACCGGATCGTGGTCATGAACAAGGGTAAAATAGAACAGTCCGGCACACCCGATCAGGTCTATGAGCATCCGGCCAACCCTTTTGTGCTAAACTTTCTGGGCAACGTCAACCTGTTCCACGGACGACAGCATCAGAGCGGCGGCGGCCAGCAAGAGGCAAGCGAAAAGTCCGTGGCATACGTCCGCTCACATGATATAGAGATCGAGCGCAGCCCACAGGATTCAACGGCACTGAAGGCCGATATCAAGCATATCCAGAAACTGGGACCGGCGGTCAGGGTAACCCTTGCAATTGAAGGAAACGGCGAGTTTATTGAAGCGGAACTGACCAGGGATGCCTTCCAGACCCTGGGTCTGCAGCAGGGAGAATCTGTCTTTGTACGACCCCGGCAGGTCAGGGTCTTTATCGAGGATTACCAGATATGATGACGAGGCAGGAAAGGTAAGGCAAATGGGTGAAAGTATCCTGCTTAGGGAACAGTCCATAACAGCACTATTTCCTGAAGATGAGCAGATTCCGGAACAATACCGTATCAATGTCCCGATCAGGCAGAATTTATACCTGATAGACGGCGAGTTGCGCCGCTGGGACGGTCCGATGCAGCAGGTACTGTCTCCTGTCCGGATCAAAGCGGGACCGCTGTCGGCAAATAAGCTGGTAGGAGAAGCGCCGCTTCTTACCGAAAAAGCTGCTCTGGAAACGCTTGAAGTAGCTGTGAAAGCCTATGCCAACGGGCGCGGCGTCTGGCCGACCATGTCGGTGGGCGAACGTATCCGGTGCGTCCAGAACTTTACACGCTCTTTACTGGAGAAGCGTCCTGAGATCGTTAAGCTCCTGATGTGGGAAATAGGCAAGTCGCTGCGCGAGGCCGAGCTGGAATTTGCCCGTGCCGCAGCCTATATCCGTGACACTCTGGAGGCTTTGAAGGAGCTGGACCGGGTGTCGTCCCGTTTTGTCATTCAACAGGGGATCATCGGCCAGATCCGCCGGGCTCCTCTGGGGGTGGTGCTGTGCATGGGCCCCTACAATTTTCCGCTCTACGAAACCTTCACGACGCTTATTCCTGCTCTGGTCATGGGAAACACCATCCTGCTGAAACCGCCGAAATTCGGTATTCTGCTTTTTCAGCCGCTGCTCGAAGCTTTTCGTGATTCTTTTCCGGCCGGTGTGGTCAATACGGTCTACGGTGACGGCGAGACCGTGGTGCCGCCACTGATGGCCTCCGGGCAGGTGGATGTGCTCGGTTTCATCGGCACCCACCGGGTCGCCGATGCACTGCGCGCCGCCCACCCCCGTCCTCACCGTCTCCGCTGCGTGCTCGGGCTTGATGCTAAAAATCCCGCTATTGTCATGCCGGATGCCGATCTGGATCTGGCGGTGGCCGAATGTCTGCAGGGCGCCCTTGCCTATAATGGCCAGCGCTGCACGGCGTTGAAGATCCTGTTCGTACACCGCTCCATTATAGATGATTTTCTCAAAAGGATGACCGATGGGATTGAGGCTCTAAAATGCGGCATGCCGTGGGATGAGGGGGTTAATATCACTCCGTTGCCGGAACCGGAAAAACCGGCCTATCTGGAAGATCTGGTGCAAGACGCTCTGTCCCTCGGTGCCCGGGTCAGGAACCCCGGTGGCGGCGTCAGCTGCGATTCGTTCTTTTATCCGGCGCTGCTCTACCCGGTTACTCCGTCGATGCGGGTCTACCATGAGGAACAATTCGGCCCGGTCGTTCCGGTCGTTCCTTTTGATGATATAACGGAGCCGATCGACTACGTGGTCGCCTCCAACTACGGCCAGCAGGCGAGTGTCTTCGGACAGGACACCGACCAGCTTGCCCAGCTTGTGGATGCTTTGGTCAATCAGGTCTGCCGGATCAACATCAACAGCCAGTGTCAGCGCAGCCCGGACAGTTTTCCCTTCAATGGCCGCAAGAATTCCGCAGACGGAACCCAGTCAGTTGCCGATGCGTTACGGATTTTTTCCATCCGGATCGTTGTGGCGGCCCGTGAGACTGAGGCCAACCGTGAGATCATCACCAGCATCGTCAAAGAACGGAAATCACACTTCCTCTCTACCGATTACATGCTGTAACTGCCGCAGTTTTCTCATGATGGAATAAAAAGTCTTATTGCGGGAAAACCCGGAAGAGATGCAACGAAGCGCAGTCGCCCTGTGTAATTAATGGATCTGCGGGCACGGAGCTATACGACTATGTGATGCAGATCACGGCGGTGGTAGCGCCAGGTGAAAGCAATGCCGCGGAAATACCAGTCGATCAGAAAAACCCCCCACACGACATAAAGCGAAAGATGCAGCCAGCTTGACGCCACCCACGACAGCGTCACCCGTATTCCCCACATCGCAACCAGCGTAACGATGAAAACATAAAACGTATCACCGGTGCCGCGCAGGCTCCCGGCATAGACGAACGATATCGCCAGGGGGACCTGGGCAAAGGCCACCAGCTTTAGAAACATGCTTCCCTTCTCGATAACATCCGCATCGTGGCTGAAGAGCCCGATCAGAACATGCGGCGCGAAGAAAAAGATGAGCGCCATAACGGTCATTACTGAAACCGCCAGCCGGAGTGCTTCTTTGTGACTTATTCTGGCACGGCGCAGTTTACCGGCACCCAGTGATTGCCCCATCAGTGTCGCTGCGGCGATTCCCATACCGGCTCCCGGCATGAACGAGAGCGATTCAATCGAAAGCCCGATCTGGTGGGCAGCATAGGCGGTTGTGCCGTAGGCGATGATGAAACTGGAGTAGAACAGTTGGCCGCTCTGTTGGGCAACACGCTCCAGTGCGACAGGCCAGCCGACGTGCCAGATTCTGCTGAAAAGTCTGAAATCGGGCCGGCTGAAGGTAATGTACCGTTTGCGCAGGGCCTGGATCAGCAGATAGGTGAAACCGATGAATTCGGAGCTGTTGATGGCGATAGCCGCACCCTTGACCCCTAACGCCGGCATGCCGAGCTTGCCGTAGATAAGCGGCCAGGCCAGCAGTACGTGCAGGATGTTGACCAGAATGATGGCCTCCATCGGGGTGCGGGTGTCGCTGGTGCCATGCATAATTGCTGAGAGGAGATTCAGCCCAGTCGTCCAGACCATCCAGAGGAACACGAGCCGGATGTATTCGGCGGCAAGTTCCTGGACATTCGGCGTCGCCCCCATCATCCGGGCGATGTCTCGTCCCCAGCGGGAACCGGCCAGCGAGCAGACCACAGTCATGGCCAGACCTGCAAGGCACGCCACGTAAGCCGCCCTTCCGGCATCTTCCCGTCGCCCGGCACCCCACAGGTGTGAAATCACGACCGTAACTCCGGTCGAGAGCCCCCAGAAAACCGTCATAGTGGTGACCATCAGCAACTGACCAAGACCGGTGGCGGCGATGGCTGAAGCTCCCAAGCCGCCGGTCAGAAAAACATCGACAATTGAGACCAGTCTCTGGAAAAGGGATGAGAGCAGGACAGGCATGGAGAGGCGGAACACATTGCGGCGGATGGACACTCTTTTGCGCCGCCGGGGATTTGATGTTGCGGATAGATGCGGCATGATTTCTTTCTGCTATCGGGTACTGCAAAGTAAATGAATTTCAAAGGTATCAGGGCATAAAAAAGGCGGGACCACATGATCCCGCCTTTGGAATAATTTGATGCATCCGGTTAGCGCAAATAATCCAGAAGCGACATCGGAATAATCTTGGCTGTACTTTGCAGAGCCGCTTGATAGGCTGTCGTCTGCTGCTGAAGTTCAACGATCGTCTTGGCAGTATCGATATTCTGTTTCCTGCCGAGCGTGCTTTTCAATGTGTCCTGATTATGGGTTAACATGGTTACTGCGCTGTCCAGGCGTATCGACCTGCTGGCGTATTCACTCTGCACCCGGTTAATCTGGTCGCCCGCGGCCTGGAGGTTTGACATGCCGGCCAGAATAGCCTTGTCGTCTTTATTCTGGATGGCCGTCATCAGCTCTCCGAGAACGCTAAGGATATTGACCGGGAGGGTTGAAGGAGGAACAGCGGTCTGGGGCAGTGCCGGTGGTGATCCCCCAAGGAGCAGCTTTGATCCTGAATAGTTCAGTGTTACCTGCGATGTCTTGTTGATGCCGACACTTATCTCCTCATCGCTGAAATATCCGGTGAGAGTGAGCGGAACAGCCGTGCCTGCACCAGCCGTCGCAGCGGCCGAGAGCGTAATGTCGGTCGCACTGAGGGTGGAAGCAACTATTGTTGGTGGCTGGTTTGGTATCCCTGCACCGCTGACGGTCATATGTTTGTCCGCCCCGAAGACATATTGAGTTGGAGGTCCTGCTGCCGGAGTATTGTTAAGAGTGATGATCTTTGTGACCGGATCGATGGCGGTAATGGTTGTATTGGGCGGAATCCCGGACCCTGAGACCGGCATACCCAGAGAAAGACCGGCCGTATCGACGAGGCCGGTGATCTGATTTAATGCCGGGTTGGGAGTGCCGCTCTTGGATAGTGTCGGGTCGAAGATAAAGTTGATCCCGGTTCCCGCAGCGATTGGATTATTCGACAGGGTAATGGTTTTCGTAACCGGATCGATGGCGGTGATGGTCGTATTGGGCGGAATTATCGTCCCGGTTAGTTCGGTGACCGGCATACCCAGGTAGAGGCCGACGGTATCGCTCAGACCGGTGATCTGGTTCAGATTTACTGACGGGTCAGTCGCGCCGGTTTTGGAGATAGTCGGTGCAGATACCATATTTGTCGTTGAGGCGAGACCGCTGATGGTAGTCAAGCCGCTACTGACATTTCCGTTCATTGTTCTGCTGCCGTAAGAGTCGATATACCCCTCAAAGACGAACTTTCCGGATCCTCCGGATCCGGTGGGGATTTTAGAGAGCGTTACAATGCCGGTAGCGCCGGTGGAGTCAATCGCGGTTATGGTGGTGTTATCCGGAACTCCTGGCCCGGTAACCTTCATCCCTACATAGAGATTCTGCGTTTGGGCAATCGGCAGGCCGGTAATCTGATTCGGCGGATCGATCGTGCCAGCTTTGATCACCGTTGGTCCAAAATTAAAAGCCCCTCCGTTTGCCGTCTGTGTTGCAAAATTGTTCATAACGACAACGGGAGAAGCAGGAATGCTCAGGTCGATGCTTGTAATGGTCGAATTAGCCGGGATACCGGGGCCTGAAATCGACATGCCGGCAGATAGACCGGTCACGTCGGTAATCCCGGTGATCTGGTTCGTAAGAGCTGTCGTGCTGGGCGTGCCATTGTTGACAGTCTTTGTTATCGTAGGCAGAAATGTAAAGGTCCCGCCTGTTAACGCCTGAGTTAATGGTTGTGAAAGTGTGATCTGGCTTGCGCTGTCTTTACTGACAATGGTGGCTCCTGACGGAACGCCGAGTCCTGTCACCATCATACCGGTGCTCAGATTGGTAGTGTCAATTCCAGTTATCTGAGTTGATGTGAATGAGGTGTTTCCTGTTTGGCTGCCGACCGGGGTATCTGCAACATGAGTGAATGTAAAGACGCCTCCCGATGCCGGCTGGGTTAATGGGATGGTAAGGGTTACCTGTCCGGCAGCCGGACCAATTGCTGCAATTGTCGTCCCTCCCGGCGGCAGGCCGGGTCCTGTGACGGTGTCGCCGACCCCGGCTCCACCTCCGACGAGATTGGTGGTGTCAAGCCCGGAAATTATATCCAGCCCTGGAACGATATCGACATTTCCACTCTGGATAATTGTGGGGGTGAAAGCAAAAGTTCCACTTGCAGGCAAATTGATCGGCTGGCTAACCGTGACTTGATTCGGGCCTGGCGCGTTGACGCTGACAACGGTTGTCCCAGGAGGAATTCCCGGACCGGTGATTGCGCCGCCTGCCGTGATTCCGACCGTGTCTGGAAGGTCTATTACTGTCGCAGCGCTTGCTGTTCCCCCGGCCTTGAGAATCCTGGGGACAAAATTAAATGTCCCGCCGGATGTCGCCAGTGTTAATGGCTGGGAAAGCGTTATCTGGCCGGCATTATCTATGCTGGCGATTGTCGTGCCAAGCAGAACGCCAGGGCCTGTGACCGGATCGCCGGCGTTGAGGCCGAATGTGTTGATACCGGTGATCTGATTTTGGCTTGAATTAAGAGAAACATTTCCCCTTTGGGTTGTCGGCGGCAATCCAAAGGTTACGCTAAGGCCGTTTCCCGTCACAGTCGGATTTTTGGAAAGTGTAACGATATTGGTTGCGGTGTCTATCTTGGTGATCGTTGTCTCGGGCAAGATACCATTGCCTGCGACCGTCATGCCTACCACCAAGCCGGCTGTTCCGGCATTTGGGGCGATACCGGTGGGCCCGGAAAGGGTAATCTGATTTGCAGGTTTGCTGATATTTACGGTTCCATCCAGGGCCTTATTGGTAACCACCGGAGCAGAGTTGTTGAAACCGCCGAAAATATACTGGTCACCGATCTGGACATTTCCCATGTCAATCATCAGGCGGCGGACATTTTCAAGAAGTGTCAGCGCATTGCTCGTCAGTCCGGGATCATTTAAAGAACCAATAGCCATAGAAACAGAACTTTTTGCTTGAGTGATCGAGCTCGACATGCTTTGCAGTGTCGTATTAGCCACATCAGTCCAGGTTTGACCATTCTTGATGTTGTTAAGGTATTGATCATTGGAATTAATCTGCCGCTGTATATCCATGATCTGACGTGTGGAGATCGGATCGTCGCTGGGGCGATTAACTAACTGTTCGGTGGTAAGTTGCTCGTTAATCTTGTTGAGCCTGTTTTGCGCCTGCATTATGTTATATATTGCATTGTCGGAGGCCATACTTGTGGTGACACGCATATTTTTTACTCCCTGTACTTCTGCACTAAAATTAAAAGTATATGGTGCGGCTATCGCACCAGGCCAAGCACGGTATCCATCATATCCGTGGCGGTGGTAATCAGCTTGGCTGAGCCTTGGAAGGCTTTCTGGTATTTGATCAGGTTGGTAAGCTCTTCGTCCAGCGAGACACCTGAAATGGAGTCCCGCAAAGTCGTTAATTGTTTGACAAAGCTTTCTGACTGTAGAGTCGCGTTCTGAACGGCGCTCACGTCAGAACCTACCGTGCTGACCAATGAGTTATACGAGGTGGTCACCGATGTTGAAGAACCATCGGCAAATGTCACCAGCTTGCTGCTAATGGCAGAAATTGCCAGTGCATTACGATTGTTGCCGCTCCCGCCGTTCAGCGGATTGGTGTCGGCAGCGGCAATCTCATTAATGGAAGCGATGTTGAGATTTATTGTACGGCTGAAACCTTCGGTCGATGCAACTATTCCGATCTGTGTTCCTGATGGAAACGTCAATGTCCTCGATCCGCCGCCCGATAACTGTGCCAGTGGCGGGGTGAGTGTTATTTGAGTTGGACTGTCTATGCGGGAGATTGTCGTTCCAAAAGGGATGCCGGGTCCGGAAACCGAATCGCCTTTAGCAAAGCCGGCGGTATTAAGACCCTTGATGGTATTGTAATTGCCTGCCGAGCTGAAAAAATCACCGCCGACAACGTTATTCAGATTCCATCCCTGCTTGTGCTGCGTGTTCACCTGCTCTGCAAGGTTATAGGCCAATTCGTCGAGCTTCGCTAGATAGTCGGGGACACTGGTGTCACGTATCGCCAGCATCGCTCCGACCTCACCCTGAGAGTTCTGTTGACCGCCGATCACCGCTGTTATCTCGGTATCTAAAACCTTATTTGGAGTGAGGGGGGGATTACCGATGCTGGTGAGGTATATTGTCGTATTTGGAATCGGTGAATTTGGGTTGATAGAAGGTGCCCCGACATCGGATGTGTAAACGGTTGCATACTTGTTGCCCTGCACAAGCAGTTTTCCGCCCGGCAGTGTAACCGTAAGTGAACGATCACTTTCTTCCGTGAAGCTGACTCCGGCCTTTTTAGACAGTTCTTGCACTAAAACATCGCGTTGATCACGCAACTCGTTTGCAGGTGCGCCGCCACCAAGTTCCAGCCGGGTGATCTGATCGTTGAGCGTCGCGATACTCCGGGCTTTGTCGGTGATATCCGTGGTAATGGCGCTTAGCGAGTTGTTCGCGTTGGACTGGACGGTACGTATGCTGTCGTTGGCCTGCTGAAAATTATCGGCAAGGACTTGCGCCCGCGCCAGGACAGTTTGCCGCTCGGCAAAGCCAGCCGGGTTTGCCGACAAGCTTTGCCAGGAGTCGAAGAAATCCTGCATGGCTTTGCCCAGGCCATCTCCGTTCAGTTCATTGAAAACCGGCTCAATCTGCAGGAGTGAGCTTTGCTTCGTCTGATTGTTGGACAACAAACTGTTGTTGTCTACGATGTTTTTTTGCAGAGATGCATCATAAAAACGTTGTACCGATGCGACATTGACTCCATTGCCAAGCGGGAAACCGTTGGATGTTGTCACCGGGGCAGTCTCAAGATTGGCTCGCTGCCGCGAATATCCAGGTGTGTTGACGTTGGCAATATTCTCGCCGGTTATCTCCAGGGCCACACGTTGTGCGGCGATGCTGGAACTGGCGGTATTGAAGATGGAGTTGATACTCATACTAGATCTCCTTACAGATGATTCGCGGCTGGTCTCTTGTCTCTATGAAACGGCCTGCTTGACCGTAGGTATTGGTGCTGATGCTTTTGAGCATACTGGTAAACATAAGTAGCGACTGGTTAGTGAAAGCCAGTGAATCTTCGAGTAAAGCACGGTTCACGGCAAGCGAGTTCTCTATTCCGGCAGACACGGAATGAATAGTTTTTTGGAGTTTCACAAAGAGTTCCCGGTCCGGTTTGGGTATTACCGCAATAAGTGCCGTCAGCCCTTTATCAACGGTAATATTCGACAGATCGCAGGCCGCTCTTATCAGGGTTCCGGCCTGTTCGCTCAGCGTACGGACCCGGACAAAAACGTTCTCCATTGCCAAACGATGCGCATCCAGTCCCGTAATATTCAGCCCGGTGATGTCTTTTCGCTCCTGGAGAACTAATGTATCAAGTTCGCAGAGAGCTTCATTGAGTTTGCTCAGTTGTTCATATAACGGTCTGATATGAGGCATTGCCGCACCATTTCTCATTCTTTAATATCAATCTTTTTAGGTACGCGCCTGTTCTCTTGCCGAACAAGCTCTTTTTCGATCTGTTGCGCCAACCCCAGACCGCCCCGTTTGACAGCGGCGGCGGCATATTCCTGGTCAAGCATGGAGAGGTAGACTTCGTCCCCGTGCCCACCACCGGTCAGCTTGTCTTTACCAACGGTCTCCCGCATTGATTTCATCATCATACCAACAAAAAGCCCTTCAAAATCCTGAGAAATCTTTTTCAGTTTTTGTCGCTGCTTGTCGTCCGCTACCGTACCGGCGCTGCTCTGCAGCTTCAGCTGCCGGGCCTTGTCTGCAGAGGCGTCTGCGGCAGATGGCATATTTTGAGTAATCGCAATGTCCATAGGTATTTCTTCTTATCGCCCGGTCCGGCAGAATCTTGAGTGGACTCTTTAAATTATGGAAAGATCCGCCTGTAGCGAACCTGCTGCCTTGATCGCCTGGAGGATGCTGATCAGATCGCGCGGAGTGACGCCGAGCAGATTGAGTGCCCGGACAACATCTCCGATACTCGCGCCTTCCTGCAGCACCATCAGGCGCCGGTTCTCCTCTTCCACTTTCAAATCGGTGCGCGGCACAACTTTGGTTTCGCCGGTCTTGCTGAACGGTGCTGGTTGCGATACTTGAGGGGTCTCCTTGATAACCAGTGACAGACTGCCATGAGTGACCGCCACGGTAGAAACCCGCACGTTTTCGCCCATGACGATCGTGCCGGTACGCTCATTCAATACTACTTTTGCCTGAACATCCGGTTTGACTTCAAGCCTTTCCAGGGCTGCCACGAACTCGACTGCCCGGTTCGCGTAGCCTTCGGGGATCGTCAATGTTACCGAACCAGGATCACTGCTGGCAGCAACGGGACTCTTGAATTTATCATTGACGACAGTGACTATCCGCGAGGCGGTGGTAAAATCGGCAACGTTCAGATTCAGGTTTAATACGGATTTGCCCGCAAGCGTATTCGGGAGTTCCCGTTCTATGAGAGCTCCGTTTGGCACTCGCCCGGCAGTCGGATGATTTTTTTGCGCAGTAGCGCCCTGGCCGCCAAAAGCAAAAGAGTTAGTCAGAACAGAGCCTTGAGCTACGGCGTAGACCTGATTGTCAGCCCCTTTCAGAGGAGCCATAATCAAAGTGCCACCGGCAATGCTTTTGGCGTCACCCAGAGACGATACCAGTACATCAAGGCGATTGCCCTGCTTTGCAAACGGCGGCAGAGTTGCTGTCACCATGACGGCAGCGACATTTTTGATCTTGATATCATTGGCGGAGGTGGTAATGCCCATACGTTCAAGCATGTTTACCACCGTTTGAGTTTGAATCTTGGCTTGATCGCTGTCTCCGGTTCCGTTTAATCCGACAACCAGGCCGTACCCCATTAACTGGTTGTCCCGCACGCCTTCGAATGACGCGAGATCTTTAATGCGGATCGCATAGGCATTTGTTGTCAAAATAAATATGGCAGCAAAAAAGATGGTAACAGTGATTTTCATAATAAATACCTTTTGTAACATATGAGACTAACCGCGATGGCTAAAATGGCCAAACTTTGTCGATGATTTGCATTAACCAACCGGGACTCTGCCGATCGGAGATAATGCCTCTCCCGGAATAGCTGATGCGAGCATCTGCTATATAGATAGAGTTTACCGTGTTGTCCGGTGCAATATCACGTGATCGTATGGTCCCTTCTAGGACAATTATCTGGTCCTCTTCATTGACCTTAATGTTGCGGCGTCCCTCTATCAGCAAGTTGCCGTTTGGTAATACGTCCACGACCCGGGCCGTTATGGTGGCATTAAGGTTCTCCTGGCGGGACGTTGACCCTGAACCGGCAAACTTTGAGGAGTTTTCTGCGGAGATCATATTTTTAAGGTCGCCAAGATACTTAGATACTGCTGCCGTCCCTTCCAGTCCCATGAAATTGGGGATTCCTGCACTTATTTTTGAACTGCGCGACGTATCGGTTTTGGCTTCCTTAGAAGCGCTCGCTGTTTCTGAAATTACGATTGTGACTATATCTCCTCTGTGCCGGGCCTTTAGATCTTCGGCCATATTGGTTGAAGAAGACTGGTAAATCGAACCGCTTGAATAGTCTGCGACCGGTCTCGGTGACGGATCTTCAAATCCGGCCGTTTTGATTTCAGTCTTCTCAACCGCACATCCGACCAAGAATAACGTCAGCAATAATAATAGCGTGTGTTTCATTGTTTTTCCTTCAACCTTGCCGTGTGTTTTTAAAATGCTATCTGGACAGTAGATGCATCAATGACCCTGGCCGGGATTTCCTTGAGAGAGGTCAGGTTCTGGACTCTGATGATATCCCCCTCCGCTCCGGAACTGTTGGCCTTTCCGGTCACCGATACTTTCAGGACCCCGTTTTCCGCAATTATTGTGACCATCTGGCCGCTTTTTATCAGCGGTACCTTTTCAACCTGATCCGCGCGAACCGGCTGATTGGCCCTAATGGTTGTCCGCGCTTTTTTTCCGATCACTTCTGCAATTGATCGGGCGGCAAGATGGGAACTTTGGGTGATTTCCCGTTTTTGCAGCGCCAGGTCTGCGGCCGTTAGCATTGCGCCATGCTCTACCTGATGTAAAGTGACAACTGTGTCGGCCAACGCTTCAACTTCAATCCGCACCGGAATATTGCGTACGATCCTGTCTTTTAAGCGGGCGAGAACCATGATGCTTATGTTACCCCACCCTTCCCATTGCTGCTGGGCAACAATTTCGTAATCAATGCTTCCGTCCGGGAGTTTCAAGGCATCGGAGATGGTTATCCGGTGGATACTTACATCCCAGCCCATTCCGGCCGTACGGGTCGTTACAAACGCGGTGACGGCATCTCGAACCTCCTGCTCTCTATCAACAGCGGACAGGGCAGGGGATGGACAGAGCATTGCCATTGTCAGAAACAGCATACACATTTTGGTCAGTAAGCGATTCATGGTGTGTCAGATCCGATTCTATCGTTTCAAGTTATTGGCCGTCTGCAGCATCTCGTCCGAGGCGGTGACCGCTTTGGAATTGATTTCGTAGGCCCGCTGGCCGACGATCATATTGACCATCTCTTCTGCTACGTTGACATTACTCATCTCAAGAAGTCCCTGGCCGATAGTGCCGGTGCCATTCTGTCCCGGAGTGTTTGTCGTTGCTGTCCCGGAGGCGTCAGTCGGAAGAAAGATGTTTTTTCCCTGACTGGAAAGCCCCGATGGATTGGAAAAAGATGCCAGCTGGATGTTTCCAACAGTAGTTGTGGCACTTTGCCCGGCGACCTGCACAGAGACCGTGCCATCGCTGCCGATGTTAATCTTGGTGGCATTCGTCGGGATGGTGATTGAAGGAGAAAGCGGATTGCCGTCAGGCGTTACAATCTGCCCGGTGCTGTCACGTTTGAATGCACCGGCTTTGGAATAGCCGACAGTGCCGTCAGGCATCGTAATCGGGAAAAAACCATCGCCTTCGATAGCCATATCAAGTTCGTTACCGGTTTGGGTGAAGTCTCCCGCAGTAAATATTTTTGTCACCGATGCCAGGCGTGTTCCCAGGCCGATCTGGATCCCGGTCGGTACCTGGGTCGCATTTGTCGCCGGCGAGCCGGTTGATTTCAGGTTCTGATAAATCAAATCCTGAAAATCTGCCCGACTGCGTTTAAAGCCGGTTGTGTTAACGTTTGCCAGGTTGTTGGCAACTACGTCGATGCTCTTTTGTTGCGCCTGCATACCGGAAGCTGCTGTCCATAATGCTCTAATCATGCTGTCACTCCTTTTATAGATACGTAATTGAAATTATCAGACCTTGCCCAGGTCATTGGCCGCCTTGGAAGTCATGTCATCGAATGCTTTTATAACCTTTGAGCACGCCTCAAAGTAACGGTTGGTCTCAATCATCTGAACCATTTCCGAAATACTCTCAACGTTTGAGCCTTCTATGTGGCCCTGCTGAATCTGGGCCTTGCCGGCTTGGCCAACAGCTTGCGGGTCAGTCGGAACAAACAGTGCGCTGCCTATTTTAGTCAGAGAATACGGCTTGTTAAAGTCAACCACCGATATCGAGCCGGACCTTGTGCCATCAACGGTTACCGCCCCTTTGGCATCAATTTCAACCCGGCTTCCCTTGATATTGATAGCAGTGCCTCCGGCCCCCTGAACCGGGTAGCCATCAACCGTGACCAGAGTGCCGTCCGCAGAAGTGCGAAAATTACCCTGACGGGTATAGGCCGTTCCTTCCGGTGTGGTTACGGCAAAAAAACCGTCACCATCAAGCGCCAGATCAAGTGGATTACCACTCTGACTGGTCGGTCCGCTGGCATAATCTATATAAATATTTTCCTTCTGTAAAATAGGATCGGCTGTAGTACCCTGCGGTACTGCCGGCGGGTTTACGTTGCCTGCCAACAATCCTTCGAATGACATTTTATCCTTTTTATAACCCGGTGTATTGACATTCGCCAGGTTGTTGCTGATGACATCAAGGCGGCGCATGGCGGCCAGACTGCCCGATACGGCTGGATACATTCCACTGTTCATGATTCTTCTCCTGTGTGCACGTTTCTAGTTCCGGTGCAGTCTGAGTCGCGAGCGCAGCCGGACCATCGCCTGGCTGATGATCTGTGAAATCCGGGACTCGGTCAGCCCCAGTGTTTCACCGATTTCCTTCAGATTGAAATCTTCGTTATAATAAAGCGTTACTGCCAGGCGTTCTTTCTCCGGCAACGTATCAATGGCCTGTCCAAGCGCCTCTGTCAGCTGCATGGTCATAACCTGTTGCTGCGGGTTTTTTGCTTCGACCTCACAGAGTACATCCGCCAGGCAGAACGGACTGCCGTCGTCCCCCTCCCAGCTGTCATTCAGACTGATAAAGGTGAATATGTGTACGTCGTCAAGCAGCTCAAAATAGTCGTCAAGACTCATGTTCAGAGCACCGGCCACCTCTTCACTGGTCGGGTTGCGTCCAAGCAGGCTTTCAAGTTGATGCAGTTCCCGTTCCAACCGCTTGTACTTGTCCCGCATGGAGCGGCTGAGTACATCGTATGAGCGGAGCTCGTCCAGAACCGTTCCGCGGATATGCTGTTCGGCAAAGGTTTTAAAGAGCACTCCTCGTGTGTGATCAAAACGGTCGGCAGCATTTATCAGGCCGATCATGGCTGAACTCATCAGATCCTGCAGATCAAGGTGTGGAGGGAGCTTTGCCGACATCCTGCCGACAAGGTAGCGTACCAGCGGAATGTGATCCAGTATCAGCTGTTCGCGATCAGCAAGCTGAGATACGCCTGAATCGGGCCCGAGCACCGCACTCATGGCTTTAGTTTCCTCCCTCATTATCCAGCATTCTTCTGAAAAAGAACTGGATGTTACCTTTAACCCTGCTCTGGCGATTGTTTTCAATTACCCGTTTGGCCAGTGTGGCAAAACATTGTGACGCTTCAGAGTCCGGGAAAAGTTCCGTGACGGCTTTTTGACGTTTGACCGCTTCGACAACTTTCTCATCCTTGACGACACATCCCAGGTAATCGAGCGAGATGTCCAAAAAGCGGCCGGCAACATTGGCCAGCTTGCGGAAAACCTCCAGTGCCTCTTCGCTATCCTTGGCCATATTGACCAGTACCTTGAAATGATGCTCCGAATAGCGGGTCGCCAGGAGTTTAATCAGGGCATACACGTCGGTAATAGAAGTTGGCTCCGGTGTTACTACGACAAATATTTCCTGAGCGGCAACGGTAAAATAGGTAACATTTTCCGATATTCCTGCCTCGGTATCGACGATCAAAAAATCGAATTGTTCCTCAAGCATATCCAGTTCGTCAAGAAGTTTCAATTTCTCGTGCTGTCCCAGATTAGTCAACTCCTGGGCGCCGGTGCCTGCGGGAATGATCTTGATGCCGGCAGGTCCGTCGATCAGGATATCCATGATGCTCTTATCGCCGTTCAGGACGTGATTGAGGTTGTAGACCGGCGAGAGCCCCAGCAAAATATCCAGATTGCCGAGCCCCAGGTCTGCGTCTATAAGCAGAACCTTCTTCCCTTGGGCAGAAAGGGCTATGGCAAGATTAGAGACTACGTTGCTCTTGCCGACGCCACCTTTGCCGCTGGTAACCGAAATGACCCTGATGCTATGCTGATCGGCCAATCCGCCCACTGGTGCGGCATCGGCCTTCTGGTTGTTTTTTGCTGTGTGGGCCATCCGGCGGAGAGTGTCAGCCTGATCGCCAGTTCCCGGCACGCTGCTCATTCTGCCCCCTCACGAAAAATCATGTCCGCCAGCTTGGCCGGTGTTGCTATTTCGATGTCTTCCGGTACGCGCTGTCCGGTAGTAAAATACGCAATTTGCAAATTGTCTTTCATCAAAAGGTTGACCATATTCCCAAAACTTTCACACTCGTCGATTTTTGTGAACACTACTTTGCTTATTTGAAATATCTTGAATCGTTTCAGGATTTCTTCCAGCTCGCGGTCCTTCGTGGTAGCCGAAAGGCAGAGGTAGACCTCCATCGGTATTTTGTCTTCCAGAAAGTTTTTCATTTCATCAAGCTTTTCTTTATCCTTGTGACTGCGTCCGGCTGTGTCTATAAAAATCAGATCGCAGGCCGAGTGCTTTTCGACCGCCTTTTCAAGCTCCTTTGGGGTCGAAGCGACCTCCAGCGGAATTCCCATGATGCGTGAGTAGGTTTTGAGCTGTTCGACCGCCCCCACTCTGAATATGTCCATCGTGATCAGCGCCACTTTGTTGCCTCTATTGAGTGCGTACATGGCAGCAAGCTTGGCGGTTGTTGTTGTCTTGCCAACCCCGGTCGGCCCGACCAGTGCAATGATGCGGGGAGAATTCTTTTTCAGCTTGAGCATGCCGGCAAATTTGATCAAGCGGCCGAGTGTCTCGCCGAGTCGTCCCTTGACGGTCTGATTGCCGCTCTCAAGCGGCAGGGTGTTGAGTGTGTCTACTATTTTTCTGATCAGATCTGTAGAAACGCCGGTGGCGGCGAGCTCTCTGGCCAGTGGAGATTCTTCCGGGAGCAAGTCTGCTCCAGACTGCCCCTTCAGGTCGTTCACGTCATTAATGGATGGCCATTGGACATCTTTGGTGACCCCCTCCTGGCTTTTTGTCAGTGTGGCAAGGAGCAGTTTTTTTATTTCTTCAAGATCAGCCCGGGGGATGTTTTTGAGATTAATCCCACTGGCCTCCTGTTCTGCAGCCTCAGCTACATCGGCGGTTTTATCCTGCGCCCGCATCTCCACTTCGCGGCGGGTAAGAGATTCTACCTTTTCGCGCAAATCTTTCAGCTCCCGCGCCAGGGGAGCCAGCATGGAACTTTCCATCTCTTCCCGGGCTGTTCGTTCCCGGGGTGGAGGCTCACGGTAGGCAACCGGAGCAGCTGCCGGTGGGGCGGGTTTGCGCACCGGATCTATTGCCGCAGTAACGCGATAGACCTGTCTGCTGAAAAAACCCAGAAAACCGCCCGTCGTCTCTTTTTTTGTTGAGAGTATCATGGCGTCAGGCCCGAGTTCAGCCTTCACCATGCGTAATGCTTCCGGCATACTAGCCGCTTGAAATGTTTTAACCAGCATTGAAACTTACCACCCCTAGAGACTGAATTTTAATGTTCTGAGGAATTTCATTGTGTGACAATACCGACATGTGCGGTACAAAACGCTCGATCAGTTTCCGGACGTGACGGCGAATGGATGGAGAGGCCAGAAGCAACGGCTGAGCGCCACTGGTTGCGAACCGTTCTGACATGCTGCGTACTGATGCGATGATCTGCTGGGCAATTGCCGGCTCTATCGCCAGATAACTCCCCTGATCGGACGGCTGGATAGCTTCGGCAATCATATCTTCGACATCCCGGTCAATGGTTACCAAAAAAAGGGTTTCATCTTCCATCTTGTACTGATCCACAATAAATCTTCCCAGTCCCTGCCGGACAAACTCGGTCAGCACGTCAGGATCTTTGGTAAGCGAAGCATAGTCTGCCAGGCTTTCCAGAATCGTGCGCATATCGCGTATGGAAACCCCTTCTTTAAGCAGGCTCTTGATGACCCGCAACACCGTCCCGAGGTTAAGCAGGTTCGGTATCAGCTCCTCGACGACTTTAGGAGCTGTAACAGCAACATTGTCAAGCAGCTGCTGCATCTCCTGCCTGCCGACCAGCTCGTGAGAGTACCGTTTGATGATTTCGCTGATATGGGTTGCGACAACGGTTGTGCTGTCCACGACAGTGTAGCCATTGATCTGGGCCTGATCGCGATCTTCTCCCTGTATCCAGACCGCCGGCAGCCCGAAAACAGGTTCTTTGGTTGATATCCCCGGCAGGCTGGCGGTGACGGCACCCGAATCCATGGCCAGATACTGTCCGGTCAGCTCGCTTCCCCCCACCCGTGCGCCGCGAATCAGCAGGTTGTATTCATATGGTTTGAGTTGCAGATTGTCGTGAATGTGGATAGGTGGAACGACAAAACCCATTTTTTGTGCAGTCTGGCGGCGGATAGAGCGGATGCGCTCCAATAATTCGCCATTCTGGGCGGCGTCAACCATCGGCACCAGTCCATAGCCGACCTCCAGCTCCAGAACATCCAGGGGCCTGATATTTGACGCCTGGTCGATCGATTCCTCGCCTGCAGTCGCCTCAGATACGGCTGATTCCTCGATAACCTCAGCTTTTTCACGAGCCATTTTGCCGATTAAAAAGGTAACACCCGCCAGCAGGAGAAAGGCGAAATGCGGCAGCCCCGGAATGAGGGCAAACAGAAACATGACGCCGGAGGATACAAAGAAGGCTTTAGGGTAATTCAGGAATTGTCCGGTCAGTTCCTGGCCAAAACTGTTTTCATCGGCAGAGCGGGTTACGAGGATACCTGCTGCTGTAGAAATAACCAGAGCGGGTATTTGGGCAACCAGGCCTTCGCCGATAGTCAGCAGGGTATAATTGGTAAGAGCCGCCATGAGCGGCATGCCCTGTTGCCATACGCCGATGATCAGACCGCCGAAGATGTTTATCAGGACGATCATGATGCCGGCTACGGCATCTCCGCGCACAAACTTGCTGGCACCATCCATGGAACCGTAAAAATCGGCTTCACGGGATATTTTCATGCGCCGGATTTTGGCTTCTTTGTCGGTCAGCAGGCCTGCCGAGAGGTCTGCGTCGATCGCCATCTGCTTACCCGGCATGGCATCCAGTGTGAAGCGTGCGGCGACTTCAGCGACGCGTCCGGCACCCTTGGTAATAACCACAAAATTGATAATTACCAGTATCAGGAACAGTACCGCTCCGACTATGTAATTGCCGCCGACTACGAACTGCCCGAAAGCCTTGATGACAGCGCCGGCTGACTCTGCCCCCTCACTGCCGTGAAGCAGGATCAGGCGGGTTGAGGCGATATTCAGGGCAAGTCTGAAGAGGGTTGTGACCAGCAGTACCGAGGGGAAAACCGAAAAATCAAGCGGCTGGACCGTATAGAGGCAAATCAGCAAAATCGACAGGGCAATTGTTATATTTGCGGCCAGAAAAATATCGAGTACAAAAGCCGGCAGCGGAATTATCATCAGTGCCAGAATGCCTATCAGCCCCAAGGCGACATATATGTCCGAGTTTTTGCGAAATCCGCGTAACTCTATTGCTTCAACGGAACCATTTGCCATAAAAATATATCTGTCAGCCGCCTTGTCGCGCGTAGTGTCGAACAGCACGTTTATGCACTTTTCGTGCCGTCAACATCCATTCTCTCGGCGGTTACCGTCAGAGACAACCATGCCGCTGATATCAAAGCAGCCATCAGAACGGGCAGAGTATGCACCTCTTCGCCGTTATGCGTCAAACCATTGAATGAGTCGGATTATTGACACTTGTGTTGTGGCATTGATTCATGCAATAAGCAGATCTCATGCATTGATCCTGTCGGAGCAGAATGTGTTTCGTTCAGTGGGAAGCCTCTTTGCCCCAAAGCTCTTTCAGCCGTTTGTCCCGCCCGCATCCGCCCCGATAATAACTATAGCGCAGCGGATTCTTTTTATAATAGTGCTGGTGATATTCTTCCGCCGGATAGAACCCGGTTGCCGGCGTTATTTCGGTGACAATGTCTTCCCGGAACGGCTTGCTCTTTTCCAGTGCAGCTTTTGACTGAAGGGCCAATCGGTGCTGTTCTTCGCCATGATAGAATATCGCTGCGCGGTACTGATGTCCCACATCGCAGAACTGACGACCCTTAACCGTTGGATCGATATTGTGCCAATACACCGAAAGCAGGGTAGAGTAAGAAATTATGGCCGGATCATATTCGACCAGGATGGCCTCGGCATGTCCAGTGTCTCCGGCCGACACCTCTTGGTAGGTCGGGTTTATGGTATGGCCGCCCGTATAGCCGGGAGTAACGGAAGTAACGCCGGGAAGCTTGTCAAACGGCGCTTCCATGCACCAGAAACAGCCGCCGGCAAATATGGCCTTTTCCGGAGCTGCCGCGCGCGCCGTTCCTATCGGCAGGACGGCAATAAATACCAATGCAAGTGTGATAATACGTTTCATCTTACACCTCCGCAGCAGTTATTTGACTGCTGCAAATTCCAGGGCGCCTGAGTTCATGCAGTAACGCAACCCGGTCGGCTTGGGGCCATCGTCAAAAACATGGCCAAGATGCCCACCGCACCGCCGACATAGCACCTCGGTTCGTCGTGAGAACAGGCTGTTGTCGGCAGATGTTGTAATGTTTTCCGGTGAAATGGGGGCGAAAAAACTCGGCCATCCGGTGCCTGACTCATACTTATCTTCCGATCTGAACAGGTCCAGGCCGCAGCCGGCACAACGATAGACACCATGTTCGTGGTGGCTGGCGTACTTACCCGTGCCGGCCTGCTCGGTACCTTTTTGTCGCAAGATGTGGAACTGCTCGGGCGTCAAAAGTTTTTTCCATTCAGCTTCAGTCCTGACAATTTTTTCGCTCATGACAACCCCCCCTCTTTCGTATGAATACACCCTGATAGGCCTGCTCTTTTCAACAGTCATAGATGCTTCCCGCTTCTCCGCACAGCCTGGGGCAGTGCTGAAAAGGACCAGAACTGCTGTCATAAAAACGGCATATAAAACTTTCATGCTTGACCTCCTCATTTAAACTTCATGCCCTGTCGATTATATCACTTGAATATTTTCGTGGTGAAGAATAAATCCGAACCGATTTTAGTGGTTGAGTAAGCAGACCTTCTGAGGTATTATTCGCAGATTAAAAAAGGATGTTTGTATGTCTTTCAGGGCACCCTCTTTTACCCTTTAAAAACAAGCCTCTCTCGCAGGATCTGGCCTAATGTCAGCTAATAAATAAAGCATTGCCTTCCATTGTCGGTTACGATTGTTTTTACGAGAAACCATCAAACCAGCAAAAAGGAAGACAATGCTTATCAAGACGGTACTGAATCGTCT
>JANYBN010000070.1 GCA_025360785.1 Geobacter sp.
ACCTGTCGGTAAAGAATCCCAACGGTGGCGAGGTCATAACCCACCGCACCCCGCAGGAGATCATGGACAAGATAGCGGCTCTGGATGCAGAGAGTGCGGAAGTGCTGGCGAATATCAGGGGGCTATTATGAATCCTGCTGCTCCCGCCGAACAATTTTCGGTTCTGATTGACATACGCCAGCTCATAGAAAGCGCACGCCGCCGTGCCGCCGCCGCTGTCAATGCGGAGCTGACCTTGCTTTACTGGCAGGTTGGCCAGCGTATTCAAAAAGAGGTGTTACACGAACAGCGTGGCGTTTATGGCAAACAGATCATTGTTACACTGGCGCAGCAACTAACTGCAGATTTCGGCAAAGGCTGGAGTGAAAAGCAGCTTCGACATTGTCTCCGCATTGCAGAGATTTTTACTGATGAAGCAATTGTCTCCACCGTGCGGAGACAATTGAGCTGGAGTCACCTGAAAATCGTAATGTACCTTGATGATCCTCTGAAGCGTGATTTTTATATCGAGATGGTTCGCCTTGAAGGGTGGTCTTCCCGGCAACTTCAGGAACGCGTCAACTCCCAGTTGTTTGAACGCACCGCCATATCGAAAAAACCGGAGGAGACCATCAGGAATGACTTGCAGGCATTGCGTGATGAAGGGCGGCTTTCGGCAGATCTTGCTTTTCGTGATCCCTATCTGCTGGATTTTCTCGGGCTGGCCGATACCTACAGTGAAAAGGATCTTGAATCCGCTATCGTGGCAGAGTTGCAGCGATTCATCATTGAGATGGGCAGCGACTTTGCCTTTATGGCTCGGCAAAAGCGCATCACCATTGACCAGCGTGATTATTACATTGATCTGCTTTTCTACCATCGCCGTCTGAAATGTCTGGTAGCGGTTGACTTGAAAATCGGAGAATTTGAAGCAGCCTACAAAGGCCAGATGGAGCTGTACTTGCGCTATCTGGAAAAGAACGAACAACTGGAAGGTGAAAACACACCTATTGGCCTGATCCTCTGCACCGGCAAGAATCATGAGCATGTGGAGCTGCTGCAACTGGACAAGAGCAATATCCGTGTGGCCGACTACCTGACACTGCTGCCGCCGAAAGAATTGCTGGAAGAGAAACTGCACCGCTCCATCGAGATTGCCCGTCATCGTCTGGCGTTGGGTGAAACGGATAAGGCGGGGTCACGCGGAGACGCGGAGGGCGCGGAGAAAAGCGTGGTGGAGGGATGAAGGCGGGGTGGGAATTCAAGTTGCTCGGAGATGTTCTTCGTCTTGAATATGGAAAACCTCTTGATGATGTAGATCGTAACCCATCCGGTCTGTACCCTGTCTATGGTGCTAATGGCGAAAAGACTAGATCTGATAAGTACTACTTCGACAAACCAAGCATAATTGTTGGGCGTAAAGGGTCGGCTGGTGAAGTGAACCTGACGGAAGATAGGTTCTGGCCCCTTGATGTCACTTATTTCGCAACGTTTGATAACCAACAATACGACCTGCGATTTCTTTACTATTTGCTGTCCGTTTTGGAACTGACAAATCTTGCGAAAGGAGTCAAACCGGGTATCAATCGGAATGATGTGTACTCTATTTCGGTCTGTATCCCCCCTCTCCGCGAACAAGAATCAGCAAATCTCCTGCAGGAGCCATGCGTGTTGAGGATTCCTCAACCGCTGACTTGGAAATGTGCAGGAATGAATCGGACAGTTGGGTTGATTTCATGTCCCGGCCAGAAATCCAAGGTATATTGCCTTTCCAGTAACTACTATTGTTTTTTGACGGTGTGCCACCGCTGCTGAACGTGCAAATTTCGTCGAGACGTTTCTCCTTCCACCCATCACCCCGCTGTGAAAACACCGCTTGCAGATGACTCTCGAACAGCGCACGGGCATTTTGCAGGTTCTTCTCGGCGTTGGCCTTGGCGGTGGCAATACCTTCAAACGCTTCATCAAGGATGCCGACGATGCGTTGCTGTTCGGGGAGAGGGGGAACGGGAATAGCCTGCGCTTTGACTTCAGCATCAGTCACAGCGGGATAACTTGCCCCTTTCTGTAGGACTTCCATCTGCCCCATGAAAGCT
>JANYBN010000076.1 GCA_025360785.1 Geobacter sp.
GAATGCGTAACCAAAGCTGATCAGGCACTCCGGCAGGCGAAGCTGGGGGGAAAGAACCGCTTTGTGGTTGCGGCAAATTAGTCCCAGCTTACAACCTTGAGGGAAAACAAGAAATTCTTATGCCAGAAAAAATATTATTTACTCCGCAACTTATTGATACCCACTGTCTGATAGATGTTAGAACTCCCCTGGAGTTTGAGGAAGATCACATCCCTGGAGCACACAATGTCCCCCTTCTGACAAACGAAGAGCGGGTGGAAATCGGGACTATCTATAAACAGATCGGTCCTGTTGAGGCGCGCAGGAGAGGCCTGGAGTTAACCTGCTCAAGATTTTACGGCATGGTTGACCAGATAATCTCATTGTCAGCCGGTAGGCCGATTGTGGTCTATTGCTGGCGGGGAGGGCTGCGTAGCGCATCTGTCGCCATGCTGGTTGAGACGTGCGGAACCCCGGCCATGCAGCTTGCCGGTGGGTATAAAACCTTTCGTAATCATGTGGTGGATTGTTTTGAAAAGTGTGACTTTCCTTCGCCGCTTATTGTCATGCACGGTATGACCGGCACCGGCAAGACGACGTTCATCAACGGCCTGAACCCTGAAAAATGGGCAACCATCGACCTTGAAGGATTCGCCTGCCACAGAGGCTCTGCTTTCGGCGCTCTCGGTCTGGAACAGAATATTACGCAGAAACATTTTGAAACCGTCCTCTGGGACGCCTTCAGGCGTCTGCCTGTGGACAGGCCAATCGTGCTGGAGGGTGAGAGTCAGCGCATCGGAAAATACTCCCTTCCAGGGCAGCTGTATCAGAAAATGGCTGAAAGCTGCAAGGTCTGGTGTCATGCATCAATTGAAACACGAATTGACAGGCTTTCAGTTGAGTATGCCCGCCCGGAATACTGTGGAGAGATGCTGGAAGCTCTTGAGAGAATCAAAAAGAAACTGAGTGGAGCACGTTATGCTGAGCTGAAAGGCATGCTTGAAGTGTGGGACGTGAAGGGGATCGCCAGAGGCTTGATTGAAGGTTACTACGACAAGATGTATTACAAGAACCGCCCCTGGACACCGGATCTGGATTTAGAACTGGAGGATTTCGGGCAGGCGGAGACGGAAATGGCAAAATTCCTGAACACAGAAATATTATGAAGTTCATCTCCACGCCGGCCCACATGTTCCTGAATTAAGTGTTGGCCTTTGGCGGGGAGTGTTTGCCTGCAATTCTCTGGCGGTATTCTACAATATCTTTTCTTAGTGAATGTAGCTTGGCGACCTTTTCGTCTACCATCTGAGTGTGTTTGTCCAGAATCGCAACCAGCCTTGGAATCATCTGGTCAGTCTCTTTTGCTTCACCATACGCTATATACAGATCCTGCATTTCCTTGATGGTAAGCCCCAAATCTTTTAGCTTCATGATGAACTTTATACGCCTGACAAAGTAGGGTGAGTACCCACGGTTTGCCCCATCCGCACGTTCTTCCGATTCAATAATCCCAACTTCTTCCCAGTATCTGAGCGTTCTGGTCGTGAGCCCGATGCTCTTTGCCAGGTCGCCTATTGCAATTATCTGATCGCTCTCTTCGTTGCTATTCATAAACCACCCCTGAAATCATTCTCATAATGCCTACAGTTATTATGTCCGAATGGCCGTTTTGTCAACAGGTCAATATAGAACAGTATCCTGAAGTTGGTCCGTATGACTTTATCCGCCTGTGATGCGCAGTGTGTATGTTGGTATCAAATATGACAAATAGACTAAAAAACATATTTAAAAAAGTATTATATTTTTGGTTGACATGCACGTAAACGATATGTATATTTTTTGTCAGTAAAACATTGTTGGATAAAGCGAAACAGAAGTTTCACCGGACTGTGCCCATAAAATGCTTGGGACGCTAAGTGATCAAACGGGCTGTAGTCGTCGTCAACCCAGGAAACAGGACATTTTGAAAGGGAGGGTGGGTTATGGCAGGAAAAAGTTACAACTGGAGTGAAATAGCGCGGAATCCGAAGTACCTGGAGCTCAAGCGCAAGAAGAGGGTGTTTCTGTTCGGCTGGTGGATCGCGGCATCTATTTATTATTTCTCATTGCCGCTTCTTGCCGGTTATTTCCCGGCACTGTTTAAAATCAAGCTGATCGGGGTCATCAACTTCGGCTACCTGTTTATCCTGTCCCAGTTCATGGTGGCGATCTTTGTCGCCATGTACTACACGAAGGTCGCAAACAGGGACTTTGACCGACTGACTGAAGAGCTTTTAAAAGAAATCCAATAAGGAGGAGGGACACATGTTTATAAATATCCTGTCATCGCTAATGCTCACACTTCTCCTGACTACAGTCGGGTTTACCACAGAACCACCCAAATCGGCGCCGCAGGCCACCATTACAGCACCGGCATCCGCACCGGCGATGCAGGTGGCAGTGCCGGCTCAGAGCCAGGGCGCGGCAGTGGCCTCTCCGGCACCCGCCTCTGGCGTGCCTACCAAGATCAAACCTAACCGCACCATAACGATCAGCATGTTCTCAACGATCATCGGCATTACACTTTGTGTGGTTATCTGGGCGGCACGACAGACAAAGTCGGCCTCCGATTTTTACACTGCGGGCGGCGGCATCACCGGTCTGCAGAACGGCTGGGCCATCGCCGGAGATTATATGTCGGCGGCCTCGTTCCTGGGGATGTCCGGCTTGATCTCGCTGTACGGAATCGACGGCTTCATGTATGCGGTTGGTCCGATGTTCTCCTTTATCGCCATCCTGCTGGTAATTGCCGAACCATGCCGCAATGCCGGTAAATTTACCCTGGGCGACATCCTCTCCTTCCGTACCGCTCCCAAGCCGGTACGCGCCGTAGCGGCCGTCTCCACAGTCACCGTGTCGCTGTTCTATCTGATCGCGCAGATGGTCGGGGCGGGCAAATTGATGCAGGTACTGCTGGATATCCCCTACCGCGTCTCCGTTGTCGGCGTCGGGGTACTGATGGTCGGTTACGTCGTCTTCGGCGGCATGAAGGCAACCACCTGGGTGCAGATTATCAAGGCGGGGCTTCTGATGAGCGGTACCGTAGTGCTCGCGTTTCTTGTCATTTCCAAGGCCGGTTTCAACCCGGTCGGCTTCTTCACCGATATCGTCGGCAACCAGCTTATTCAGGACCATGTCAGGATGAATGTTCTCAAGGATGCCCTGCCAAAGCCGGGCTTCGACTATGGCCAGCGTTTCATGGAGCCGGGACTGTTCCTGAAAAATCCTCTCGACCAGATTTCCCTCGGCATTGCGTGGGCTCTGGGCGCAGCCGGCCTGCCGCACATTCTGATGCGTTTCTTTACTGTGCCTAGCGCCAAAGAGGCCCGTAAATCCATCGTCATCGCTCTGTTCATCAACAGCAGCTTCTTCTTCCTGATCAATATCATCGGTTTCGGCGCCGCCCTCTATCTCTCCCCGCAGCTGATCAGCTCGGTTGACAAAGGCGGCAACATGGCGACCCTGCTACTGGCCCAGTTGCTTGGCGGCGGAGCCGGTTCTCTTGGCGGGGACATGTTCCTGGCCTTTATCTGCGCGGTGGCTTTCGCAACGATCCTGGCGGTCGTATCCGGCCTTGTTCTAGCGGCCTCAGCGGCAATCGCCCACGACGTGTATGTCAATATCGTCATGGATGGTAAGGCTGACCAACATACACAGGTCAAGGTGGCCCGAATTACTTCGCTTTTTGTCGGTCTGGCCGCGATTCTGATGGGGCTGGCAGCCGAGAAGGAGAACGTGGTCGCTCTGGTGGCTCTGGCCTTTGCCGTGGCGGCATCCGGTAACTTCCCGGCGGTCATGCTGTCGCTCTTCTGGAAACGCTTCAACACGGCCGGTGTCATATCCGCCCTGCTGGTGGGTACTCTTTCTGCCCTGGCGCTGGTGGTTATTTCGCCGGTGATGACCTATCCGCAGAAGATCGCCGATGATGCCAAAAAGATCGTTTCAACCCTGGAAAAGAAACAGGCTGAAGGTGCCGTACTGGCCGAGAAAGATCTCAAACAGCTGGACAAGTCACGCAAGGATTACGAAAAGAATAACGGCGGGACCTCCATGGTCGGCCTCAAAGCTGCAATCTTCCCGCTTAAGAATCCGGGTATAGTTTCCGTACCGATGGGCCTGATCGCTGCCATTTTGGGAACGCTGCTGTTCCGTGACAAACGGGCTGAAGAGATGTTTGACGAGATCGAAGTAAGGCAGATTACCGGTCTGGGAATATCCAAAGCGAGCGATCATTAACAGCTACCACCCCCCGTCCCCCTCCTAA
>JANYBN010000092.1 GCA_025360785.1 Geobacter sp.
GTCTAAATCTGAAAGCGAAACTGACTATCAGAAAAGCATATGGATTCAAATCTCCTGAATGCTTAAAAACAGCTTTATATCATACACTTGGGAAACTACCCGAACCACTATGCTTGCACATATTTAGCTGAAGAGCCAAAAGAATAATGTTCAGAGGGCATGGCACGCATGGCCCGGCAGAATTCCAGGCCGTCCATTTCAGGCATTTCCCAGTCGGTAATAATGATGGGGAAATGCTCCTGCTGGCAAAGTCCGAGCGCTTCACGTCCATTACCCGCCAGCTCAACACTGTAGCCGTCCTGCTCAAGTGCATCTTTAAGGATGGCCTGGGAAAGAAGGTCGTCTTCAATAACAAGAATTCTTATGCCGGGCGGGCTCATTACCTGTTAACGCCCATCTTGTAGAGGATATGCCGGATCAGTTCAGGCCGTAACAACTTGTGCAGCCTTTTCGGATGAATATTTGAAAGGAGAATGTTGGCGGGTGCTACGCAGGTAAACCAGCAGAGCGGATGTTTGCCCTGTTTGATTCTTGTCCGGAGATCCTCGGCCCCTTCCGAGAACCAGATATCCTTGAAAGATGATGACATCAGGTTGCCCATTTTTTCAAAAGCCACCGGACATGAATAGACATCGCCGTTGGGATGAATCTGGACCGACGTGTAGGCCGCCACGCAGCGGTAACGGTACAGTGCCGCAGGGTCCCGTACAAACGTGTCAAAGTGGGCAAAGTACTCATCCATCATGGGAAACATATCGGAAAAATCACGTTTCAGTATGGCCAGCTGCTCCTCGAAGCGTGGAATGCTCGATTCGCTCAGAATCAGGTCCTCAGGCAGCGAAAATTCCATGTCTTCGCAATTATGGGCCGGCTGAATAGTCACGCCATCAACTTCAGCTTCACGGGCACGCCGCACCAGATCCACCAGTTCGCCAACGTTACGGTTGTTGACCGTGCAGTTGATAAAAATTTTAGGGCGGTCCTTTCTTGCCTGTTGAAGCCGCTTGATGGCCGTAAAAGTCTTTTCGAAACTACCCGGTACGCCGCGGATATAATCGTTGGTTTCCGGGCACCCGCCATCAAGCGACAGATAGATCATATCAAGGCCTGAATCTACAATGCGTTCTGCCATTGCGTCGGTGATCAGCAGGCCGTTGCTGTTTACGCTGGTGGTCATCCCGATTGACCTGGCATGTTTGAAAAGCTCAAAGATGTCTTTGCGCAAAAAGGGCTCTCCGCCGGAAAACGCAACGCTGAATGTACCGAGTGCCGCCAGTTCGTCGAGAAGACGCTTTTCCCGCTCCAGCGGCATGTTGTCGGTGCCTTCCAGGGCCTGCCAGCGGTCACATGTCACGCATTTGGAATTGCAGCGATAAAGGATGTCCCACTGAACTTTGAGGGGGCCTGCCAGAGGTCGGATTCCTCCGGCAACGAATTTCAGAATGTTGATGATTTGACGTATAGTTCTCATTGTTTGACTATCCGGGCATAGGCATGCCGTAATTTTTCTTTAAAAGCGCCATAACTGAAATTGGTTTCCACGTATTCAACGGCTGCACTTCCCAGGCGCTCACGCTGCTCTACGTCCTGCAACAGGCCCGCGATGCCGGCGGCAAATCCTTCAGGGGTAGCTGCCGAGAGCACGGCAACCGAATCGTTCAGGACCTGTGTATGAGTCATCAGGCGGGTTGCGACAACCGCCGTTCCGGACTGGAGGTAGGAGTACAGCTTCATGGGTGTATTGATGCCAAGTGTGCGCGGCGATACCAGCACGTCAGCCAGCGCCATAAAAGCAGGCATTTCCTCCATCGGGCGGCGTCCCAGTATTCTGGAATTGACGCCGATTCCCAGTGTGTCAACCCGGCATTGTACCGCCCCAAGCTGATCTGCCTGGCCTCCAACCAGGACAAATATGACGTTCTGCTGGGCCCGCACAACAGACGGAATGCAATCCAGCAGTAGATCAATGCCCTGGTAGTTCTCGAATGTTCCCGTATAAACGACACAGGGAGCGTCTCCCAGTGACAGCTCAGACCTGATTCGCTCTTTATCCGCCTCCAGTGACGCCGGAGCCTTTTCTACAACCGGAATGTCCTCAAGCAGGGCCACCGGTTTGTCAGGGGAAATCATCAGGACTCTTTCCCGCAAGGCCGGACAAACCGCTACGACCATATCGGAATGCTTGATTGTCCAGCGCTCCAGCAGTTCAGCCAGCTTTAAAAACGGCGCGCGGCACCAAAGAGGCGAATTGGAATCCCGGATCTGTTCCGGAATACTGGAATCCATGTCATAAACCAATTGCACTCTGAATATCGATTTCAGCACGACTCCCATCATCGCGCCTTCCTCAACTCCATGGATGCAATCATAGTGACTTCTGGACAACAAACCCAGGGCTTTTATAAATACAAATATATCCAGAAAGAGTTTTACGGCTGAAAGTCCTTTTTTAACCGAACGGATAAACGGAATGTGACAGGCACGGTGGTGATTTACGGAAGGGCAGGACCATGGATCTCCGATGTGGTAGGTAACAAGATCAATCTGGTGCCCCAGTTCGCTGAGAGCACGGGACAAAACAGATACAGCCAGTGGTGTACCACGCTTCTCAAAAAAAGGTTGCGGAGCAATAAGCAGTATTTTCATAAAATGCTTTCGGGTAACGTCCGGGTTGGGTATTCAAGGGTGCTCTGTCCTGCGATGGAGCCTTTAATCCGACTTTGTCGTCATTTATACCATGAAACTCAGGTCGGTGTACATTGTTTAACCCTTCTTGCACTAAGTTTCTGTAGCCAGAGCAACTCCGATATCTCTGGATTTTGAAATATATTAGTTGCATTATGCAAATAAAAAAGATAGTTTTAGTAGAAGGAGATTAATAAATGGATTCAGTGCGGGAGCATTTGCAGATTTTTACCCGGCGTTTCGGCCTGTTGAACGCATCCTGTTGCGATGAATGCTGCGGGGAGCAGGTTTCGATGGCGCAGAGCCACATACTGTTCGAGGTGAGGAGGGCGGGGAGTCCTGCCATGCAGCAGGTGTCCGAGGCGTTGGGTATGGACGTGACTACTTTCAGTCGCCAGGCAAAGGCTTTGGAAGCAAAAGGGTATATATCCCGGCGTGTGTCCGCCGATGACAGGCGTGTCGCACTTCTTGGTCTGACCGATGCCGGGAGGCAGGTGCTGGAGAAGATTGACGTATATATGGCAGCACGTATTGAGAAGGTATTCGGTCAAATGAGCAGCTTCGAGCGCGAGACCGTAGTCAGGTCGCTGGGGTTGCTGAATGTAGCATTGGTTGAGGCGGCCCAGGATACGAAACAGGAAGGAGCAGTTGCATGTTGCAAGTAAAAAAAGGCCCCGGTGGCCCGTTTAAAATCAAAAGCATGCGTAAGACCACAGATTCGGAGTGTGATTCATCATCGGGTTGTTGCCCGGGTGGAGCTGGTGATGGTGCGGACAAGCCGCCCTGCTGCGGTCCCCCCACTTCCAAATGTGGCGGAATCATCACCGAAAAGGTCCCCGGTTTCATTGCATGGCTGGATACCCCGGCGGGTCCAGTCGCGCGCATTTCATCCCGGTTGACCAGTGGCGATAGTCTGGGGGCTTGCAAGGCGCGCTGGGGCATCGGGCGCATGGAGTTCATCGTTCCTGCTGGCCTGTACTCCATCGGTCAGCCGGCGGCGACAGACCCGGTGCTGGTGACCGCCAACTACAAAATGAGTTACGACCTCGTGCGCCGGTCACTGGCCGGGCGCAACGTCTGGCTGCTGGTGCTGGAAACCTACGGCATCAACGTCTGGTGCGCGGCAGGGAAGGGGACCTTCGGCACCGGCGAGTTGGTACGCCGGATCAAGGCGTCCGGGCTGGACAGGGTAGTCAGTCATCGCCGCCTGATCCTGCCGATCCTCGGCGCTCCGGGCGTAGCCGCCCACGAAGTGGCACGTCGCACCGGATTCAAGGTCAACTATGCCGCCATCCGTGCCGCCGATCTGCCTGAATACCTGGACAACGGCATGGTCACCACTCCGGAGATGCGC
>JANYBN010000102.1 GCA_025360785.1 Geobacter sp.
CTCGGTTTTCTGGATGGGTATCATGGCCTGGTTATTTGCTGTCTGTCGGCCTGCGCCAACTTTATTAAATATGCAAAAACGAGGGAACTGTTCTCTGCTCAGAGCCTCACTAAATGATTAGGAATCTGATCATCAGCCGCACTGATGGTATCGGCGACGTCATCCTGACCCTGCCGGTTGCCGGGTTGATAAAAAGACTGCATCCCGGGCTGAAAATCTGGTTTGTGGGGCGTTCCTATACGAGGCCGGTCATTGAAGCCTGCGAAAATATTGACGTGTTTATCAACTGGGATGAAGTGTCCGGATATACCCCACAGGAACAGATTGAATACTTCAAGAGGCTGCAGGCCGATGCGATAGTGCACGTATTCCCTAACAGGGAGCTGGCCCGGATTGCATACCGATGCAAAATCCCGCTACGCGTGGGGACTTCACACCGATTCCATCACTGGTTATACTGCAACCGCCTGGTGCATGCCGGCCGAAAAAGATCGCCGCTGCATGAAGCCCAACTGAATGTCGGGCTTTTCCGTCCTCTGGGAGTAGAAGAGGCCCCTTCGCTCGACACACTGATACCTCTGATGGGACTGACCAAGCCGGTCGAACTTGATGAGGCGTTTGCCCAATGGCTCGACCCTGATCGCTTTAATGTGATTTTGCATCCTAAATCGAAGGGAAGTGCCCGTGAATGGGGTCTCGATAATTTCAGCGCACTGATCCGGCTGCTTCCCGGAGACCGCTACAAAATATTTATTTCAGGCAGCGCTGACGACGGTGTGGCTCTGCGATCACAAATAGAAACATGGGGCAGCGCAGTTACCGACATCACCGGGAAAATGCCGCTGGCCCAATTTATCGCATTTATCCACAAGGCTGATGGACTTGTGGCGGCCAGCACAGGGCCGCTGCATATTGCTGCCGCACTTGGCAAAACGGCGGTGGGTCTCTATGCCCCGATGCGGCCGATTCACCCTGGCAGATGGGCTCCATTGGGCATGCGGGCAGGATACCTCGTTCTGGACAAACAGTGTCACCAGTGCCGCCATGACAATCGTTGTGCCTGTATTGAAAACATCAGGCCGGAAGATGTGGTGCTAAAGTTGGAACAACTCGCGACCCGGTAACAAACAAAATATCATGACGTTCCGGCGTATGCCGAGGCACCCGTCAGACCCAGAATTTACAGAGAATTGCCACCATGCCGTTACGTATTCTACATGTTTTATCCTCAAACTTTTTTGCCGGTTCGGTTGCATATGCACTGCAAGTGGCAGAAAAGCAAGCTGCCGATGGGCATGAGGTGATAATGGCGACCGATCAGGACGGTTTGTCCGGCAAGATCACCTGCCTGCGCCTACCGGTGTCAGATCGTTCTTTGCTGCAACGGATTCGTAATATCCTCTTTCTGAGAAAAGTGATCCGCGAGCAGAACATCAGCGTGGTGCATGCTCATTCGCGTGCGGCCAGCTGGATTGCCAGCCATGCCGTTCGAGGAACACGCGTGCCGCTGGTTTCAACCATTCATGGCCGTCAGGTGAAACATTCCGCCCTGAAGTCGAATGATATTTACGGCGAAAAGGTCTTCGCCATATGTCCGCAACTCATCGACCATTTGGTCAATGAACTGCACATGGACCGGCAGAAATTGGTGTCCTTGCCCAATCCCCTCGACTTTGAGGTTCTACGGCAGTTTAAAAGAGTCAGAGCAAAAGACGGGACTAAGGTAATTTCTGTTGTTGGCCGCCTCAATGGTCCTAAAGGTGTCCATATTGCCGACCTCGTAGCGCATGTTTTTCCGCACCTGCTGCAGCACTTTCCCGCCGTCTCCATACAGATAGTCGGTGGCGAATGGGATTCTTTCCCGCAAACCGGAAAAGACGCTCTTGCAGATCTGCAAGCCAGATTCGGGGAACGCATCCGCTATCTTGGCTTTTCAAAGCAGGTTCTGGAGTTGATAGCAAACTCCGATTTAGTAATTGGAGCCGGACGAGTCGCAATGGAAGCCCTGGCATTGGGAACCGCCGCTTTTGCCATGGGCGAAGCCTGTTGTCATGGCATTGTCAGCAATACCAATTTAAGCGCTGCCATTGGCACCAATTTTGGCGACATACTCTCAGTCGCCACTCCGTTTTACCCCGACACCGACGCCATTACCCGCGAACTGGAAGCATACGTAACCGGCGAAGTTCCGGTGGACATCGACCTTGCCGAACTGTCACGTTTTTACGATATCAACACGATCACATCGAAGATACTGAACACGTATTCCTCCGCGATCATGCGCAAACTGTCCCCTGTCGCCATCCCCGTCCTTATGTACCACCGGGTTCCGGATGCGCCTATAGACACAAAGCACCGAACCTTCGTCACCAAAAGTAATTTTAAAAAGCACCTTCGGTTTTTCACCCAGCGGGGTTTATCATCAATAACCTTTTCGGATTATCTGGCATTCTCCACCGGAGAAAAACCGCTGAGTGAATTCCCCAGAAAACCTTTTATTCTGACCGTTGACGACGGCTACCTGGACAACTACAGCAACATGCTCCCACTCACTCAAAAGTATGGATTCAAGGGAGTATTGTTCCTGCTGGGAGATTTTTCCGCCGACAGTAACTTTTGGGATGTCGGCGAAGATGCCGAAGCGAACAGATTGATGTCAACGGAACAGAAACGTATTTTTGTGGAAAGTGGCTGGGAAATCGGCGCTCACACGCTCGGACATCCTGATCTTACAAAACTGGATGATGAAGAGGCGAAGTACGAAATCATTGAAAGCAGAAATCGCATTGAGCATATCTTGCAGACAGATGTCGTGTCGTTTGCCTACCCTTTCGGCAGATATGACGACCGTATAAAAAACATCGTCAAACAGGCAGGATTCGAATTCGGCGTTGCCACCGACACCGGCGGGCTTACCATTGAGGACGACCGCTTTGCAGTTTTCAGAGTAAACATGTTTCCCGAAGAAAGCATGTTTAGCCTGTTTAAGAAAACATCTTCCTGGTATCGAACGTATTATCGGTGGAAACGGGGCAATTGAAGTTTTTGCAGAGCCAACCCGGCTAAAAAAAGTTATACTGAATTCGCATGACAAGGACATCAAAAGCATTGAGACAATACGTTCGAACCTTCCTTACTGAAGTCAACAGAAACATCCGTTTCCTGTTTCGCTACACATCCTTCTGGCTGCTGTATTTTCTGCTCTGCCGTGCTGTTTTCGTACTTTACCATATACAACAGAGCAGTGAGTTACCATTCACTACTGTTGCCGGTATATTTTTCAAAGGCCTGCGCATTGACCTATCGACAGCCGGCTATCTGGGAGTAATTCCGTTTTTACTATGGTTCATCCATTCCCTGTTTCCCGTAAAGTTCACAGATAAATTGATCACGATCTATACTGTATTCATGCTGATGCTTGTGGCGCTGATTACCACTTCTGACTTGCAGATTTACAAGATGTGGGGAAGCAAACTCAATGCCCAGGCGCTAGTTTACTTGAGGTACCCCAAGGAGGCGATGGCTTCCATGTCGTCTTCTCCGGTCTTCCTGCTGGTAGTTATCTGCGCCGGTATCTTCCTGGCCGGTTACTATCTTTATTCTGCCATTTTCAAGCGACGACTCTCTTTTGATGCGCCCCCACGTTCTCTGGTCACGGTTGCTTCCCGGATTTTCCTTTTTGTCTTTTTCTGCGGAGTTCTGTTACTTGCCATTCGTGGCGGAACAGGCCTTGCTCCTATGAACCCGGGCTTTGCTTATTTTTCCAACCATCAATTTGCCAACCATGCTGCCTTGAATGCCAGCTGGAACCTGATGTACGATCTGAAACATTATTTCAGACACAAGAACAATCAGTTTGTCTATATGAGCGACGTGGAAATGCATGAAAGGGTTGATCGTTTAATGGCCGCCAGGCTTCCCAACGACACGGAACACGTTCTAACCGTATCAAGGCCTAATATTGTCGTCATTATTCTGGAGAGCTGGACAGCAGATGTGATAGCATCTCTCGGTGCCGAGAAGGGCATTGCACCCTGTTTTGACGAGTTGGCTGCAAAGGGGATCTTGTTCACAGATTTCTATGCAAACGGCTATCGGACGGCGTTCGGCATACCCGCCGTATTAAGCGGATTCCCGTCAACACCGGAAGGAAGCATTATAAAACGTCCGAGTAAAATGGAGCGCTTGCCGACCCTGGCCGGAACTCTCAAGGCTAACGGATACGCCACCTCATTTTATTATGGAGGCGACACTCACTTCGATGATATGAATGCTTTTTTTGTTCATTCAAAGTTCGACACTGTAACAAACAAGTCCTCTTTTGAATCTAAGGATATGAACTCCAAGTGGGGAGTTCATGACCACGTCCTCTTTGATCGGGTACTTTCCGAACTGTCCCGGCAGCCTGAACCGTTTTTCAGCGCAATGCTGACGATCAGCAGTCACGAGCCGTTTGAAGTGCCCATGAAAACCGTTTTCAATGGCAATGACCCACCGGCACTGTTCAAGAATGCTATTCATTACACTGACAAAAGCTTGAAAACGTTTATTGAAAAGTCGCAGACTCAACCCTGGTTCAAGAACACCCTGTTTGTACTTGTTGCCGATCATGGTAGTGCGCTTCCATTAAACAGGCCGAACGCTTTTATGCCGGAGCGCTATAGAATTCCTCTGCTGCTCTACGGTGAGGTTATAAAGAAGACATATCAAGGGACAAGAAGGCCGATTACAGGCTCTCAATCTGATATTGCGGCAACCATTCTTGCCCAGCTTCAGATAAAATATGAAGATTTCTCCTGGAGTAATAACCTCTTTAATTCAAATCGCACCAATTTTGCTTTTTATAACTTTGCCGGCGGATTTGCTCTGAGAACGCCCAAACATACAGCCATATATGATATGGTTTCGAATAAGGCAATTCCTAATATCAAGGAACAGCAGTCGCTTGAAGAAACAGCTGAGGTATTAAAAGATGGACAGGCTTACATTCAGAATTTGTATCAGAAGTACTCCGGCTACTAACTGTTTCCGGTTAAATCCGGTTTATAATGGTTTCATAAATGCGGAAACTGTATGCGAGGTAATTGGATTGTGTTAGCCGAATTCGGGATCGAGGGAATTTATGTCGTCCACGCCAAAACCGGGTATGAACTACATGAAAGCCGGATAAACACACTTTTTGCGCAGCATGGACTAAAACACGAATTTGTCACCGATGGTGATCCTTCATGCTTTTCAGATAAACTTCTTAATAAATATTTCAGCCCGGATATAAAAAACATCCTGCCCACTGGAGCACTTTCCTGTACTCTTAACCACATATTGGCATATGAGCGAATTATCCATAATCACAACAAATATGCACTGGTGTTTGAAAACGATCCATTTTTTCTGGGAAATTTTTGTCGGAAAACAGAGCAAATAACGCGTGAGGCAGATACATTGGAGCCGGGATTTATCATATCTCTGGAAAACACTACGTTACGGTTCCCACCACTCAACAAGACTAAAAGGGGGCGTTTCCTGTACGAAGCGTCATTTGGCAGAGCCGCCGGAGCGTACCTGATAGATCTAAAAGCCGCCCGTGACACTCTCCAGCATCTGCAAAAAAATAAATGTGAACAGGTAATCGACTGGTGGCATAACACCCTCATAACCGAAAAAGTCATCAGGATGTACTGGGCTCATCCGCCGCTTACGGAGCAGTGTTCCCACAACGGCCTGCTCTGTTCCACCATCTCTTCAAAAAACAGGAGTATCGTTCGCAGAATCCGCTGGATAACACAGAAGTATTATAAAATGTACGTCTCAAGATGGCTCAAATGAAAACCTATCTCTTCGTAAACCCCGCATCCGGCCATCATTCGGCAGAGCGCCTACAGCTCGTTCTGGAACGATTGCAGGCAAGGAATATAATTCCGGAAGTTTTCCAGGTACGAACTCCGGCGGAAATCTTTTCTTGCTGTGACGCAATTAATAAAAAACACGAAACGCCCATGGTAATTGTTGCGGGCGGAGATGGCACATTCAACGCAGTGGTCAACGGTCTGGATCCCAGCACTGCCACTTTGGCAGTGTTGCCGTTCGGCACCTCCAACGTGTTGGCGGCAGAAATAGGGATCAAATCTATTGATGACGCTCTTGACAGGATAGCTGGCGGTAAAACGCGCGCTCTGTCGGTCGGGGTCATTGAATTCGAGGAAAAATCACTCCGCTTTGTGCTCATGGCGGGGATTGGGCTTGACGGCGCGGTCGTCAGGGATGTCTGGCCGTTAGGGAAAAAACTCCTGAAACAGGGGGCCTACGCTCTGTCAGCGCTGAAAAGCTTATTGGCATGGGATGCTACGATATTTGAGCTCAGCACCCCGGAAGGTGACGTCACATGTCACACCGCCATTATATGCAATGCCGCCCGCTACGGCGGTAATTTCATCCTGTCAAACGAGAGCAGCCCGTTTATATCGGGACTCTCTGCCGTCTGTATTACAGGAAATGGCCGACGCACATATTTGAAAAGCGCGCTTGACCTGTTTCGGAACAAGATGGAGTCGAACAAGGACCTGGTCAGGGTACACTCTTCACTCTTTGAGGTCCGGGGTAGTCGCCCGATCCAGATCGATGGAGATTTCGTCGGATATGGACCAGCGCGCATATCCGAACTTACTGATTTTGCTAGAATAATCGTTTAACAAGCTGCTTTTCACTCCAAACAACCAGGGTTACACACATCATGGCACTTCATCGCTTTTCCAGATCCGAACTTCTTATAGGCACCATAGGGTTATCTACATTGGCCGATAAACACGTCATGATCTGCGGCGTCGGCGGAGTCGGCAGTTATGCCGCAGAGGCGTTGGGACGAGCCGGAGTCGGGAGAATAACTCTTGTAGACTTCGATGACATCTGTCTGACTAACATCAATCGGCAAATCCACGCGCTCTCCAGCACGGTGGGGCAGCAGAAAGTGGAAGCCATGGCGATTCGATTGCGCGACATCAATCCTGCCGCCGAGATCATACCGGTAAAGGCGTTTTTCTCTGCCGGGAATGCCGGAGAATTACTTGAGCCGCGGCCTGACTTTGTTCTGGATGCGATTGACCATTTCACCGCCAAGGCTTCATTGATAACGATCTGCCGCCAGCAGGGCATACCGGTAATATCCAGTATGGGGGCAGCGAACAAGCTGGATCCGACAAAGATAGAAGTCTCCGACATCTCAGCAACAAAAAACTGCCGCATGGCGCGCAGTATGAGGAAGATTCTGAAAAATTCCGGGATCACATCAGGAGTGCAGGTCGTCTATTCGACCGAACTGCACCGCGAGCTTGATCCAGCAACATCAAATGCCTGCGGCGCCGACTGCATCTGCCCTAATCGTTCAGAACAGACATTCCGCTGTGAACATCGCCGGGTTATTCTCGGCAGTATTTCATTCATACCGTCAATATTCGGACTGACTATGGCAGGAGTAGTCATTAACCGGCTTTTGTACCTGAATAACTGCCAGTCAATAAAAGATTGAGCCTTTACCGGCAAGGCATGTTTTTTTATTGACAAGCCCTGAAAATAAAGGGTAACGTCACAGCACCTCAGATTAAACATCCTGGCATCCGAACAGATCCCTAGAATTATTCAAACGTAAACAAATTCGAACCTCTGAAAAGACCATATCCTGCTGTTTGTGCAAGAAGCTCCCGGCTATTTCAAATTTTATAATTCAGTCGATCATAGTTTCCCCGGAAAAATAATAAGTACACCTATATATAAATCCCATACCATGAAGAGCGTTACGCAGGAGAACAGATGAATTTACAAGAGCTTAAAGGCAAGAAGATCAGTGAACTCAATACAATTGCACGGGATCTCAACATTGAGGGGGCATCGAGCCTCCGAAAACAGGATCTGATCTTTGCAATTCTAAATGCCCAGACAGAGCAGAACGGCTCGATCTTCGGCGAAGGTGTCCTGGAAACCCTCCAGGACGGCTTCGGTTTTTTGCGCGCCACCGATTACAACTATCTGCCGGGCCCGGATGACATCTATGTTTCTCCCAGCCAGATCAGGCGTTTCAACCTGCGTACCGGTGATACAGTTTCCGGCCAGATCAGACCGCCCAAAGAAGGCGAGCGTTATTTTGCACTGCTCAAGGTAGAGTCGGTCAACCACGAGTCTCCCGAAGTGGCTCGTGACAAGATCCTCTTCGACAACCTGACTCCGCTGTATCCTGAAGAAAAGCTCACTCTTGAGACAACATCGGAGAATATGCCGATGCGTGTCATTGAATTGGTGGCTCCAATCGGAAAAGGGCAGCGCGGCCTGATAGTTGCGCCACCCCGCACCGGCAAGACCGTACTGATCCAGAACATAGCCAATTCGATTGCCGCCAATCACCCCGAGGTATACCTGATCGTCCTGCTGATCGACGAGCGACCGGAAGAGGTGACCGACATGCAGCGTTCGGTTAACGGTGAAGTTGTATCTTCGACCTTTGACGAACCGGCCACACGCCACGTACAGGTTGCCGAAATGGTTATTGAAAAAGCCAAGAGGCTGGTGGAGCACAAAAAAGATGTCGTAATTCTGCTGGACTCGATCACACGCCTGGCCCGTGCCTACAACACAGTATTACCACCCTCCGGCAAGATTCTGACCGGCGGTGTGGATGCCAACGCGCTGCAAAAGCCGAAACGTTTCTTCGGTGCGGCTCGTAATATTGAAGAGGGTGGTTCGCTGACTATTATCGCCACCGCTCTGGTTGATACCGGCAGCAAGATGGACGAAGTCATCTTTGAGGAATTCAAAGGGACCGGCAACATGGAACTGCACCTTGACCGCAAACTGGTTGAGAAACGCACCTTCCCTGCCATTGACATCAATAAATCAGGAACCCGCAAGGAAGAGCTGCTGATAGAAAAAAGTGCTCTGAATCGGATCTGGATTCTCCGCAAGGTTATCCACCCTATGAATGTGGTAGACAGTATGGAGTTTCTGTTGGACAAACTTTCAGAAGCCAAGACCAATCAGGCTTTTCTGGATTCAATGTCGAAATAAATAAAAAATGGTTGCAATAAATATTCAAAATAGCTAGAATTGCTCTTTACTGTCCGCAATCGATTACGTTACGTCGTAAAGCACTACTGAAGGAGGAAGATATGAAAGAAGGCATCCACCCAGATTATTCCGAGATTACCGTTAAGTGCCTGTGCGGTAATACATTCCAGACACGCTCCACGAAAAAAGAGATCAGCACCGAGATCTGCTCTGCCTGCCATCCGTTTTACACCGGCAAGCAGAAATTAATTGACACTGCCGGACGTGTCGAGCGCTTCAAAAAACGTTACGGCCAGCTTTAATCAGTCGTTCCGTAGCTACAAGAGGGGGGCTTTGTCGCAAGGCAAATCCCCTTTTTTTTCTCCAGAAATCGCTGTCCTCTTTCAGGTGATTTCTGGGACAACTATTACCAAACATGAGCATGCCAGTTTATTAAATATCCATTGCTATTTCTGAGCATGGCTCGAGCAGGACACCATGAACGTCACCCTGATCGAACACACCCCCAATCCTGAACGTACCGTAGCGTTAGCTGCCCGTCTCTGTTATTCGCCTGCTTCAATCGATGATTTACGGGAAAAGATGGCGGATTCCGACATTGAGTCTTTTCTGGACAAGATCATGTCGTTGGGTCACCACTCAGTGCTTGAACACGCCTCCTTCACCTTTGGTATTGAAGGGATTTCGCGAGTTACCACTCACCAACTGGTGCGCCACCGCATCGCCTCATTTTCCCAGCAATCCCAGCGCTATGTGTCTCACAAGGAGGAGTTTACCTCCATCATGCCGGACACCATCGCCGAGAATTCTGAGGCAAGGCAGATATTTGCCTTCATGTCTGAAACCGTTCACAAGGCCTATGCCCAGTTGATCGAAATGGGGATTCCGGCCGAAGACGCACGCTATATTCTGCCCAACGCCACCGAGACCAAGATCATCATGACCATGAATGCCCGCGAATTGCTGCACTTTTTTGCTCTGCGTTGCTGTCAGCGCGCCCAGTGGGAAATCCGCGAGATGAGTGTCGAGATGCTGCGGGTGGTAAAAAAGATAGCGCCGGTCATTTTCCGCAAGGCTGGTCCCGGCTGTGTAGGCGGTCCCTGCCCGGAAGGCAAGTTCTGCTGCGGCCAGACTACCGAAGTGCGCGAGTTCTATAAGAATCTGGAATAATCAGCCCCATACGGGATAATTTCTAACTCACTAAAGAGGTACTATGGATAAGATACATGTTGGGGGCCAGGCGGTGATTGAAGGGGTAATGATGCGTGCCCCCCGTTCGGTTGCCATTGCAGTGCGCCGTCCCGACGGTGAGATCATTGTAAAAAAAGAACTTGTAGTGCCGCTCTCCGAGCGTTATCCGATTGTCAAACTGCCGATAGTGCGCGGAGCAGTAGCACTCTTCACCTCGCTGATCATCGGCATCAAGGCTCTGAATTTCTCTGCCACCGAAGCGATGACCGAAGATGAAAAAGATAAAGAGAAAGTGAAGAATAACGGTAAAGAGGGTGGAAGCGACCTGTCTTCATGGGCTATGGCAGGAACAATGTCGATAGCCTTCGGCTTCGGGATTTGCCTCTTTTTCCTGTTTCCACTCTACCTGACCAAGCTGCTGACACCGGTGATAGGCGACAACAATATTGTCTTCAATCTTGTAGATGGCGTCATAAGGGTAATTGTTTTCCTTGTCTACATCTGGGCAATCTCACGGATGGAAGATATTCAGCGGGTCTTCCAGTATCACGGCGCCGAACATAAATCGATTTTCGCCTTCGAAGACGGAGTTGAATTGACCATAGAGAATGTTCGCCGCTACAGCCGCCTGCATCCGCGCTGCGGCACCAGCTTCCTTCTGATCGTGATGCTTGTCAGCATAGCGGTATTTTCACTGATTCCCAAACTATGGCCGTTCTATCTCAAAGCCGGTTCGAGGATAGTTCTGCTGCCGATGATCGCCGGCATTTCATACGAGTTCCTTAAATGGAGCGCCATGAACGACAGCCACCCACTCGTCAAGATGGTAATCGCACCCGGTTTGGCACTACAGCGCCTGACGACTCGCGAACCTGACGACAGCCAGCTTGAAGTTGCTATTCGCGCCATGAATGAGGCTCTGGAGGTAAATGCAGGCTACAGGGACGACCGGTTAGTAGTATAATCCCGCGTCACCCAAGACTGTCATATCCTATGCTTAACTTCGAAATAACCCACCAAGACCACTGCCGCCGACTGGAAAGCTATCTGCGGACCCTGATGCCGACTTCGCCGTTCGGCTACGCACGCAAACTCATCAAAAGCGGGGCAGCCAAGCTCAATGGCAATCAGACAACAGCAGATAAATTGCTGGCACTCCACGACACCATCACTCTCAAGGAAAGCGCAGCTACGATTGCACAGCTGTCATCGCCCCGCCCGGTTCTGGACATACTTTATGAAGACAGCCTTATTCTTATTGCCAATAAGCCGGCCGGACTTCCTATGCACCGCACCGCCGAATGTGAAGACAACCTGGTAGATGTTGGTCAGGCCTATATGATTCAGCGCGAGACGACCTGTAAATTGTACCCGGTCAACCGGCTGGATCGCGGCACATCCGGAGCTGTCATTCTTGCAAAAAGTTCCAGTTCTGCCGGCATCTACGGTCGTCAGGTAAAAGAAACCGGTTTGGACAAACTCTACCTGGCATTGGTATGGGGAACTCCGGAAGAGTGCGGCGTCATCAACGAACAACTGGACGAGAAGGAGTCTGAGACCCGTTACCAGACCATATTGGCAGGTGAAGGCTGCACCCTTCTGGCGGTAACCCCGATCAGCGGCCGAATGCATCAGATCCGCCGCCATCTTGCTGCGATCGGTCATCCGGTTGTTGGTGACAAACGCTATAGCGGCGGAGACATGCCGGAACTGTCGGGATTCGCCCTGCACTCATTCCGGACGGCACTGGTACTGGCTGAATCCGGAGAATTAACTGTCTGCGCTCCAGTCTCGAATGAAATCCTGAATCTTTGCGAACAGAGAGGAATCGGACGCGACAGTCTGATGGAAACTGTTTATCGCCTGGTATAGAAATTTATCTGGACTAATGCCGGCAATCAACACTGGACAGCCACAAATAACGAACAGAAATAAATAATATCAAGGATCATAGAAATGGCAAAAGAACTATACGTTGGACATATCTCAGAGCAGGCAACCGAAGAAGACCTGCGCAAACTTTTTGAAATCATGGGGGTTGTCACCTCGGTCCATCTGATAGTTGACGAACAAACCGGTGAATTCAAGCGCTGCGGCTATGTCCGGATGCTGTCCGAAGTCAACCTGGATGAGGTCGTTGAGACACTGGATGGTACCTATCTGGTTGACCGCTGCATCGTCGTCAGTATTGCCGTGCCACAGAAAGATCGGCCGGCAAAGACACCATACGTCAAGAGAAAACCGATGGCAGGTCCCCGTCCTGCTGCATCTGCCCGTCCTGCTGCATCTGCCCGGCCTGCTGCATCTGCCCGGCCTGCAACGTCTGCCCGGCCTGCAACGTCTGCCCGGCCTGCGGCATCAGCTCGTCCTGCGACGGAAAGAGCAAAGAGTGCTCGCCCTATAGTCAAAGAAGGCACAAAGACCGGACGATCCTCCGCAGCAAAAGAGGCTGTCAGGAAGTTTCGTCCCGCTGCCGTTAAAGATTCTGCCAAAAGTGAGCGCACGACGACAGGTAAACGCCCTGGGCGGCCAACCGGCGGCATAAGGCAGGGAGACAGTCCGCGCACTCCTGCCAAAGGCCGCAGGTAAACATTTAAACCAACATTATTATGGAAGTACCAGCAATTGATTAAGCAAAAAGTACCCGACACCGGCCGTCATAACTCAAATAATTCTGTAAATTAAGACTCTTATTATAAAAGGTTCTTATGTCACTGAAATATTCTCCCATTGTCCTCGAATCGATCAATCATGGAAACTTTCCAAATGTTGAGCTGTATATTAAACAGCAAAACATTTTCACTCTTTACAAACCGCAGGACACCAAACTTACCATTCATAATATCGAACGCCTTAAAGAGAATGGAACGGAATTTATCTATGTTGACTACGCCAATGAAAAAATAGTACAGGCAAATCTTGAAATAAATCTGGAGAGCATACTCTCCAGCAAGGTTATGCCCCAATCATCAAAGAATCTGATCTTCAGCCAGATGATCATCAACTGTATCGATGATGTCTTCAAAAACCCAAACATGGCTGTGGCGTTTCATAAATGCCGTACTATTCTGAAGTTGCTTTCTCTAAAGTTTGAAGACCGTGAAGAGTTAACCAGTCTGTTTTCCAAGATGGAAGAATATTTCGAAAAATACCTCATTACCCATACTGCACAAGTCACTATTTTATCAATGTTTTTATACGAAAAACTGTTCAATGCAGAGCAAAACGAACTGGTCGAAATCGGTGTCGGAGCAATGCTCCACGATATCGGGATGCTCCATATCGCAGGAGATATCACAGAAAAAACCGATGCACTAACTGAGAGTGAGTATCACAGGGTTAAGTTTCATCCCCAACATGGGCACGACATTATTTTCAATGTGGGGTTAACTGCACGAGTCCCGCTCGATATTGCCCTGTACCATCATGAACGTTACGACGGCAGCGGTTACCCGAAAGGTCTCTTCGAGCGGAGAATACCACGGCATGCCATGTTGGTATCAATATGCGATATTTATTGTGCCTTGACCATGAACAGGCCTTACAGGGGAGCCTCAACACCTAAAGATGCCTTGAAGACATTGAATAGTGAAAGAAGGTTATTTGATCCGGAGATATTTGACGGATTTTTTGCAATTATGAACGACGCCCCCATTCCGGAAATAGAGACTGCGAAGGGTAACGCAAAAGAGGTCGTCTTCAACAATAAGAATTTGATACTGGAACTCACTAAAGAGCTAAGGGCTTCAAAGGGAGATCGCAACAAACTGCTTAAGCTCCATTCTGCGGTTACCGACAATGTAAATAAGAGTTTTGGCGAAGAAAAGGAGGCTCTGACCGCATTCAGAATTGAATTAAAGAATTATATGAACTCTGTCAGCGCGTCAGACAACAAGAGCTGAGCAGAAAAGCTAACAATAATTAAAAAGAGTATTTGCAAAAACCTCCGGAACGACACCTTCCTGCATTAATCCTTTCAGCACCTGACAATAAAAAAACCTCATATTTGGCGCTGTTGGCCAGGATTTCCAAGCATTGTTCGAGGGGCAGAGCGACCCACTGAGACATGACAAAACGTGTCATAACGCTGCAGATCAGGATTATGCCTCGGATTCTTACCCAGCCTTCTAATAGTCTCTGGGCGGGTCAATAAACCGACATTCCGGATTGCGACTAAGATGCACAAAATGCGCGGCACATCTGTCTCCGGCAACGTGCGGTCGAACAGCTTTGCCGCATTTTACACACTCGAAGACAAGCGTATGTCTCTGACTGGCCGGCGCGGCTTTTCTGACAGCTAACGCCTTTTCAACAGTTATGACGTGCCCAAAAAATTTACACTGAGTGGCGATAGACATTTCTGCTCTCCTTTGATGAAACCTGATATTGAATATAAGAGATTGCGTTGTTCACTTTGGTAAAGCAGTGAAACCGCTCGGCTAGACGTTTGAAGCCTCGAACCATAACTTGCTGCTATGCAACCTGCCATAGAAGCAGCGATAAATTTGTAATCGGCGGGACAATAACAAAAAAAATATGTTGAAGCAATGCTTGTCTAGCAGAATGTCTTTTTGATCTACGCTACCCTGCTCATTAATACAGGAGGCGGCTTTCTTTTCCGGGACGGGATAAAACGATTCCGGATAGAAACTAGCGCGCTCCCTTCAACGGCATGTGCATGCCAAGGATTTCCAGGGTTTTTATAGCCTCGTCCGACCCCTGTTCAGCAGCCTTGCCAAGCCATTTGAACGCTTCCCTCTTGTTCTGTTTCACACCTTGGCCGCGGAAATACATGAGGCCGAGCTTGAGCTGGGCCTGGTCAAAGCCCTGATCGGCTGACTTGCGAAACCATTTTGCCGCCACTTTCCAGTCCTGCCTGACTCCCTCTCCCTGGTCGTACAAATGGCCCAAATTAAACTGGGCATCGCCGTCCCCCTGATCCGCAGCTTTGCGGAACCACTTGGCAGCCTCCGTCCTGTTCTGCTTGACACCGGAACCGTTATAATACATGAGCCCCAGGTTGAACTGTGCTTCAGCGACACCCTGTTCTGCTGCTTTGCGATACCACTTTGCCGCTTCCTTCTTGTCCTGTGGGACACCCTCACCCTTGTCATAGAGCAAGCCGACCATGAACTGGGCCTTGGCATGCTTCTGTTCCGCAGCACGACGATACCACTTTACCGCCTCTTTCTTGTCCTGGGGGACACTTTCACCCTTGTCATACATCTGGGCAATGCGGAATTGGGCCCGTGCATACCCATTTTCGGCGGCCTTCAGGTACCATTGCCCCGACTCCTTCTTGTCTGTCTCACCCTCTCCAGCACCTTTCTCGTAAATCTGGGCAAGGTTAAATTGCGCGGCAGAGTGACCCTGTTCGGCAGCCTTCAAGTACCATTTGGTAGCGGCCTTTTCATCCTGGGTAACACCGACCCCCTTGTCATACATAGTGGCCAGATTATATTCGGCTGTGACATGCCCCTGTTCGGCGGCCTTGCGATACCATTTGGCCGCTTCCTTCTTGTTGGCAGGAACTTCCTCACCGATGGCATACATGAGACCGAGAGCATACTGGGCCTTTGCATACCCCTGTTCGGCAGCCAGGCGATACCATTTCATAGCCTCCCGGCTGTTCCGCTGCCTGGCTCCCTTGCCTTCAGCATACATCAGGCCGAGAGCATAATGGGCACTGGCACTGCCGTCCAGTTTGTATTCGCGGATTGCAGTAGCGTAGTCGCCATCACTGTACGCCCTTTGCGCTGCAGCGAAATCGGCCCGGGCTGAAATGACGGATGCAGTCAGGATGGAACCAAAAAAAGTTATTGTCGACGTAAAACGTTTCATAATGCCCTCCACGTTTTTGAGATTTTTTTTCAACCCTGGGCAACCAGAAACGGTGAATGATCTACCCACACACCCGCCACAACAGCTCATACAGCGGCTTGAGCATACCAAACCCGTCCCGCAGATCATCGCAGATCCCCCGCGTAAAGAGCCTGCCATCCACCGGACGCCGGCAGATGGCGTAGACATTCTTGCGACCATGCCACTGTTGAAGATCGTCCGGCAGGGCCGGATTGAGCTGGCGTTTGTAGCGATCGCCCTCAAGGGTAAAGGTGTTCTGCCTGCCGAAGGCAGCCACGGCCTTCCGGAATTCAGCCGGTTTAGCCTCAATGAACCGCCGCAGGCTATCCATGGTTTCTCTGGTGGCGCTGTAAAAGCCCATGCCGTAACGATAACCGTCGGCGCTGATCTCGAAGAAAAAACATGGGGCGGTCTTCCAATCCGGACTACGCCGCTTGAAAGTAATCCAGAGACAGGTTTTATAGGGTGACTTGTTGCGGGAAAAACGGGTGTCGCGGTAAATGCGGGAGATGGTCTTGTCCACAGCCGGGATCACCACCAGCTCGGGATCGATGGCCAGCATCACCACGGAGAGGTCGCTGACCATATTTTTGAGCGGTTCCATCAGGTACTGCTCAAAATCCTCCCGGTGCTCCTCAAACCAGGCCTTGTTGTTATTGGCGGCCAGCTTTTCAAAGAACTCCAGACTATCCGGACAAAAGCCGCTGAACGATTTGTCCATGGGTAACCTCCAGATCTCTATTTTCAGCTTCAAGATTACTTCAAGATTACTTAAGATTTTAAGTTCAGAATACTGGTAATCGTGAGGTAATCATGAGGCTAAAGACTTTATTTGTTGGATTCGGCCCGTGTCTGCTCTTTACACCGCCTGCAGCACAAAGCACTTCAGATATTCCGACTCTGGAAACGACAGCAGCACCGGATGATCCGCCGCCTGACTGCATGTTTCCACCAACCGCACCTCGCGTTTCGCCAGCCGTGCCGCCTGAATCAGCATATCGCGGAACGCTTCGCGCCCCATGTGGTATGAACAGGAGCAGGTAATCAGATAGCCGCCCGGCTCCAGCAGTTCCAGAGCGCGGCGGTTTACGGTCAGATACCCTTTCGTCGCCTCGGCGATATTCTTTCTGCTTTTTACAAAGGCGGGGGGGTCCATGACGATCACGCCGAAACGGCGCCCTTCCTGATGCAATGAGCGGAGCCGTTCAAAGGCGTCGCACTCCTCGAATTTCACACGGTCAGACACCTTGTTCAGCTTGGCATGGCTGCCGGCCTGCCCCACGGCCCGCTGCGAAATATCGACTCCAACAACAGACGCCGCCCCGAACGCTGCGGCATGCACCGCCCAACCGCCGGTGTAGCAGAAGCAGTCGAGCACATCCTTCCCCGCGCAGATGTTCCGCAGCAGCAGATGGTTCTGCTTCTGATCCAGAAACCCACCGGTCTTCTGCCCTTCGCGCAGATCAACCTGAAAACGGAGACCGTTTTCTTCCATCTCGATCCGTTCCGGAATATCGCCCCACAACAGCTCAATCTTTTCTTCCAGCCCTTCCAGCTTGCGGACACTCACATCGTTACGGGCGATGATACCGAGCGGCTCATAAATTTTACGCAGCACAGCGACAATCAGCTCTCGACGGCTGTCCATCCCGGCGGAGAGAAACTGCACCGACAGGTACTCACCGTATTTGTCCACCACCAATCCCGGCAGGAAATCGCTCTCGCCATAAACAGCGCGGAAGGTGCTCAAATCGGGGTAACGCGCTTTGCGATAGGCCATGGCAGCGGCAATGCGCCCTTCGAAGAACCCGGGGGTCTCGATATCCTCCCGCTGCCGCGAAACCAACCGGAAGGCGATCAGCGAATGCGGGTTATAATGGCCGACACCGATAAAAATACCGGCCGCATCGTACAGCTCTGCCACTATACCGGCAGAACGATCTCCCGCAACCTCGCGGATCTCATTGCTGAATACCCAGGGGTTGCCGGACTTGATACGGCGCTCTTCATTTTTGTTGAGTGTTATTCTGGTCATAGTATTTCCTTTACTTGCGCAACTATCCGCAAGGTTTGAATTAATTTAAGCCGCCACGCTTGACAGCCATTTCCTTGTACACCATTATACGCAAAAATACTTTCACAAACGGTAGAGGACGTACATGTTTGACGCCAGAATGCTACTCATGTTTTTTACCACTTCGGTCCTGCTGGCCCTCTCCCCCGGACCGGACAACCTGTTTGTCATGACCCAGGCTGCACAGCAGGGGCGCAAAGCCGGACTGCTCGTTACGTTGGGGCTCTGCACCGGACTTCTTTTTCATACGGCGGCGGTAACGTTCGGACTGGCAGCGCTTTTCAAGACATCGACAGTCGCCTTTACCTTCCTGAAATTCGCCGGAGCCGGATACCTCCTCTATCTGGCAGGGCTCTCCTTCCGGGCCGGAATGGTGACCGGGACTACAGGCTTTGCCGAATCTCTCAATCCAGCCGCACTCTACCGTCGCGGTATCATCATGAATATCACCAATCCCAAGGTGTCGATCTTTTTCCTCGCCTTTCTGCCGCAGTTCGCTGACCCGGCCAAAGGTTTTTTGTCCATGCAGCTACTGCTGTTGGGGGGAGTTTTCATCATCGCTACAATGGTTGTCTTCGGCACGATCAGCATTCTGGCGGGAGTTTTTGGAGAACAGTTTCGACGATCAGCGTTTGCACAAAAAGTGCTTAATCGAGCGGCTGCAGGTGTTTTTGCCGGATTGGCGCTGAAACTTGCTCTGGCTCAGCGTTAAAAGGATCCGGCTCTATCGGTCAAGCATTTCACGAACTTTCAGAGCAAGATCGGACGGCGCCAATGGTTTCATCACAAGTTCGGCATTTTCAAGCAGGAGGTGCCGTTCACTGATGACGTCGTAGGGATAGCCGCTTATGAACAGAATTCTGGCGTCATCTCTGATGTTCCTGATTTCAATAGCCGCTTCCTTGCCGTTTTTGTTCGGCATGATCACATCCATCAGCACCAGATCAATCTCTCCACTCTTTTGACGATACAGCTTCACCGCACCCTCCCCGTCGCCCGCCTGGTACACGGTGTACCCCATCGTCGTTAGAAAGAGTTCCAGATATTCCCGTATCGGTTCTTCATTATCAACGACCAGAATTGTTTCGTTCCCGCCAGGTGGGATGGCGTAAAGAGGCGTGACAAAGTCGGCTTCCGCTGATTCTTCAGTCAGAGGATAGAGTATGCGGAAGGCTGTCCCCTCCCCCGGTTCACTATACACATGAATATGTCCGTTATGCTGTTGAACTATCCCATAGACGATCGAAAGCCCCAATCCGGTCCCACTGCCGCTCTCTTTTGTTGTAAAAAAAGGCTCGAAAATATGTTGACAGGTTGTGGCATCCATACCTGATCCGGTATCTGACACGGTAAGGAGAGCATACCGCCCTGCAGTTCCATAACCGTGCATCCGGATATATTCATCA
>JANYBN010000117.1 GCA_025360785.1 Geobacter sp.
AATTAAGATTTATAAAAGAGAGAAATTACCCTATAAGCGATTTTCGTAAAATAATTGAAGAAGATGATGATCTGAGTTTGATTGAAATAGACTATTCATTAGCCAAAGAGACTTTAATTACCAACGTCACTTTTTTTTATATCAAGGTAAATGATGTGAACCAGGATAACTAAAGCTATTTTGTTATTAAGTTATCACTAGATAAAACAGGAGTAACGTTATGCTCACCGGGAAATCAATTTTAATTACTGGCGGAACCGGTTCTTTCGGTAAAAAGTTTGTTGAAACCATTCTCTTGAAATATCCTGAAATAAAGCGGCTGGTCGTGTACTCACGAGATGAACTCAAACAGTTTGAAATGAACCAACTGTTCCCGATAGAAAAGTACCGGCAGCTTAGATATTTTATCGGAGATGTCAGGGATAAGGACAGGCTTGTAAGGGCAATGGAAGATATTGACATTGTTGTTCATGCTGCTGCCTTGAAACAGGTTCCTGCCTGTGAATACAATCCGTTCGAAGCGATTAAAACTAATATTTTGGGTGCGCAAAATGTTATAGAATCCGCGATCGATTCTGGCGTAAAAAGAGTCGTCGCTCTTAGTACTGACAAGGCTGCGGCACCAATTAACCTCTATGGTGCAACGAAGCTCTGTTCTGACAAGCTGTTTATTGCCGCAAATAATTTCAGAGGTGATCACGATATAAAACTGTCGGTCGTCAGGTATGGTAACGTCATGGGAAGTCGTGGCAGCGTAATTCCTTTTTTCCTTGCAAAAAGAAAAGATGGGATTTTGCCTATTACTGACGACAGAATGACACGATTCAACATAACATTGGAGCAAGGCGTTGAGATGGTGCTTTATGCCATCGAAAAAATGTGGGGTGGCGAACTGTTTGTGCCCAAGATTCCAAGCTATTCAATCATGGATCTTGCCGAGGCGCTTGCTCCAACTGCTCAGAAAATAGTGACAGGAATACGTCCTGGAGAAAAATTGCATGAAGAAATGATCACTGAAACGGATGCTCTCAATACTATTGAATTTAAGGATTATTACGTTATCTTACCTTCACTTCCTATTTGGAACATAACAGACTTTTCGGATTCATTTGGAGGGAAGCTATGTCCAGACGGCTTCAAATACAATAGTGGAACAAATGTCAATCGGCTGTCAGTCAATGAAATTCGTGAGCTTGTTAAAGCTCATGTAGATGCTGATTTTTCGGTATAATGTGAGGTGACTTTGGAAAACAGTCTGATACCATACGGACGCCAATCCATCTCAGAGTCTGATATTCAGGCAGTCGTGGATGTGCTGCGTTCCGATTTTATTACTCAAGGCCCTGCTGTCGAGCGTTTTGAGCGTTCCGTCTCCGAGTACTGCGGCGTAAATTATGCCGTGGCTGTCAATAGCGCTACTTCTGCTCTTCATATTGCATGCCTGGCTGCTGGTCTTGCACCCGGTGACTCTCTTTGGACCTCTCCTAATACGTTTGTCGCTTCAGCAAATTGTGGTTTGTATTGCGGAGCCACAGTGGATTTTGTTGATATCGATCCACGTACCTACAACATGAGTGTTGAATGTCTGGAAGAAAAACTTAAAGCCGCTAAGCAACTTGGTAAGCTTCCCAAAGTCGTTATCCCGGTGCATTTTGCCGGCCAGTCGTGCGAGATGGCTCGTATTGCAGAGCTTGGTCGCGAGTATGGCTTTACAATAATTGAGGATGCTTCACACGCGATAGGTGCAAAATATCGTGGGGAACCTGTCGGCAACTGCCAATTTTCAGATATGACCGTTTTCAGCTTTCACCCGGTCAAGATTATAACAACCGGTGAAGGCGGCATTGTCGTGACCAACCAGCCTCGATTGAATGAAAAATTGCTGCGTCTTCGCTCCCATGGCATTACCCGCGCTTCCAACTTAATGGAGGGTGAGAGCCATGGCCTCTGGTACTATCAGCAGATTGAGTTGGGGTTCAACTACCGCATGACCGATATGCAGGCCGCTCTGGGAGCCAGCCAGATGAAACGTCTGGATAAATTCGTTACGCGGCGGCATGAGCTGGCACAGCGCTACGATAGTCTGCTGGCCGGTCTGCCGTTGAATTTGCCATGGCAGTCGCCGAATGGTTATTCAGCATTTCATCTGTATGTAGTGCAAGTGGATGCTGCAGATGCAACGATGAACCGCAGCCATGCATTCAATGCCTTGCGTGCGGCAAATATCGGCGTGAATGTTCACTATATCCCTGTGCATACTCAGCCATATTACATAAAAAATGGATTTGCCGAAGGTATGTTTCCGGAGGCTGAACGGTATTATGCCAAAGCGATTAGCCTGCCTCTGTTTGCTAGTATGACTGACGGTGAACAGGATCGGGTAGTTTCAGTTTTACGAGATTTTTTTAAGGGCATATTTATGCAAAAGGAGCTTACATGAGCCAGTATAAGACGGAGCAGGAGGAGTTTTGGGCTGGAGACTTCGGAAATGAATATATTGACAGAAATCAGGGAGCTGAACTTGTTGCCGCCAATCTGGCGATGTTTGCCAAAGTGCTTGCGCGTACACATGGAGTGAAGAATGTCCTGGAGTTTGGCTCAAATAGGGGCTTAAACCTTATGGCGTTGCGTCAATTGTTGCCGGAAGCTAGCCTGTCGGGCATAGAAATCAACAGTAAGGCAGTGGTTGAGTTGGAAAAATTGGGATATCTGGAGAAGATATATCATGCCTCCATACTCGATTTTACAGTTGATTATCAGCGTGATCTCTCCTTCATAAAAGGTGTCATGATTCATATAAACCCTGACGCTTTGCCTCAGGTTTATGACCTTCTGTATCAATCAAGCCGTAGATACATTCTTGTCATGGAATATTATAATCCGACACCGGTTGAAATTACCTATCGCGGTCATTCGGGTAAATTGTTCAAACGTGACTTCGCCGGGGAACTTCTTGATCGTTTCTCTGATCTGCAGTTGCTTGATTACGGTTTCTGTTACGAACGTGACAATATGTTTCCGAATGGAGACGGGACGTGGTTTCTTTTGGAAAAACGTTGAATGAAAGTTGTTATTCGCGCTGACGCCTCGCTTACTATTGGCAGCGGACATATCATGCGGTGTCTGACATTGGCTGATGCGTTGCGGCAGCATGGAGCAGATGTACTATTTATTTGCCGTGAACATCCAGGACATCTTATCGGCCTGATTGAAAGCAAGGGCTATT
>JANYBN010000148.1 GCA_025360785.1 Geobacter sp.
GCAAAAATGGCCGGTTGAAGATGAATATCCACCGGACCAGGCTAAGGCCGCGTAAATTCAAGTTGGTTTGATAATCAAAGAGCTGCGCAGCAACCCGCCTTAACGGTGGGAAGGGAGCGCTGTAAGTCTAAAGTCCAGTTAATTGATTCATGTGTTAGAAATTATGATATGGCCTAAGAAGAAACCAAAATCCCGCTTAATCTGCTGCATAATCGCCTCTTGTGAGGATCAGGGTGAAGGGTGGCATTTGATTGGTCCGGTACAGTTGGCATATTTAACCTAGCATCTGCGGGATAGGAAGGCGGAATTACATGTTTGACTGGTTTCGCGGGAAAGAAGAAACGCTAACGCAGTTTCCAGATAATGAGTCCGCATTTGCCCATGCCTGTACATTAGGATATCCGACGCTTCTTCATGCTCGTATACCTGCACTTGTTATGGAGGAGGGACGACGTGGAGCGGAAGGGGAACATTGGTATCTTCTGCATCTTGCTCGTCAGGAGGAGGCGCTAGTTATCTGGGGACCGACCTTGCCATTCGCGCCAGCGTATCCAGAGGTGGGCGATCTTGTGGCGTTCCGCATTGTCAGGTTTGCCACCGAACTGCCGGAAACTGCCAGCCTGATCGGTTACATTGACTGCCGTTTGGAACCGGTGCTGAATGGCAGAAAGGGTTGGCGCATTGCAACAAATTTCAAACCTGACAATATCAAACCGGAACTTCATTTGGGATGAATGGTTGCAATAGAGATTCATGGCAGTGCTGTCTCAGCATTCGGACGACAGTGTGCTGTCTATGAGTTCTATGATTTCCCGGTACATGGCGATTGTAACAGAGGTCTCAACCCATTTATCAATCACGGAGCGCCACAGGGAAATTCCATTAACGGCTGTTCCGGATGTTATGAAAATCCCGGCAATGCGCATGTCCTCGTCCGTCAGCATGAAGATTCCGAAAGAAAACACGATCACCATCAGAGCCAGCCAGCCGGCCTGCGGCCCGCGCAGTGGATTTTCCAGGACTGACAGAAAATCGATATAATACCGTATCAAACTGCGGCTCCTGAGCATAAATGTCTTAACATCGCTTTCGCCACAGGCCAGATACGTGAAGCTAAGGAACTTGCTTTCAGCCACTTTCTGTTCACTTTTTCTTCGTTCGTTCACATACCGTTCGATGGCTTCGTCGATCTTGGTAGTTGTCATGGAACACCTCCGTTACCGTGCCCTGAGTCCAGACATTTCTTTGTGAAGCACAGCTGTTTTTTTAAATTTTACCATAATGCCAAAAAAAATCAGGAGTTCATGTTTGTTTTGTACAGAAACAGTGTAAAGCGGAATTAATCACGCTGTTTGCGGTCTTTATTGGTATGCAAGAATTTGTATTAGGCTTGTGGGAGGTTTTAAAAGAATGCGTTCCCTATGGCATTGGTCGATTAGATGCCGATGAGGCTGACCCTTGCAGAATGAAGAGGAGTAGTTCAGTGAGATATCAGCGGATCTAACTTAATTATGATTTGGGCGTACCTAATAAGTCGTTGAGATTTGTTGCGGCATAATCGGCAATAATGCGGGCATGATCAAAACAGAGTTGTTCCGGTAGTGAATCCAGCCTGAAGATGGCCAGATTCTGTGCGTCATCGGCTGCGCAAGGAATACCACGTCCCGTTGCAATAAATACCGTTGAAATTGTATGCATCCGTTCATCGCGTGCTGGGTCGGAATAACATCCCAATAACCGCAGATTTGAAATCTCCAGCGACGTTTCTTCACGTGCCTCGCGAACAGCGGCTGCTTCAAGCGATTCACCGTAGTCTACAAATCCACCCGGTAAAGCCCAGCCCAAAGGTTCGTTGCGCCGTTCAATCAAGATGATGCCGCTTTCAAACTCAATTATTATATCAACCGTAGGAAATGGATTTCGATACTGCTTTACGCTGGAGCCGCAGGAAGGGCAGGTAAGGGTGGTGAATGACATGCAAATACCTCCAAGAATAAAAAAAGGGGGGAATAAAAATTCCCCCCTTGATCATGTCGATATTGAAACTGAAACTATTTCTTTTTCTTGGCACCGGCAGCTTTTTTGGAAGCTTTGAGTGGGTTGGTCTTAAGATCGGCAACAGAGAGATCAAGTTTTACGTGGGAGGCGAAGTTGCAGATTCCGCCGATCCATTTCTTCACTGGTGCAGGATATGCACTACAAACCTGACCAATGCTGCCGGTCACGATGCGCTCGCATCCCTCACAGTTTTCGGCGATAGTCTGGCAGGAACCCCCAGTAAAAATACAACCCTGTTTTCCCCAAAAGGTACACTCGGTACCTGCAAGTACGGTCTGACACTTCATATCTCTTCCTCCTGAATTTGTTCTTGATGAATAGTCACTTTAGCAATTCTTGCCGAGAAAAGTCAACGGAAAAATTATCGGTAAAAACTGAATGGTTGAAGCGTTCGGGGCAATAATCAACCGCCAGTAATAGTCAGAAAATTATTGAGTAAATCCATGCCGCCCTCAGTCAAGATTGATTCCGGGTGAAACTGAACTCCCCAGATCGGGAGCTCTTTGTGCCGCAATCCCATGATCTCACCATTTTCTACCCACGCCGTCACTTCAAGGCAATCGGGCAGGGTTGAACGATCAACAATCAGGGAGTGGTAGCGAGTCGCAAGGAAAGGGTTTGGAAGCCCGGAAAACAGTTCCTGTCCGTTGTGGAGAATGGGCGATGTTTTACCGTGCATGAGAGTTGCACTTCGCAGCACCTTCCCCCCAAAGGCATACCCGATAGATTGGTGACCGAGGCAGACACCAAGGATTGGAATTTTTCCTGCAAAATGCTTGATGGCAGCTACGGAAATTCCTGCCTCTTCCGGAGAACAGGGCCCGGGAGAAATAACAAGCCGTTCAGGTCGTAGAGATTCTATCTCTGCTAGCGAAATTTTGTCATTTCGATGTACCTGTACGACCTCACCCAGTTGACTAAAATACTGGACTATGTTGAAGGTGAACGAGTCATAATTGTCGATCATCAGCAGCATGTGTTATCTAACCCCTCGTTCTTATTAGGTGTAAATGGTTTGCAATTCTAACCTAAACTTTCTATTGCTGCAATTAACTGTTTCTCAACGAAAAGAGGTTACAGCAAAAACTGTAACCGCTTGTTTTTATTGGTGCGCCCGGCAGGACTCGAACCTGCGACCTACGGCTTAGAAGGCCGTTGCTCTATCCAGCTGAGCTACGAGCGCATATATCATTAAAGACTGAAAACGTTTCAGAAGAGGAGCGACTATATCTTTCATAGCCACTATTGTCAATGCTTGTGGCCGATTAAGGGGAATAATGCACAAATCTGATAACTCTGGTCAAGTTATCAGATTTGGATTTTTTTCGTTTGGTACGCCCGGACCGATTCGAACGGCCGACACCCAGGTTCGAAGCCTGGTGCTCTATCCAGCTGAGCTACGGGCGCAAAGTTCAGAAGAAGTAACCTATCATACTGCGGCAGAAAACTGAATCAAATTTATCAGATTTATTACAGTTATTTCCCATAACGATCTATGTACGATTGTACTTGTCTGGCAGCTTCACTTTTTGACTCCTGTTCAAGATACTGTCGCCACAAAACAATAGCTTTAGGGATGTTGTTCAGGTCGAAGGCGTATACGTAGCCGCTATTGTAAAGGCTTTCGAGATTCTTTGGGTCAATGCTGTAAGCTTTCTCAAAATTTGCCAGTGCTCGTACAAAATCACCTGTCTGGCGATACATGGCACCCTGATCATTCAGTATGTCTGCGTCATCTGGGCTCAAAGCAAGAGCTTGCTGATATGCTTTGATCGCCTTTTCCGGCTGATCGGTATCAAAATAGATATTGCCAAGCTCTTTCCATGATTCAGGCGTGGCCTCTTTCGAAGCTGCAACCTTTTGAAGTTTTTCAATCTGCTGCAGCTTGTCACTGCTTAGACCGCTGTCATCATTTTTTTCAGTTTCCTCTACCAGTCCAGGTTCTACTGGCTCATTATCCTCATCAGTATCCTTGTCCAGAACAGGGCAGATTCGCCGAGCGGCTTCATCAAGAATCGATCCTGGCAGTATCGGGTTTGGCTGTGACCCGCCTTGCAGCCGTTTTAACCCGACACTCGATGCTCCAAGGATATCTATCAAGCCGAGTAATGCGTTCTGTTCGCCGCAGTCTATTAAATAGTATTCCATATGTGAGCGATAGCGCTTTTCCTTGTACTCTGCCGCCGCCGATCTACGTTCCGCTTCCGCCTTGGGAATAAAATGAAGCCATATCTCCAGTCGTCCCAACGGCGTCAGGCGAATGGACTGTTCGTCATATGAAACCTTGTAACGTGCCGTGCCGGGCAAAGCTTGCCACTGAACGGCGTGGGCATTGAGATGCAGTCCGCACAGGAGCGCAATCGATACACTGAATTGTAAAATGCAACGCGCCATAGTGTCTCTCACCTTGGTAAGGTAGCTGATGATTCGGATTCTGACCACTTGAAGCGATATGTATGCGTATGTAATTACATATTGTCAAGCAGCTAAAAGATGTTCTGAACGATTACGGTGAATCTTGTTTTGTTAGTCATACTTAGCATCAAAATGTAAATATGCTATTCAGGATGGCTTGCTCAGGGATGTTGTAAAACGGAAAATAATGTACAGGATGCGATGTATTGTGGTAATAGATAAATCGTTTAAGCTGGAAAAATGACCCGTAGATTGGTAAACCGATTGTTGCTGATGAGGAGTTTGTTTAGATGAAAATGCACAAGTATTCAATAATAAATTCACTTACTTCATTTAATAATAACGTCGCGGTTTCTGATTCTTTGCCCGCCGTGAAAATTCCCGGCAAAGTACATCACCTTCCTCCCACAATATGGAAAAAAATGGATGGTGATGCGCAGAAACCGCTTGATAAGGCCATTGAACAAACCCGTGATTTCTTTTTTCGCGAGCAGTTACCTGATGGCTACTGGTGGGCGGAGCTTGAGTCTAATGTTACAATAACCTCTGAATATATCATGCTGTTTCATTTTCTTGGTATGGTCGACAAACTGCGCGAACGGAAGATGGCGCATTATCTTCTGAGTAAGCAGACGGAGGAGGGGGGGTGGTCGATCTGGTTTGGCGGCCCGGGAGACTTGTCTGCGACTGTAGAAGCTTATTTTGCCCTTAAGTTGGCAGGTTATGCAGCTGGTGATCCTGCCATGTCCAAGGCGCGTGACTTTATCCTCTCCAAGGGTGGCATTCTTAAAACACGCGTGTTTACAAAAATTTTTCTGGCGTTGTTTGGCGAATTCTCATGGCTGGGAGTGCCGTCGATGCCGATAGAGCTCATGATGCTGCCGGAGTGGGCATATTTTAATGTTTACGAGTTTTCCAGCTGGTCACGTGCGACGATCATTCCACTTTCAGTTGTCATGTCGGAAAATCCGGTCAGAAAATTACCTCCCCGAGCCAGAGTTCAGGAACTTTTTGTCCGTCCTCCTCGCCCCATTGACTATACATTTTCTCGCCAGGACGGAATATTAAGCTGGAAAAACTTTTTTATCGGCGTAGACCATCTCATCAAAATTTATGAGTCGTCCCCTATTCGTCCTTTGAAGAAAAAGTCGATTGCTCTTGCTGAACAGTGGATATTGGACCATCAGGAGGTGAGTGGGGATTGGGGCGGCATCCAGCCGGCCATGCTTAACTCGATTCTGGCACTGCACTGTCTTGGATATGCCAATGATCATCCGGCTGTGGCAAGCGGTCTGGAAGCGCTGGCCAACTATTGCATCGAGGACGAGAACGGTCTGGTGCTGCAGTCGTGTGTTTCTCCTGTATGGGACACGGCGCTGGTTCTTGTTGCAATGCAGGAGGCGGGAGTTCCGCTTGACCATCCGGCTCTGGTTAAATCGGCACATTGGTTACTGGACCGTGAAGTCCGCACAAAAGGAGACTGGCAGGTCAAATCTCCTGATCTTGAACCGGGTGGTTGGGCGTTCGAATTCTTGAATGATCACTATCCCGATGTTGACGATTCCGGTTTTGTCATGTTGGCGCTTAAGGATGTTAAGGTTCGCGATAAAAAGCAGAAAGATCAAGCCATCAAGCGCGGAATTGCCTGGTGCCTCGGGATGCAGAGCGAAAATGGCGGCTGGGCAGCGTTTGATAAAGACAACACAAAATACCTGTTGAACAAGATACCGTTTGCCGATTTGGAGGCGTTGATTGATCCGCCGACCTCTGACCTGACCGGGAGAATGCTTGAGTTGTTGGGCACGTTCAATTTTTCCAGAGATCATCAGGCGGTCGTGCGAGCGCTGGATTTTATCAAGGCTGAGCAAGAGCCGGAAGGCCCCTGGTGGGGACGGTGGGGAGTAAACTACATTTATGGCACTTGGTCGGTTCTTGGCGGGCTGGTGGCCATTGGCGAAGACATGACTCAGCCGTACATCAAAAAGGCGGTCAACTGGTTTAAGTCCAAACAGAATCTGGATGGCGGATGGGGAGAGGTCTGCGAATCGTATGATGACCGCTCTCTTATGGGTTGTGGCACCAGTACACCATCGCAAACCAGCTGGGCACTGCTTGCTCTATTTGCAGCAGGAGAGGTGCATTCAAAAGCTGCTGCGCGTGGTGTCGAATATATCATTGCAACACAGAAACAAGATGGCACCTGGGATGAGGATGCCTTCACAGGAACCGGCTTTCCCAAATTCTTCATGATAAAATATCATATTTACCGTAACTGCTTCCCATTGACAGCACTTGGCAGATATCGCCGCTTGTTGCTTGAGAGCGCAACAAACGAAAAATGAAAACTTATGTTACCGGAGCTACCGGTTTTATAGGTGCCAGTATTGTTCGCGAACTGCTCCGCGATGGCAGGGAAGTACGGGTACTGGTGCGATCCGCTTCGAACCTTTCCAACCTGAAGGGGCTTGATATAGAGATCTGCAAGGGTGACCTTCTCGACACCGCCAGTTTGCAGCAAGGACTCAAGGGGTGCGATGTTCTGTATCATGCGGCGGCTGATTACCGCCTCTGGACGCGCAACCCAGATGAAATGTATCGAACCAATGTTGGCGGGACTAACGCTGTACTGGAAGCGGCTCTGGTGAACAATATCTCGAAAGTTGTTTATACCAGCAGCGTCGGGACGCTGGGAAATCCCGGGAATGGTATGCCGGGAACTGAGGATACGGAAGTGTCGCTGGCCGATATGGTCGGGGCTTATAAAAAAAGCAAATTCCTCGCTGAGCGTGAAGCAGAGCGTTTCATTGCCCGTGGATTGCCAGTGGTGATCGTCAATCCTTCAACTCCTGTGGGACCTTGGGACATCAAGCCGACTCCTACAGGAAAAATAATCGTCGACTTTCTGAAGCGGAAGATGCCGGCCTATCTGGATACCGGACTGAATCTGATTGATGTTGAGGAGTGTGCCAGAGGGCATATTCTGGCTGAGCAGAAAGGGATTCCCGGGCGCAAATACATACTGGGCAACACCAATATTTCCTTGTGTGATATCTTCAAAATGCTCCAGGAGATAACCGGGATTCCGGCACCCAAAGTCCGTTTGCCATACACTCCGGTACTTATGGCTGCCTGGCTCAATGAGGGATTTTCACGAATAACCGGCAGAGAACCGCTGATTCCGTTGGCAGGGGTTCAGATGGCGGCACATCACATGTATTTTGACTCCGGAAGGGCGGTAAGGGAACTCGGTTTACCGCAGACTCCAGTAAAAGAAGCTCTGGAACGGGCGGTTACCTGGTTCCGCACAAACGGCTATGCGTAGAAACAGATGAGGAGTCAATAATGCTGCTTGAAACTATAAACTCGCCGTCTGATCTGAAAAAATTGAAACCGGAACAACTTCCGGATCTTGCAATAGAGGTCAGGAAATTTCTTCTGGATACGGTTTCTGTAACGGGTGGTCATCTCGGTTCCAATCTTGGCACTGTTGAGCTGACGATTGCTCTGCACTACTGCTTTGACTCCCCCAATGACAAAATAATCTGGGATGTCGGGCATCAAGCTTATACCCACAAAATCCTTACCGGACGGCGCGACCGTTTCCATACTCAGCGCCAGTACGGAGGCATATCAGGTTTTCCGAAACGCTGCGAGTCAGAGCATGATGCATTCGGGGTCGGACACTCCTCTACATCCATCTCGGCCGGTCTTGGCATGGCTGCTGCTGCCTGCCTTGACGGAAAACGGCGCCAATCAATTGCGGTGATCGGCGATGGTTCACTGACCGGTGGAATGGCTTTTGAAGCATTGAATCAAGCCGGTCACCTTAAGAAAAACCTGATCGTCATCCTGAACGACAACGAAATGTCTATTTCTAAAAACGTCGGCGCTTTTTCTGCGTTTATTTCTCGCAAGATGACTGGTCGTTACTACCGTGATTTAAAAAAAGAGATGCAGGTATTACTGAAAAACATCCCGGCCTTTGGTACTGATATTCTTCAGTTCGCCCGTCGTGCAGAAAACTCACTGAAAGGATTTCTCACACCCGGCGCCCTGTTTGAAGCACTCGGATTCGACTATCTTGGTCCTCTGGACGGTCATAATCTGACACAACTGGTTGAGGTGTTCAAAAATATCAATGAACTCGATGGACCGCTGCTGGTGCATGTTATGACCACCAAGGGGAAAGGATACAAGCCTGCTGAGGAAACTCCTGCCAAATATCATGGCGTCGGTGTCTTTGATGTCGCCACAGGCAAAAGTACCGCAAAGCCGGCAGAAAAGTCCTATACTGATATATTCGGCGAGACTCTGCTGCAATTAGCGGAGGAAGATCAGAAAATTATTGCCATAACCGCAGCAATGCCGGACGGGACAGGTCTCAATCCGTTTTCACAACGGTTTCCGGAGCGTTTTTTTGATGTCGGCATAGCCGAACAACATGCTCTGACCTTTGCGGCAGGACTGGCTGCGGACGGCTTCAGGCCGGTGGCTGCAATATATTCAACCTTTGCCCAAAGGGCGTACGATCAGATTTTTCATGATATCTGCCTGCAGAACCTGCCGGTAACAATAGCCATGGATCGTGCCGGGTTGGTGGGGGATGATGGCCCGACCCATCATGGCGCTTTCGATCTTTCCTACCTGCGGCACCTTCCTGGAATTACAGTTATGGCACCTAAAGATGAGAACGAACTGCGCCATATGCTCAAAACCGCTGTTTATTCCGGACTACCGATTGCGCTCCGCTACCCGAGAGGAGCCGGTTATGGCGTCCCGTTGGATCGTGAACTGAAAAGCCTTGAAATCGGGAAGGGCGAGCAGCTTCTTGATGGCGATGATATGACTATAGTCGCGGTTGGAGCAACGGTTTACCCGGCACTTCAGGCGGCTGAAGCGCTTAAGGAGAAGGGGATTGCCGCAGGTGTCGTCAACGCCCGCTTTGTGAAACCGCTTGATGAACAGCTCCTCCTGGATGTTGCCCGCCGGACCGGCCGGATCATGACGGTTGAGGAAAATGCCCTGCAGGGTGGTTTTGGCAGCGCCGTATTGGAACTGTTGTATGACCATAACATGCAGGATGTGAAAATGCGAAGACTCGGCCTCCCTGATCACTATATCGAACAGGGGAGTCAGGCCCAGTTGCGCAAGGACGTCGGAATTGATGCAGAAGGAATTGTTGCAGCAGCAGTAGAATTCATGAAATGAGGATGCCATGACACGAGAAGAAGCACGAAAAAAAATAATATTTGCCCTGGATGTACATGGTCTTGAAGATATTGATCGTTGGGCTGATGCATTGGCAGACAAAGTCGGGATGTTCAAGGTAGGCAAAGAGCTGTTCACCTCCTGCGGTCCGGCAGCTGTTAAGGCTGTCCAGCGCCGTGGCGGACAGGTCTTTCTTGATCTTAAATATCATGACATCCCGAATACGGTTGCGAGCGCGATGCTTGAAGCTGCCCGTCTTGGTGTCCAATTGGCCAATCTGCATGCGATTGGCGGCGCTGAAATGATGGAAACTACCGTCGCCGCAGTGCACAAGGAATTCAGCGACGCAGAGCGTCCCAGGCTTCTTGCGGTGACTATTCTGACCTCATCAACAGTTGAAACCTTGCGACAGGTGGGAATAGAACATTCCGTTCAGGATATGGTGGTGCGTCTGGCACGTCTTGCCAAAGCATCAGGCATGGACGGTGTTGTTGCCTCGCCGCTTGAGATCGGTCTGATCAGAGAAGCGTGCGGCACCGATTTTCTGATAGTTACTCCGGGCGTCCGGCCGACTTTTGCCGCTGTTGATGATCAAAAGCGGATAATGACTCCGGCGGAGGCTGTTTCATCCGGAGCAGATTATCTGGTGATCGGTCGGCCGATTGCCAAAGCGCAGGATCCTGTTCAGGCGGCTGAAAGTATCGCCGCCGAGATTACGGATGGTGCCGCATGAAAGGTGAACTGATATTTGGAGTCAATCCGGTTAAGGAAGCACTGCAGGGGACACGCGGCGCTTTCAATCTTTATGTGCAGACGAGCGCCACCGATCACAGGGTCGAAAAGATTATCAGATTGGCCGAGGAACGGGGTATTGCGGTACACCGTCGGGAAAAGGTAGATCTCACCAAAATGTGCGCCTCTTCGCATCATCAGGGCATCGCTCTGGAGGTAGAACCATTTATGTATGCCGACTTCGACGAACTGATGGCATCAATCAGCCAGTCCGGGTCGAGCGGATTTATTCTGGTCCTCGATGCAATTCAGGACCCTCATAATCTGGGTGCTTTAATCCGTTCGGCCGCCTGTGCCGGAGTTGATGGCGTAATTATCCCCAAAGACCGTGCCTGTGGCATCACAGCAGCTGCCGAAAAGACGTCGGCCGGCGCCGTAGAGACTGTTCCGGTGGCGATGGTTACCAATATTGCGCAAACGCTGGAAACGCTCAAAAAACTTGGCTACTGGGTGTACGGGCTCGATGGAACTGCCAGACAGTCGGTTTATGGAACCGACTTTTCAGGAAGCGTTGCGCTGGTCGTCGGCAGCGAAGGGGAGGGGATCAGGCCGCTGGTGCGCAAACAGTGCGATGTGGTGATGTCGATCCCTCAGTACGGCGGGGTAAGCTCCTTGAATGCTTCGGTTGCCGGCGGGATTGCCCTGTTTGAGATTGCGCGGAAGGTTGCGAAGAACCAGGCGTGATCAAATAACCGGATTTTTCCCAAATATGAAAGCCGGGTTCCCTATGAAGGGCTCCCGGCTTTTTTGTGTAACCTGGAAATAATAGTTATCCATCGCGTGCCAGAGACTTTTTTATGAATTATATTATGGGTGTTAAATTCATTTGCATTACCCAAGTATTTTAGCTACGCTATCTGAAAAGCACCGGAAATGGTACTGATATGAATACTATTGCAGCGAATGATCTTAAGAGGCACGGCATCTCGGCGGTTGAGCACCTCCTCGCCAATGGGCCGGTTCACATCATCAAGCGCAATCAGCCTGTCTGCGTGGTGCTGGCTGAGGCTGAATACGAAAGGCTCACCAAAGCGGCCCAGGCAAACACGTCGGTTCATTCACATACGGTCATGGAATGGTTTGCTCTGCCGTCGTCCGGGGCATCTACAAAAGAGGAAATAGACCAAAGCCTGAATGCCGAACGTGACTCATGGGACAAATCATGACCCTGTTTCTCGATGCCAATATCATTATCTACCGGGTCGAAGTGGTTGAGCCGTTTAACCGGCAGGTGCTTGCAATGGTTCAGGAACTGGTTGCTCAACATCCGAACACCGGGTTTGCGGTATCCCGTCTGAGTATGATGGAATGTCTGGTGAAGCCGCTAAGGGATCAGAACAACGCCGATATTGAACGGTATCGGGACTTCTTCGCTTCAACCGGTTTGCAGATAGTCGAGGTAAGCTCTTTGGTGCTCGAAACGGCAACGCTGCTACGGGCGCGTCATGGCCTGCGCACACCGGACGCCATTCAGGCCGCCTCGGCCATGTCAATAAATGGCCCGGTAATGTTTTTCACCGGAAACAGGCATTTTCAAAAGGTGCCGGGGTTGAATGTGCGGTTGGTCTTATGATCAAACAACGCCTCGACAAACTGATGTTAGAACGTGATCTGGCTCCCACAATCGATAAGGCGCGTGCCCTGATTATGGCCGGGCAGGTGGTCGTGGGTGACCACACGGTTGACAAGGCCGGCCATCAGGTTGCAATAGATGCGGAGATTCGTCTCAGGGGGGAAAACCTCCCCTATGTTAGCCGGGGTGGGCTCAAACTGCGCAAGGCGCTGGACGAGTTCGGCATAGATGTGACGGGACTGGTCGCCGTTGATGTCGGCTCCTCCACCGGCGGCTTCACCGATTGCCTGCTGCAGGCCGGTGCTGTCAAAGTTTTTGCCATTGATGTCGGCTATGGCCAGCTGGCCTGGAAGCTGCAGCAGGATCCGCGTGTCGTTAGCATGGAGAAGACCAATATCCGCTATGTGACGCCGGATCAGCTTGATGAAGTGCCGGCGCTGGCGGTCATTGACGCCTCGTTCATTGCGCTGGCCAAAGTGCTGCCCGCTACGGCAAGATTGTTGAAACCTGGTGGCCGGATCATCGCCCTGATCAAGCCGCAGTTTGAGGTTGGCAAGGGTGAAGTGGGTAAGGGGGGGATTGTTCGTGACCCGGCGGCCCATGAAAAAGTTATCGAAGATGTCCGTAGTACTGCGTTAGATCTGGGGTTGACTGTCTCTGGACTGTGCGAATCGCCGATCACCGGGGCGGATGGCAACCGTGAGTTTCTGATACTGCTGCAATTGCCTAAGTCGGAGTTTGAACCAAAAATGAAAAAGCGGTAAGCAATAGATGAAGATAGATACAAAACATATCAAAACAAGTGTCGTTGTATTTCTCATTATAGCGACTCTTGCCGTCTACTGGATTAAGCAACATCTGTTCTGTAAATTTGTTTTCTCTTTTTTGGTGATTCCTGTTTACATTTTTAAATAGATTTTCCCCGTTTCCCAATCCTCTGAGATTTCCATCAGTACGGCGCTGACAAGTCTCAGGCAGGAAGCGTCATTTGGAAAAATGCTGACAACACGGGTTCGGCGGCGGATTTCCTTGTTTACACGCTCCAAAACGTTACTTGTTCGTATGCGCCGCTGGTGTTCAGCTGGGAACTGGAAGGCTGTAAACCCTTCCGGGATGTTTTCTTCAGCCCAAGCAACTAGGCGGGGGGCTGTTTTTTCGTACCGATCCAGAAGTTGGGACAGTTGTCTTTTTGCCTCCTCTTCCGTGGGGGCGTTGAAAATATTCCTGATGTCTGCGGCAACCGTCTTTTTCATCTCCTGTTTTGGTACGTAGGATTGGGCATTTTGCTGTAGGTGAAACTGGCAACGCTGCCATGGTACGCTAGGGAAAACAGCCCTGAGACCCGCTTTAATGCCTTCATGAGCATCACTGATAAATAGCTTTATCCCGTGAAGACCGCGCGCTTGAAGCTGTTTGAGGAAATTGCGCCAGTGGACTTCTTGTTCCGAAACTGCAACCGAAGTGCCCAAAATCTGGCGTATGCCGGTTTCAGAAACACCAATGGCAACCAGAACGGCCGAGCCGACTACAGCTCCGTTGTTTCGAACTTTCTCGTAGCGAGCATCAATGTAAACATATGGATAGGCGCCTAATGGACGATTTCTCCACTTTTCAAGAACGGTATCCAGCTCCTGGGCTGCTCGGCTTACCTGACTGGAAGTGACCTCGAATCCACAAAGTTGTTCAGTTATTTTAGCAACCTTTCTGGTCGAAACGCCCTGAACGTACATCTCTGCTAAAGCCTGCTTCACTGCACGTTCGGAGCGCATTCCCTTTTCCAGAGCGGAAGGATAAAACCCGCCGTCACGTACCTGAGGAATAGCAAACGTCAACTCTCCTAGCCGTGATTTGACTGTTTTGGGCTTATAACCATTTGCGTAACCTTGACGATCCTCGTTACGTTCATATGGGCCGACACCCAAGTAGTTCTGTCGTTCCAAGCGCATGGCTTCATTAATAAGACGACGGGCGGCTTCGCCCAGGCCATTGAATCCATCAGCAGTGAGCAGTTTTAAAACGTCATAAAAAGTGTTACTCTCTTCGGGGCAGGTCATGGTTTCTTCTCCTCTCTGGTTGGGTTTGACGATTCACCAAAAGAAGAGAATGACCCTGACCTGCTTTTTTGTCAGGATTATTCTAATTTACAGAAAGAACGATACACTAAC
>JANYBN010000157.1 GCA_025360785.1 Geobacter sp.
GCGGCATCGTCATGATGCTGCGCGGCGCCAACAGCCGGGAGGTGGTGCGTCAGGTTGAGGCAAAAGTACGCGAGATCAATGCCAACAATGTCCTGCCGGAAGGGATCAAAATCGCGCCCTATTATGATCGCAGCGATATCGTCAATGCCAGCGTCGGCACGGTCAACAAGGCGCTGATTGAAGGGTCGATCCTGGTGCTGATCGTGCTCTATCTGCTTTTGAACAGCTTCAGGGGGAGTTTTGTCGTGCTGATCGCGCTGCCGCTCTCACTGCTGGCGACCTTCATCGTCATGAAGCTGGCCGGGATCAGCGCTAACCTGATGTCGCTCGGCGGTCTGGCAATTTCCATCGGCATGATCATCGACACGACCATCATTCAGGTGGAAAACGTGCAGCGCCATTTAAGCGAGGAAGGGGGTGAGCATCCCAGGCTGGCGACCGTGCTGAAAGCGGTCATGGAAGTCAGAAAACCGAGTATCTTCGGCGAGCTGATCATCGCCCTCACCTTCATCCCTATCCTCTCTCTCGAAGGGATCGAAGGCAAGATGTTCGGACCGCTGGCGCTGACAGTGGCGATTGCGCTGCTGGCGTCGCTGTTCCTGTCAGTATTCGTGATTCCGGTGCTCTGCATCCTGTTTTTGCAGCCGCAGCCGGAGGTGGAAAGCGTCATCATGCGGCAGGCCAAAAATATTTATGTGCCGCTGCTTGAATACGCCATGACGCGGAAAAAAGTTGTCCTGGGCGCTGCCGGGGCTCTGCTGGTGGTGTCGCTGTTGCTGGTAACACGGCTGGGCACCGAGTTCATCCCGACCATGGATGAAGGTTCGTTTGACATGGATGTCTCGATGCTGCCTGGAGTGTCGCTGGCAAAAGCGCTGGAGGTAAATCAGCGCGCCGGCGAGAAGCTGAAGCAGTTTGCCGAGATGGATGTGGTGGTGTCGCGCACCGGCCAGACCGGCGTGGCGCTTGATACGAGGGGCCCGGACAAGACCGGTTATGTCGGCATCTTCAAGCCGAAGGGCGAGTGGAAACGGGACATCACCAAAGAGGAACTTACCAATGAAATGCGCAAATCGCTGGAGTCGGTGGCGGGGATCAGTTTCGGTTTCAGCCAGCCGATTCAGTGCCGCATCGACGAACTGGTTGCCGGCACCAGAGCCCAGCTGATCGTCAAGCTGTTCGGCGAAGATCTTGACGTGCTCAACAGCAAGGCGGCGGAAATCGCCAAAGTGCTTTCCACCATCAAAGGGGGCACCGATCTGGCTGCCGAAAAGGTTACGGGACAGCCGTATCTGACCGTCAATATCGACCGGGCAAAAATTGCCAGATACGGTCTGAATATCAGCGATGTGCAGAACGTCATCGAAATCGCCGTGGCCGGAAAATCCGCCTCCACCTTTTATGAAGAGAACCGCAGTTTTGATATTACCGTCCGGCTACCGGAAGAAAAACGGAATTCCCTCGAATCGATCAAAAATATATTGGTCACGACAAAAGCGGGTATGAACATTCCGCTCGAACAGTTGGCCGATGTAAAGATGATAGAGGGGCCGGTGCAGATCAGCCGTCAGGACGGCATCCGCAGAATCGGCGTCGAGATGAACATCAGTGGCCGCGATATCGGAGGCTTTGTGGCCGAGGCGAAGCAGAAGATCAAGACAAACGTCAAGCTGCCGCCCGGTTATTACCTGACCTGGGGCGGACAGTTCGAGAATCAGCAGCGGGCCATGCACAAGCTGATGATCATCGGCCCGGTGGCCATAGGTTTGGTCCTGCTGCTGTTGTTCGTGACCTTCCGGTCGATCCGCCTGGCGCTGCTGGTTATTTCCAACCTCCCTTTTGCCCTGATCGGCGGCATCTTTTCGCTCTACATTTCAGGGCAATATCTCTCCGTCCCGGCGTCGGTCGGCTTTGTCGTGCTGTTCGGTGTGGCCGTGCTGAACGGATTGGTGCTGGTGTCGCGCATCTCACAGCTACGTGAGGAGGGGCATGATTTGCAGGAGGCGATCCGTAAAGGCAGCATCGACCGTTTGCGTCCGGTATTGATGACCGCATCTATTTCTATTTTCAGTTTGATCCCGATGCTGCTTGCCAGCGGCGCCGGTTCGGAAATCCAGAAGCCACTGGCAACCGTGGTGGTGGGTGGCTTGGTGACGTCAACGCTGCTGACGCTGCTGATTATCCCGGCGGTTTATAGCTGGTTTGAAAAGAGAGACATTGCAGAAGAGGTTTAGATATTCGAATAGCGCTTTGCTTCAGCAAATCCCTCCTCCACAGGGGAGAAGGTGGCCAAAGGCCGGATGAGATTCACCTTTCCGACTTACTTACTCTCAGCGTCCCGGAGTAAGTACTCTAAGTACTCTGATCACGTCCTGATTCAAAAGCATCACACTGCATTATGGTATTTTATGTAAAGATCAATTATAGTCCGCTAAATTTTATTCCGATTTTAACACGCAAAAGAAATGTCATGCTCAAGGACATGAAAGCTTATGCCCACCTGAGAAACCGGGTCAGAAAGGAACAATGCGGTTACACGAGAAGTATGGCGATTCGCTTCTTTGTGTGCGGTATCGTTTCGATGAAATCCGACAAGTGAAGTTAAAAACGGTGGAGATTATCGTGGAGGAAAGAGTGTTACACACTCCACGTTGTGTTACGAAAAAGAAAGATAAAATGAGAATCCTAAAAATCGCAGCTGTTACCATATTCCTCTTTGCCGCATTTTCACGTTCAGCAGAAACAAGACACCTTGAATTCAAGAATCAGCTCCAAGCAGAACCTTATGCGGTTGGAGCTGATCCTGCAGATGCGGTAATAATATGGTATGAGACTCAAGCATGCTTCATCGGATGCTCCTTAATCCACTCTCGAAGTGCCTCGTTCATGCGGGTCTGCCACCCTTTGCCCGTTGCCTTGAAGGCCGCAAGGACGTCCAAATCAAAACGGACAGTTTGCGAAGCTTTTGTCTGGCCCGCCGGTCGCCCTCGACGAACAAGCTTGGTGCCTTGCATAAGGTCAGCTTTTTCAAACCAAGTATCGGTCAATTCCGGAGCATCATCAGGATCAAGCAAGATGTTTTTTGTAACGGCTGATTTCGCGGTCATTTGCGTACCTCATAGAAATAATTCGGCGGGCATCGTTTCTCGGAGTCCAGACAATCACAACCATTCGATTGTCGAGTAGCCCAACTGTGAAAAAACGCTCCTCGCCGTAGTCAGAGCGATCATCGCGAGCGATAAAGTGAAGACCATCAAACACCTTGTCGGAATCAGCAAAATCAAGACCGCGCTCCAACAGGGTCTTTTCTCTTTTCGCAATATCGAACTCAATGATCATAGATTTAACGTAACAACAAAAAAACGTTCCGTCAATATTAAATGTTACAACATAAAAATGGTAAATATATTGTGACTAGGCAAGGCCCCCAACAATCGGCACGACCGGGCCGAAAAACCGCCCGGTTAGCCTCGTTACCTTTATAATGGGAAAATGAAAATGATAAAAATCTATTCGCCAAATGATGAACTTGAGCCTTCGATGATTCGTGGCTTTTCGATACCGAGTGGGCAAAAGAAATCATTTCAATTTTCTTGAACTTTGGTTGCCGAACAAGAACAATATTCAATCGGACAAAAACTAAGAATGATCTTGGAAACGATACAATGCAGATATTTCACAGTATTCCAATATCCTGTGATATCTATATTTTATAGGTAGGATCAAGCAACTGTGATCCGGCCTGCAAACCCTTGACAAGGATGTCAACATGGAAAAAATCTGCGTATTGATCCCCGTATATAACAGCGAACATACAATATACGATGTGTGCAGTTCTCTGATCAGGGTGTTTTTGGACAATATGAATTTCAAGATCGTGCTGGTTGATGACGGCAGCCGGGACAGGTCGAGTCAGATCTGCAAACAACTTTTTAACAAGTATCCCGGTCAGATAACCTATGTGGAGCTGGCGCGCAACTTTGGAGAACATAACGCTTTGATGGCGGGGCTTCACTATGTAACCGGCGATTACTGCATCATGATGGATGACGATTTACAGAACCCGCCGCAGGAGGTTAGTAAGCTGCTAGACGAAATATTAAAAGGATACGACGTCGTCTATAGCCAGCCTGAAGAGCGGCAGTACCCTCTTCTGCGAAGAGTGGGCAGCTACTTCAACGACAGGATCGCCACCCTGGTAATGAACAAACCGCCTGAGCTCTATCTGTCAAGCTTCAAGATTATCAACCGGTTTCTCATCAATGAGATCATCAAGTGCGATGGCCACGATCCCTATATTGACGGCATCATCCTGCGTTCAACTAACCGGGTCGGCAGCGTGCTGGTGGAGCAATACCCCAGGCTCCATGGCCAGTCGGGGTATACACTGCGCAAACTAGTGTCGCTGTGGGGAAGCATGGCGCTGAACTTCTCCCTGATCCCGCTGCGCATGATCGGTGGGCTGGGGGCGCTCCTTACGATTTGTTCTCTGGCATTCGCTCTGCACAGGCGTTTTTTAGATGCGCCCTACGATGCGCTTACTGATTTTGAATTGATCATGACGGTGATGCTGTTTCTCATCGGGTTGGTGTTTTTCAGCATTGCCCTGCTGGCAGAATACATCGGCAGGATGTATCTGTTCATGAACAAGCAGCCGCAATACATTGTGCGGGAAGTTTCCACAATGGACGAGTCGATAGTGGATTAAAGCGCAAGTCACCAGCAGTTTTTTCAGTATCTCACCGGTTTCATGCAAGCTGGTGATCAAAGAATATCTCTCCATACTCCTGGCCAACCTGCTCTATGGCCTCCGGTATCACCCGTCTTTCCTTCTGGTACGTCACGAATTAATATTTTTCATGGGAATTCGTAACATCTCCAACTCCCCACGCAAACAGCAGTGTGCAAGTATCGGTGTGTGGCGCTGCTGCCCCTGCTGTAACTTGTTTATGTCATAAAATACGGTATAGATTCTGACAGTTCCACGGGAGTTGCCCTGCGGGGGCTCGCTCTTTCTGGACTCCATGCTGTAATAGAAAGGAGGATGGCAATGAAACTAATTATTCTAGTTGCAGCAATGCTGGCATGGCCCATGTCAATCGCGTTGGCGCAGCCGATGGGGTGGCAGGGAGTTGAAGCTGCTCTTGGCCGGAAAGGTACCGTACAGGAGGATATGTTAAAGGTCACATTTCCCCGCTCGGACCTCAAGGTGACGGTTGGAGAGATACCCATAGAACCGGGCCTGGCGCTCACGTCCTGGATTGGTTTCAAAGGGTCGGAGAAGAATGCCATGATGATGGGTGATCTCGTCCTTCTTGAAAAAGAAGTTTCCCCTGTCATGTCGCAGCTGGTGGCTAAAGGGATTGATATTACCGCACTGCATAACCATCTGCTCAACGAAACACCCACCGTCATGTACCTACATTTCAGCGGCAATGGCGCCCCCGGCAAACTTGCCGAAGCGATGCGTTCCGCACTCTCCATGACCGGGACACCAATGGAGGCGAAGAAATCAGCAGCTCCCCAAACGGCAGCAATTGACTGGACTAAAGTCGAGACCATCTTTGCCAGGACCGGCCAGAAAAAGGGGAATCTGCTTCAACTGAGTTTCTCAAGGAAAGAAACGATTAAAGAGCATGGCATGGTTGTTCCGCCTTATTTGGGAATGGCAACCGGCATCAACATCCAGGCTGTCGGCAACAAGGCCGCTGCAACCGGTGATTTCGTTCTGCTTGGCGACGAGGTGAATCCGGTCGTCAAGGCTCTCACCAGCCACAACATAGCCGTCACCGCTATTCATAGTCATATGCTCCTTGAGTCTCCACGGCTCTTTTTTCTTCATTTCTGGGGGTATGATGATCCGGAGAAGCTGGCCAGCGGCCTGAAAACGGCTCTCGATAATACTAATTTAAAGAAATGAGATGGCGATGCAGGAGAGACCGGGAGACAGCATTTCCATGGTACCGCAGGGACGGGTAGGTTTATGGGAGCTTGTCCGTTATTTCCTCCGTCTCGGTGCCTTTGGTTCTGGCGGGCCGATTGCCCTTGCCGGATATATGCAACGTGATTTGATACCGCGTGGCTGGATAACGGAAGAAGAGTATCTGCAAGGGCTTGCCTTCTCACAGATGATGCCCGGTCCGCTTGCCGCTCAGTTGGCCATGTGGATAGGTTATATCCGTTATGGTGCGGTCGGGGCCTCCCTTGTGGGTATAGTCTTTGTGCTTCCCGCTTTTCTGACGGTTCTGGCCATTTCCTTCTTCTACGTTGCCTATCAAGGGCTTGCCATCGTGCAGGCTCTTTTCTACGGCATAGGTCCGGCAGTAATTGCCATCGTAGCCAGCTCTGCTTTTCGTCTTGCAAAAGCGACGGTTAAGACTGACCGGCGAATGTGGTTCATCTTTGGAATAGTTGCCCTGATTACAATTGTGTCCCGCGCAGAAATCGCTCTGCTCTTTGTGGTATCTGGTCTCGTCGGCATTCTGCTATACAGTCCGCCTGGAAGCTGGAGAAAACAGGAACATATGCTTCCGGGCATTCTCGTTTCTGTTGCCGGTTTATCGGTCGGCACTCCACTGCTCTGGAAACTGGCGGGTTTTTTCATCAAGGCGGGGGCGTTTACCTTCGGGAGTGGTCTTGCCATTGTCCCTTTCCTGCACCAAGGGGTCGTTCTCAATTATCACTGGCTTACCGAGCGACAATTCCTCGATGCCATTGCGGTGGGTATAATAACTCCGGGGCCGGTGGTCATCACTGCCGCCTTTGTCGGTTACCTCGTGGCCGGATTCTGGGGAGCGCTAACAGCGGCAGCCGGGGTATTCCTGCCGGTCTACCTGTTTGTGCTGTTTGTTGGCAGATATATTGTCCGCTATCGTGAACATCCAGCACTGAAAGGATTTGTCAAAGGCGCCACAGCAGCGGCCTCGGGGGCCATTGCCGGAGCAACGGTCATTCTTGGAGGGGGAACAATTATTGATATTCCTACAACGATAATCGGCATTGTCAGTCTGATTATAATTTGGCGTTGGAAACTGCCTGAACCGCTTCTTATAGCCGCAGCCGCTGTGGTCGGTCTTGCTATAAATAGATAATATAAAATATGGCTTACAGGCCAATTCGGAGGAGCTATGAGAAAGAAATTTACAACAATTTGCTTGCACATTGCTCTTGCATTACTGGCCGGGGTTGGACTGTGCGCGGCCGCAGAACAGAGCAGGACAACCCAATGGACGTTTGACAAGGAGCAGACAGGAAAAATCCCGACCGGGGCCACGGTTTTCGCCGGAAAATGGGCCGTTCAAACGGAATTCGATGCCCCCAGTGCACCCAATGTTCTGTGCCAGACCGGGAAAGCTGACTATCCGGCGCTCTCTTTGAGTGACAAGATTTACGGTGACATGGCCGTTGCAACCCGCTTCAAGGCTATATCCGGAGACATTGACCGGGCCGCCGGAATCATTTTCCGTATTCAGAACAAGGACAATTACTACATATTGCGCGCTAACGCTTTGGAAGATAATATAAATATCTACAAATATGTTGGAGGGTGGCGTAGCGCCATTCAGGAAAGTTCAGCCAAAGTGCCTTCCGGCAGATGGCAGGAATTGCGGGTGGAAGTTAAAGGGAACCATATCCGCGGTTTCCTGAACGGCAAACAGGTTGTTGAAACAACGGATAATACATTTAAAACCGGGAAAATCGGTTTGTGGACAAAGACTGATTCGGTCACATGTTTTGATGATGTCCGGGTTAATCCAGCAAAATGACTGCAACCTAGATGCATGACTACATCACTCATTTCAACGACTCATGAACAGTTTCCTCACGGATTTGGATAATTCTGGCCTCTGATACAATGCGAATCTTATGGGCAAAAATGCTGTCAGGGCTGTCCATATTCTTTTCAATCAAGGCATGGAAACGTGTTCGGTTATAAGCGTTGCGGGCTGTTTGGTATTCGAGTATCGGCCGGTCGTCATAATATGGATGCACAGTGGCGGCCAGTTTTGAGAGTTTATCCGGCCCCATCAGATAGTTTGCGGCAAAGACCTCCTGCTTGTTCATCACAAGCCATGGCCTGTTTTCAAAGGAATATGCAAGGTCTGCCCGGATTCTCTTGTCGTTTTGGAGCAGTTTGAGCCTCTCTGTACTTAGTTTTGGCTGGCTTATTGCGTTTCCAACAAGAATACATTCCGCATATTTGTTGAACCAGAGTGTACTTTGGGGGAACACCTCCAAAAAGCTGTGTACTACCGATCTGAACTCTGCTTCCGTAAAAAATCCTACCGGTACAAACTGACATGCCAGGCCATCTTTTGTAAGCCGCTTCATGACGTTATGATAAAAATCTACGGTATAAAACGAGGCGATCTGGGGGCGGAATGATTGCCCAACTTCTATAGACACGATGTCATATTTTTTTGATGTGTATGAAGTAAAGTTCCTGCCGTCATCGGTTATGACCCGCGTCCGTGGGTCGCTGAGCCACTCTGCATCAAAATGTCGTTTCAAGATTCCCGGCAGTGTTTTTTCAATATCAACGCAATCAAGCCGCTCGATATCGTACATCAGGAATCTGCTGGCCGTTTGCCCTGTTCCCATGCCGATTACCAACACATTTTTTGGGTCTTGATGTAAAACCATCGGAATATGAGCGGCCAGTATCTGATGCCCTTTTTGGTTCACCCCCTGCCACATGCGATCTATTTCCAGCGTCTTGCCCCCATCCCGATTAACGACCGCGATAAATGAAGAGACCCCTTCGGCAAATTCGATCATTGCCTGTTTTTCGGCCAGGAAGTCAGCCGGGAGCCTGGCGTTGCTGAAAAGAAAAAAGCCGGGCAGGATCGCCGTGACGCCGTAGGCGAATATTCTTCTGCGAAACCATGTGATTTCGTCTGCAAAGATGAAGATGGTACCTGTTCCGATTATGAAGCTGACGAGTGTGAGGAAAATCAAGGTGAGGTACATTCCCATCGCCGGCAGAAGGTAGAAGCCGACCAGCAATGAACCGATAATCCCGCCCAACGTATTGATTGCGGTCAGAAATCCGAAGTCCCTGCCGGAATTGATTGGACTGGCAGCAACCAGCCGGTATGCCAGGGGGAAGGATATCCCGGATGCTATTGAAGGGATCAGGATGATAATCAGGCAGAGCAATGACTGCATAGGAACGGACCTGGAACCACGAATCCAATCCCACGCGCCGACCGGCAGAAGAATTATCAAGAGGACGCTGAAGCCGATGAAGATGTTGACGGCGGCGAACCAAAGCACATCCTGTTTGGGGCGATTTTTCAATACGCAGACGAGTATTCCGCCGATGACAATACCCAGGAGGATTGCGCCAAGGGAAAATATGGTTGTGAAGACGGTGTTGTGTATTATCAGCGACAGGAATCGCACCCACAGTATCTCGTATCCCAGGGCCGCAAAACCGGCGCAAAAAAACAGACCATACACAATGAACCGGGTAAGCCTTGATACGACCAGACTGGCCGCAGGAAGGCCGGATACCGGGACAGGTGATGATATGTCGGCAGAGAGTGCTTGAAGCGTTCCTGACAGCCGGATGGTGCCCGCGCCTGCGGAGAAGCTCAGCAGTGCGTTGAACCATATTGCCGCATCAATACCCCAGTATGGAATGAACCATATTCCGCATAACATACATCCGCAAAAAGCACCTCCCGTATTGATGACATAGAGCTTTCCCGCAGCAAAGCGGATATCTGCTTTCCGGTTATTGATGAAAAACTGGCAGAGTAAGGGGAGCGTGCCGCCCATTAATATGCAGGAAGGGAGGATAATTGCCGCAACCAGAGCCGACCGCAGCAGTATGTGAAGTACCTGGCTGGTTCCTGTCCAGTTATATGCCAGCGCATAGGCGTCTCCGGCAAGACCGAACAGCGCCGGGGTTAATGCCGCCATGAGCCCGACTGCACATTCAAGTATCCCGTACCAGAATAGCGAGTTGTTTGTTCGTTTGGAAAAGAGACCGAACAGATAGGCGCCCAGAGCCATGCCGCCAAAGAAAATTGCTACTACGATGCTGAGCGCCTGAGGAGTAGCGCCGATCAGGAGCGCTCCTTTGCGTATCCAGCAGAGCTCGTAACCCAGGGAGGCAAAACCTGATATAAAAAGGGCAAGATACACAATGCGCAGGGTCACGGGAAACATCCAGGTCGGAATTTGGCAAAGAGACACTCTAGTGTCCAACAGGGATTCTGTCCACAAATAGATGGTGACGTGCCCGCAGGATACCGACTTGAACAGACCAGAGGTTAATATGGCAAAGAAATAGCGGTTGCATTTTTCCGGACCTTGTTGATATTAGGATATGCGAATATGTGTTTAAGGAGCCTTTATGGATTCAAATTCTGCCTATGAATGGGCCGAGCTTCTTAAGGCGCTTGCCCATCCGACCCGTCTCCAGATTGTGTCTGAACTGCTTAAAGGCACCAAATGCGTGACCGATATCCAGGACATTCTGCCGGCCTCACAGTCGAACATCTCCCAGCATTTGACCGTGCTGCGTAATGCCTGTCTGGTGGATTTTGCTCAAGACGGCTCCCAACGTTGCTATTACGTCAGCCGTCCGAAGCTGGCCTCAGCTGTCATTGAACTGCTTGCAGAATGTGAACCGGCCATTCGCAAATCAAAGGATGACCTTCACCGGGAAAAACTATCGTCAGGAGGCGCCTGCTGTGTCCGATAACTCCAACTCCCCGTTCTTTGAGCACAATCACACTGATAAACCGGTATTCCTTCCGGGTAATATGCTTGAGTCAGCCAGAATGCAGAAGAACTTGTCACCACTGACCGTGCCGGAAGGGTGTCTGCTGGACTTTGACGGGGAACTGGTGGACTTTCTGGTGGCAAACGGTCAGGCCAAACCGGAGCCGTCATGGCCATGTTTCCATACCCGTCTCTTTCCGTGGCAGGCAAACGGAAGGTTCGTGACAGCGGCATGCCCGATGAAGAAATGTGGATCGGCTTTTTTGACCCTGCCGAAGTTCTGGCAGCTTTCGGTCTCGATAGGGGAGTGCGGGATTTGGTGGAATTCGGTTGCGGCTATGGAACCTTTACTCTGGCGGCCGCCGGAATTGCTGCTGGAACCGTCCATGCCCTGGACATCGAACCGGAGATGGTGGATGTCGTCCGGCAAAAATGTGTCGATGCCGGTATATTCAATGTTCAGGCAGAGGTGCGTGATTTTGTGTCCGAGGGAACCGGGTTGGCTGATAACTCCATGGATGCCGTTCTGCTCTTCAACATCCTGCATCACGAAGAGCCGGTAACCTTGATGAAAGAGGCCCTCCGTGTACTCAAGCCGAATGGTGCGCTGGCGGTTATTCATTGGAACTATGACCCCACAACGCCGCGTGGTCCGGCCATGGAGATACGGCCCCGACCGGAACAGTGCATAGAAAGGGGAAAAAACGCCGGATTCAATTTCAACCAGAGCAACCGCTACGACCTGCCGCCGTACCACTACGGCTTGCTCTTCAAGAAACCCATTTCTAGCTCTTGCCGGTTTTGGCGTTCTGTCCGGAAAGATTGAACTGGAACATCAGATAGCCATAGTCGGCACCATCGCTTCTCCCGGTTGCGTCCCTGAAAAATTGCCCTGTGAAGAAATGGTCATAGCCGAGCAGGATCGACAGATCATTGTTAAACGCATAGGTCAGACTGAAGTCCGTCTCAAGTCCTATCTGCCTGCTGAAGCCATCGGGAACCTTATTGGCGACGAAGTAGCGCGAGGCCGCACTGATATTCAACTCTTTGGAAAGGTCGATGCCCCACCCGAGGGCGTAGATCTGCAGGCCGCTGGCGTGCGTTGTGCCGACTGTCAGGCCGGACAGGTCTACGATCATGCTCATGTCCCCCACTACACAGGAATCGTTGTTCTGGTTCCTGAACTCCTTCCCGGCGCTGATTCCCGCTAGCGAGTCCCTGTCTCCCGAACCATAGGCGTAACCTAGCAGCAGCTTTGAATTATACTCAACGACTGGAACGGTGATAATGGCGTCGGCGTGGCCGCCGTAGGCGTTGACCGGCACATTTCTGCCCAGCGTATTGCTGAAAAGATCCCCTGACTGATAGACCGGTTCGAGTTCCAGCGCAACCGGTCCCATAACCGCTGTACCCCGCAGGCCGAAGTTGTACAGTTTTTCACCGTCATGCCTGACGGCAGTGCCGTCGTCTCGAATAACATATGCTTCAAGGGCGTTGCCCTCCGAGAAGGCCATCGTTGAGTAAATTCCAGCCAAGCTGCCGGAGATGCCGCCTGAAAACGGTTGTGCGTAATTGCCGCCAAACAGGTCAACGGTGACATTCTTCAGCGGCTTGACCCTCAGACGCATGGCATCGAAACTCATTCCATCAAAGAATGAATCCGGCCCGAGAATAAACGTGCTGCCGTAGGAAAAATCCTGCCGACCGATCTTGAGACTTAGGCGGTCTGATTGCGGCAGTCGTGCCTCGGCAAACCCCTGATACAGCGAAGCACGATGAAAGCTGTCCTGTCCGCCGTCAAAACCGTATGCTTGACCTTCCGCGTGGATATCGAGGTAATCGGTCGGGTGCCAGTAAGCATAAGGCTTGACCCGATAGAGAAAACGCCCTTCCGAACCACCCGGTTTATAGGAATAATCCCGCATCAGGAAATTTCCCGACCCCTCGCCCCTCACAAAACCGCCTATTCCGAGCTTGTATTCAAAATCCGGTGCTTCCGGCTGCGCCTGGACTGACAACGGCTGACATTCATCTGTTGCATACAGGTCTGGTGCTCCGGTACATATCAATAGTAGAAGAGCCGCCAGTATGCAGCCATGTTTGAAATATAACTGCTTCGTGAACATTGATTAACTCCTGATACTTCAATTGGTGATTGTTCTTTGTGGAAACGTCTTGAGGTGATATTGAAAACTAATATCAATAACGCTGATTGTCAACAATATATTTGCTTGTCCTGCATTAATAACCTGGTACATACAGTTGAAAGGCCAGCTAACGTGGGGCCGTTTTTAAAGCAAAACCAGATACAAGCTGTTGCGATAGATAATACCGCCAAGGTATCTGCCAAAGGTCATTAAGTAAACAAAATCTGTTGACACAGGAAAACAAGAGGCTCACTATCACAACAAATTAAATATTTCACGAAATGGCAAAATCCGGGGGACCGGATGACGCAAAGCTACCTACCCAGAACGGGCAGAGGGGTTACCGAACAGATATTCCGGATATTGATTTAGTGCAATGTCCGTAGGCCTGCCATTTCTTGTGAGAAATGCAGGTTTTTGTTTTTGTACTTTGATTCGCGGAGGATGTTTATGACAGAAAGTCCTATGGATAAGAAAACAGAACTAAATGAAATCTTTCTTGGAAGACAGCCTATTCTGGATGTTAAACAGGAAATTGTCGGTTATGAACTCCTTTTCCGCTCTTCCGATCTCAACAGAAGTGTTTTTGACTGTCAGGACCTTGCCAGCGCCAGTGTTATTGCGAATGCCCTTGCCAGCTTCGGCCTGCATGAGGTGTTGGGGAATAAGTCCGGTTTTATAAATGTAACAGAAGAGGTGCTGCTGTCTGAAACGATAGAGCTTCTGCCACGTGGTCAGATAGTTCTGGAACTTCTTGAAACAATGCCTTTAAACGAAATAAATCACAAACGGGCGCTTGCTCTCAAGGCGCAGGGATTCAGGCTGGCTCTTGATGATCATATTTATGCCTCTACAAATGAATCTTTCTATCACTTTATTGATATCGTAAAAATCAACCTGCTCGAAACACCAAATGAAATGCTGCGGGAGATGGTTGAGAAGTTTCGCGATTATCCCGTAACGCTCCTTGCCGAGTGTGTGGAGACGATGGATGCGTTTGTAGAATGCCGGGAGTTAGGTTTTGAACTGTTTCAGGGATACTTCTTTGCCCGTCCGGTGGTGCTTAAGCGAAAAGCCCCGGATATTTCAAAGATCGGCATGCTTAAGTTGCTCGAATCACTGCGCGAAGATATGGACATTGAGGACATTGAAAATGTGTTCCGGAATTATCCGGACCTTTCCTATAATCTGATCAAACTTGTGAATTCGGTTAATGTCGGCTTGCGGGAAAAGATCAAAAACCTCCGACATGCAATTATGATCCTCGGGCTCGATAAACTCCGGCGTTGGGTGCAGTTGGCGATTTATGCCAGTTCCGAAAACGGGGGGATAAATAATCCGCTCCTTGAGATGGCTGCTGTGCGTGGACGTTTTATGGAATATCTGATAATGTTGCGATATGGTGTGCCACGCAGCAGTGAAGCGGTTGAAGAAGCTTTTATGGCCGGTATTATGTCTCTCATGGATGTTCTTTTGGAATCATCCATGGAACAAATCCTGAAAGAACTAAATCTGAGCGATGCCATCACGGAGGCGCTTCTTAACCGGGAAGGCGAATTGGGCGGCCTGTTGGCACTTGCCGAGACACTTGAAATGGTTAATTTTGGTGAAGTACAGACACTTGTAGAAGCAACTAATATACCTCTGGCCCGGCTTCTTGAAGCCCAGCTTGATGCTTACAAGTGGCGCTCCAGTCTGATTGTAGCCGGGGGCTAAGTCCCGTATAAATAGGAAGTCGCGAGGTATACTGATGAAACAACGGGCGATTCTCTGTCCGCGTTGCCGGCGTCTGGTCGGCAGCGAAGAGGCAACCTGTTCCTGGTGCGGCACATCCCGTTCCGCTCCATGGTGGCAGTTCATGAACTGGTCGCGCGGAGCCCTGGATGGTGAGTGGCTGATAAAAGCGATCATCACTGTCAATGTGCTGTTTTTTGCCATTTCGCTCGTGATGAGCGCCAGATCAGGGGGAGTGAGCGGCTTCCTCTCTCCCGGCCAGAGCAACCTTCTGCTGCTGGGCGCAACCGGCACGTATCCGATTGATCATTTCGGGCGCTACTGGACGCTGATCAGCGCCAGTTACCTGCACGGCGGCATTCTTCACCTTGTTTTCAACCTGATGGCCCTGAAGCAGATAGCACCGCAGGTGACAGGCGAGTTCGGGACCAGCCGGATGTTCACCATCTACACGGTGGGGGGAGTCATCGGGTACGTGGTTTCATACCTGGCTGGAGTGCCGTTCACGATCGGCGCTTCTGCAGCCATCTGCGCACTGATAGGATCCCTGCTCTATTACGGGAAAAGCAGGGGGGGCGCCTATGGAAGCTCGGTATACCGCGAGGTGAGCGGGTGGGTAATCAGCCTCTTCATATTCGGCCTGATGTTTCCGGGGATCAATAACTGGGGGCACGGCGGCGGAATTCTCGGCGGGATTGTCTTCGGAGCGCTAGTCGGCTACAACGAACGGAGAAGGGAAAACTCGTTCGATCGGGTTTTGGCACTGCTGTGCGCTCTGGTTACGCTTGGCGTGCTGGGGTGGGCCGTCATGGGTGCCTATCTCTACAGTTGATGTTGTCAGGTGTGGGAAGTGGTCAACCAACCGTTTAACCTGAACAAACCTCCCCATTGCAGCTGGTTATCATAATCGATACCTCTTCGTTCACAAGCGACTTCTCGCCGGAAAACGAAGTTGAAATGTAATTGCGCGATAACCCTTTGCAGAACCCTGATTTTTCATTATAACCCTGAACCAGCACCTTAAGCTCCTTACCCGCAAACCGCTCCAGAAATGCTGCTTTTTTCAGCTTGGCTATTCCCCTCAAACGTGCGGCCCGCTCGGTAACAACGCGGTCCTGAAGGTGCCCCGGCATGCTGGCCGCCTTGGTGCCGGGGCGACTGGAATAGGGGAATACGTGCAGATCCGAGAACGGCAGATTCTCACACAGTTGGACGGTCTCTTCAAATTCCGTTTCTGTTTCTCCCAGAAAGCCGGCAATGACGTCAGCGCCGATGAAGGCGTCCGGCATGGCAGAGGAGATCTTTCCCATCAGATCCCGAAAAAGATCGGAGGAGTACGGCCTCCCCATCCTGTTTAAAACCGAATCGCTGCCGCTTTGCAGAGGCAGATGCAGGTGCGGGCAGATGCTCTTTGACCGGGACATCAGGCTCAGCAGCTCTTCGCTTACTTCATTCGGTTCGACCGAACCGATGCGCAGACGGGGCACAATGTACTCATCATCAATCTGTCTTACGAGAGCAGTGAGTGTCATCGGTGTCCCGAGATCAAGACCATAGGCGCCCAGATGGATGCCGGTCAACACGATCTCCTTGAAACCGTTGGCGGCAAGATCCCGGACACCCTGCATGATATCGTCAGGTCTGACGCTGCGACTGCGGCCGCGGGCATAGGGGACAATGCAGTATGTGCAGAACGAGTTGCAGCCGTTCTGAATCTGGAGAAAAGCGCGGGCATGCTCGGCAAAACTGGTCAATTTGAGCGGTTCGGCAAGGCTGATTGAGGAGATGTCGGAAACCAAGTGTTCGGTGGATTCCAGCAGGACAGTGATGTTTTGCTTTTCCTGATTGCCGAGCACACAGTCGAGCTCAGGCATCTTTTCCAGCTCGCCCGGCGCCACCTGGGCATAGCAGCCGGTTGCAATAATGCGAGATTCAGGGTTAAGACGGCGGGCGCGGCGGATCAGTCGGCGCGTTTCCGCGTCGGTCCGGGCGGTGACTGTGCATGAATTGACGATATAAATGTCGGACGGTTCCGTGAAGGGGACGACAAGATACCCGGCGGCTTTCAATTGCTCGATCATGGCGGCCGATTCGAACTGATTGGTTTTACATCCCAGTGTGCTGATAGCTACCCGTTTCATGTTCTTATAAGATCCTTTTCAAGTTTGGCAAGTGTCCTGCTGACATAGATAACAACAATTAATGCCGCCGACCAGGTTATTCCGAATATTCCCCACCAGATACCGATCAAACCTAAGCCCATGACGGTTGTGAACAGGTGGAATACAAAAGCCGGTCCGGCAATCTGGCGATACATTCCAATAAACAGACCGAACATCGGCATCTTTATACCCTGCATTGCAGAAACAGAGATATAGAGCAGAACATACGCCGGCAGTATATACGCTTCCACAGACAGAAACCCGACCCCTGTCTCAATGACGGAGCGGTCAGACGTAAAAACCCCCATTAACTCACGGCTAAACAGGAGAGCAGCAACTGTTCCGGTGGCGGCAAGCATCACGCCAAAGCGGAGCGAGACCCGGAGCGTTTCGCGGATGCGGTCGATTCTGTCGGCCCCGAAATTCTGGGCGGTCAGGGCCAGGGTGGACATATTTAGCCCCATGACCGGCAGCAGGGCGATTTGTTCGATGCGTGTGCCGATGCCGTATGCTGCCACAGCCTGCTCACCAAAACGTCCTACGAACCAGGTGATGATGAAGATCCCGAAAGAAACGGTCATCATGTTCATGGCCGCCGGAAATCCCTGTCTGAAAAGTTCTCGGAAATAACTCCATCGCGGACGAAGATCGGCAAGATGGAAGGTTGGCATGCTGCCGGTTTTAGCTAGTTGACTGAAAAGGTAAAAGACTCCAAGGCACTGGATAAAAACTGTAGCCAGGGCGATCCCGGCCAGTCCGAGCGCCGGCAATCCCGCGCCACCGTACATAAACCACGGATCCAGAATCAGATTGAGAAAAAAACCGCCGATCAGAAAATTGCGGTATGCCAGGGTGTTGCCGTGAGCATTAAGTATGGCGTTCATTACGAAATTGAGCATAAAGAAGGAGCAGCCGGCAAAAATAACATTCATGTAACTGAGTGCGTGTGCGAGATATTCACCTCGGGCTCCCATCAGGAAAAAAATCTTCGGGGCCAGTGCCAGTCCGGCTGCAGTGAGGAGAAACGCATGCATCATGGCGAATGATAGTGACTGGGACAGATATCGGCGGGCCTCTTCAAAATCCTTGCGGCCCAGGGCGTTGCCGATCATGGTGGTTGCTCCGCTTGATACACCGCTGCCTATCGCCAGTATCAGAAAAAAAACCGGGAAGGAAAGCGACATGGCGGCCAGAGCGCTGGTAGATAGTCTTCCTCCGTACCAGGTGTCCACTACATTAAACATGGTATTGAAGAAAAAACCGGTTCCGGCCGGAATGGCCAACCGCCGGATGAGCTGTGGAATTGGTGCGGTAGTCAGATCGGAAGTCATGTGCAGAGGGTAAGTTGTCATGGGATATGGGTCAAGGAAAAACGTGCCATTTTACGAATAAAAACAGTTGACAATATTCATAAAAACCGCAAATGTGGTGCGCTTAAAATTAGATTCAGCACATTTACTCATGGAGTACTGCTTGCTGTTTACGGAGGCTTGCTTACCTTCATCAAAAACGCGCCAGCTTTGTCCGCCAGTCACACTGGCTTATGTTGCGCCTTAACTATTTTGAAATAGTCGGCTTATTTGATGCCAGCATGTGCACTTTGAGTTTGAGATGATTCTGTTCCTAACGTAGTTCACCATTCAATTTACTTACAAAAGTTGTATTTTCAGTACGTTCCTCAGAATATGGAGTTGACTGACATTGCAGAAGAGTTGCCGTAGTGGGCGATAGAACGAGCTGTTTCACATCAGGCTTTAATCCGTGAGGTGCTAATATGAAGAAAAATGTTTTTTTAAAACAAAATATTTTAGTTGAGTTATGCAGTCTTTTGATCATTTGGATTATCTCTATTGCATTAATAAGCCCTATAGGTGAATTCCCATTAAACGATGATTGGTCATTTGTAATTGCAGTTAAAAATTTTTTAACTACAGGGGCCTTTAAGCCTACTGATTGGACAGGAATGACTTTGTTTTCACAAGTTTTATGGGGCTCGTTATTTGGAAGAATTTGAGGATTTTCCCATTATATCTTAAGAATATCAACTCTTGTATTGTCATTTTTTGGAATTATAACCATATATTTAATAGCTAGGAAATTAACTACTAATAAATGGATAGCATATTTTTTGACCTTAGTAATTGCATTCAATCCAATATTTTTTTCTCTTTCTTTTACTTTTATGACTGATATTCCGTTCGCTGTTTTCAGCGTGATATCCATCTTTTTTTATATTAAATGTTTACAGGGCACATCATTGCAGTGGTCTTGTTTTTTACTGGGCACTTTTTTTGCTGTTCTTTCTGTTTTGGATAGGCAACATGGGTTATTTATACCTATAGCATTTGTGATAACTAATGTGATTAGTGGTGAAACAAAAAAACGTTTAATTCAATCTTGTTTATCTATTGTAATAACATTAGGTATTCTTTTGATATTTAATTATTGGTTGCAAAAAACAGGGAATACACCAGCATTATATGGGCAACAAATATCTAAATTAGTGCAGGTATTGTCTGAACCCAAAACGTTATTATTAAATATTGTGTACTATTCTATTGTATCTATAATGTATCTTGGATTGTTTTTGTCACCACTATTAATTTTATGGATTGGCTCTAACGGTATAAATGGAAATAAAATAAAAAAACGATTATTATATCTTTTTTAATACTAACAACGGCTGAAGTATTTATATATGGCTCTTCAGCTAAATATGTGCAAGCATAGTGGTTCGGGTAGTTTCCCAAGTGTATGATATAAAGCTGTTTTTAAGCATTCAGGAGATTTGAATCCATATGCTTTTCTGATAGTCAGTTTCGCTTTCAGATTTAGACCT